>NZ_JBQDYF010000008.1:0-166546 GCF_052044135.1 Salinisphaera sp. RV14
AGAGATTGGCTTATCGGTTATGCCGCCGGAAGGATGGGGTTGGTGGACCGTTTACAAATGTTCAAAGAGGGGGCGGCTTTTATAATCAGATATATTTCCATTTTCATGAAAACATTCTGTAGGCATGGCTGTTTTTAAGGAGCTCCGCAATTTCCTGTTGATCGGCGAGAGCCATTTGGCTACGCCACTTTTCGGATGAAGCCTTTGGGTTTTTGTACACCGAATAGTATCTAGACTGGTCTTCGCCAGTAGAGCGGAATAAAAATTGGCGAACTTCGTCGGTGACGTCTAGGCCGATCTTCGCGAACACCGCCTCCACCACCGCTAACGGCGACTCGCATAAAGCGTCGTAGTTCACAGTCACGTCGCAGGCACGACTACTTATCGCATGGTCATTATAAACGGCCCACTTCATAGCAAGCCTCTGCACTGGCGACATAGCCGTCAAGTCGTCGGGGTCAAACCCCAGCTGAGCAGCTGTTGAAGTGTTCAGGATGCGTCGTAAAAGCTCGAAATCCTCGGCCGCGCTATAGCCACCAAATTTATTTTTCGACTCGCCCGTGAGCGTGGAATAAATTTGTCCTCCCGGGTGGCGCACGATCTGCACTATTTTTATTTGCTCTCTTAGCGCCTGTTTAATCTGGGCAACCCTGCCAAGCGACTCTATTGATTTCCACACAAGGGTGTTCGCGTCGCCGATCGGCCGTATGGGAGGCAATATCTGCGAACCGATTGCGCGCACACTATATTTTGAAATGATATTGCTGGCGCGATAAATGGTGTACTGCGCACCGGAAAAATAGTTTTTCCTGAATGTCGGTAAAGAGCCAATCACTCGTTCTTCCTGGTTGGCCCAGAACGAATTTATAGTGCGTGATACGCGGTCGAGGTCGTCATTTGTTAGCTCGCGTTCTTCGACTAGATCGAGAAAATTCAGTTTGATAGAGCTGTCGGGCTCGTGAAAATATGCAGTGTCAGGGTGGCTGTCGAATATCTTGGCCAGCCAGCTCGTTCCGGATCGAGGCATGCCGACGAGTAATATCTGCTGTTTTTTCACTTAGATTCTCGCTGTAATCGTCGAGGAGTTATAGCGGCGCTTCCGGAGTGGGGCGCGCATCCTCGCTCTGTGGGCCGGTCGCCGGATTATGTCGGTGGGCCGGGTTTGATTGATGGACATATTTTGTCGGCCCGGGATCGGATATCCGGGGAGCATGTTAGCAATGCTTTCGGTTGCAGCGGGTAGGGTAGGTGTAGGTGGCAGCCGAACCCGCGCTGCGCCAGAATTGAAGCCGAAGTACCCATCGGTCGTACGGAGCCATGCAACGCCACCCTCGCGCAGTATGAGTCCATGGACGGTCGGGCGGCTGTTCGCTCCCGACGCGAGATCTGGGCGGTTGCGGGAAAAGCAGCGCCTGCGGCTTTGCGTTGGTCCGCTCATGTCACACCGGCGTGCCGATCATATTGTGGCATTATGGCTGGGATTCGATGCTTTTCGCACTCGCGCGCAGTACCTCGGCGAGGTGGCGAAGCGTTTATGCATGCTTGGCTCGCGCCATTGAGCGGATTGGAATCAAGTGTGGCCGGCGAATCATCAAAGCGAGACATCGACAGGTGCTGGCAGCGTCAGAACCGAAAGGCTATTTCGGTAGTTAATGCGAGGGTATTACGGCGAACTGCGGGGCGTGGGTATAGTCTGGGCGCACAGGACGATCCATGAACCATTTCCACGCATTTTTAGCGCCAGGCTGATCTGAATTGGCGGCCGCTGCGAGCCCGATCTGGTAATTTGCGACAAAGCCGGTGTCGGACGCCGGGTACCCGACCATCGTGCCGGGCGGGTACGGGAATCCGTCATAGCCTTTAATGTGCTGGAGCGCCCTGGCGAGAGCCTTGTCGTCGCAACCCAGAGTCGCCAGGTGAGGGAAAGTCTTTTTATAGACGGTTCCAAAATCCGTGTAGATCGGGCTTTTGCGACTGTCGCGGACCTTGAGCGTATAAGCGCTGGCCATGACTGGGCAGAAGCCCGGGCTGTTCAGGCTGCCGACCTGGAAGCGTGAAAAATAGTTGCGCATGCGCGTGGCGCCCGCGAAACCCATATCGGCCAAGTTCCCAGCCGCCCAGTTGAAAAAAGAGATTTGCCAAGTCGCGGTTGCGGTATGGCTATCAGGCCCGGAAAGCGGGTAAGTAATCGCGTAGCCATTAGCTACGGCGCCCAGACGGTTGGCATTGGGGTTGTCGGCGTAATGGTCGTTATACCAGTGGATATTATTTTCGACCGCGGATTCGAAGTAGGATTTCAATGGTGCGTCGTCGGGTAACAGATACGCCGCATCTCCAATCGTTCTCAGTGCCCAGGCTTGGCCACGCACCTGCTCGTCGTGGACCAGGCCTTTTCGGTACCCTCGATAGGCCGGATTCTGATAGAACAAAACCCAGTCTGCCCATAGCGATAACTCCTGAGCGTAGTACCAGTCACCGGTTGCGAGGTAGGCGACATAGGCGGGTGCGCCGTGATGGGCTGTCTCGGCTTCAAGCGGGGTATTGCAGTCATGGCTGCAATGCGGAAGTCGGTCGTCGTTATGTGGAGCCACGCCGCATCTGGGTTGTTCGGCTGCCCTAATGAGGGTGGCGCAGGGGTGTCGCTCGATGGAGAGCGGATTACCCGTGTCTTTCATTCGGTAATGAACGCCATAGGCGCCCAACGCATCACTATCAGCCAGCATCCAACGGTACGCGCGATAATCATGGGGATCGACCACATAAGCGCTACTCCATTGAGGCAGTGGGCCGATCTGCGGCTGGGCGCCGGTGGCCTCCATATGGATCATGACGTCGCAGTGCTGCATTGGCGCACAGCTCTGACGCACGTGATCCAGCATGGAGGATGACAGGTCGATCCGCTGATAGCGCGGCACCGCGGGTGTGGCTTGCAGATACGGTCCGTCGAGCGCGGCGAACCAGACCGGTTGATGGGTTGTGCCCCACCAAAGCACGTGATGCCAGCGCGCCTTGTCGTAATGATCAATAGGCCCGATCCTGAACGGTTTGCCGCCCGCCACCGAGAGCGTGGCCTGATATGACACGTTCTTGGGATCGGGCTGATACGCCCAGTCGTTCTCGACGGTGGTATCCACGCGCACCGTACGGATCGGGGCCGGTCCATAGGCGCGCACGGCAAAAAACACCATCAGCCGCGAATGCGGTCGACCGTCGTCGTCGACGGGCGGAGCGCCAACCACCCACTCGCCGGCCAACGGGCCGCTCAGCCAGTGACGGCAATAGATCGCAACGTCGCGGCAATCGTTATGTCCGGCGATTCGCTTGAGCAGATCCCGTGCGTCCAGATGCCAATGTCGCCCCGAGTCATCATGCAGGCTTAAGCGGCTATCGAAGCCTGAAGCAAGAATATCGGAGACGTGAACAGCGCTCGACGGGGAGGCAGCTGCAGTCGATCCCGCGACGGCGCGTAGTATCAGCGGCTGTTTGCTGGATAAGCCGCATGGGACGTCGACCGTGATCACGGCATGACGCACCGAGCCATCAGCGTTCCGCGCCTTTACATCTGTTTGGGTCGGTAACGGTGTCGTGCCGTTCCATACGACCACACGCCGACCAGCGGGGAGATCGCCTTTCCGAAACGGCTGGCCAAAAGTCGCGGGCATGGAGCCGCGGCAATGTTGCGCGAGGCGCGCCATATGCACATCGACGATAGCCGGTGGCCTGGCGGCCATTGCCGCCTGACCGATGCAAACCTGAACCAGCAGCATCAAGCCAATGGGCAGCGCCCGCGGAGTGCGACGCAGGCATCGTGGAAAGGGTAGGGTTCGCCGCATGCGCAGTCTCCGCGTTATGCCTGTGTCGCCTGGGGGCCCTCGACCGAGCCTGCCGATGGCCAAGCGTCCAGCATGCCTACCCAGGGCGTTCAGCGCTTGACGATATCGACTTCGTTGCCGGTTCGAGTGGCCTGGTGTTTATCGAAAAGTTTCCTTGTTTCCTTGTCGTACCATGCATTGATCGGGAACGACCAGTTGAGTTCCATGTGCAGGCGGCCGCCGTCCTTGAGCTGATTGTTGAGCACGTCCTCGACAAAGAAAGCCCACTCTGCAGCCCCCCAATGCTCGTCCGTGCCGGGCCGGTTGAAGGCAAGCTGATAGGCAGTCACGTAATCGTAGGGCCGCTCTGGGGCGGGTAGCGGCTCGAACGGGTTGACCTTGTGATGAGTCCGGTTGATCTTTAGCGCGTCGATCACACGGTCGTACAGGCGGTGGTCCGGAATATCCAGCGCGGCGGATTGGTGTTCCATAAACTCGCAGATATACGGGAAGTAACCAAACCCGGTGCCGATGTCGAGAATACGACGTCCGCGGTGTTGATGAAGGCCAAGGCGGAGTGCCCGCTTGATGTTTTCGACGATCCACGGGCGGATATTGAAATATTTGAAATCGATCAGCCGTCGGTCGGGTTGCAAGACTTCTTCGTCCCGGATCGCGAGCAGTTCATCGGTGTTCAGGCTGGCCATGACATGGTCGGCCACGCGATGGGCTGTGTAGGCGTGCTGGAGCTCGCGAGGATTGAGTCGGTGGCGTTGCACTTGCGTTACCTTTTGCGGTCGGCGTCTCATCGTGCCGAAGAACAAAAATATAGATAATCCCGGTTCGCAGTGTATAACGCGGATGTTGCGCAGAGATATAGGCGGCGCATGATGGCGAGCGTACGGGGCTACGGTTTACCTATTACAATGCCGAACTCACAAAGCCGTTTTGGAGCGCTCGAATGACCGACAGCGATTTGCCGACGCCGGATACTGCCGCCGGCAAGCGTCGACGACGATTGCTGCTGCGTAAGCGACTCTATCAACGGCTCTGGGGTGGGCGTGGTGCCAACGAGACACCGTTGGTCGTGTTTATGGCAGGCACGCCGGATATCGCCAACGGTCAGGTCGTGAACGCGTTGGAGTCGAATTTCGATACCGACGTCTATCGCGCGCTCGATCCGAGGGTCTTCGAAGACCAGCGCCTGCGGCCGGACGATGTGGTACGTGGCGTGATCAGCAAGTCGCGGGCGCCGTCGGTGATTATCGTCGCCGGCGGCGAATCCGATTCGATTGGCACGTTGGTCGAGCGTTTCTCGCCGGCGCGCGTGCTCTGGTTCTACGAGCCGTTCGAACGCTTTATCGCGCGCGCGTCCCGCGTGCTCGACGAAACCGATACGCGACGATTTCTCGCCGAGAAATTCGAGCATGACGACGATTCGTTGCTTGCTTCGATCGCCAGTGCGCCGGATATCGATGCGGCCGCGGTCTGGGCGCTCACCTGGTATGCCATCCACAATGCCTATCGGCGGCAGCGGCTCAGCAAGCGCAGCGCCGCACATCTGATTTCCGAGACTGCGCTTCTGGCTGCACCGGCCGCAACGCTCGAAGGTATCTTCGAGATCATCGGCCTCGGAAACCGCCGCGGCAAACGGGCGCCTCGCATTCGGATCAAGCGCCCGCGTGGCCGCGAGTCGAGGCTGCCCGAGGCAGTACGCGGGGCGTGCGAAGAGCTCCAGGCCTGGCTGGACGCGCACGCTGAAGATCCGGCCGACGTGGCGTGATGCTCGCGGCGCAGCTCGTCGTTCTCGCTGTGATGGGCTGGGCTCTGGCATTGCTCGTACGTCACTGGCCTTATCCATCGCCGCTGACTCGGCCGCTCTTGCCGCCGCGGCAGCGCTGGCCTGAAGCGCAAATCCGTGGCTGGCTCAGGGACAAGCAATTTCACCCGCGTTATCTCGCCTTCTTCGATCGCGATCCCGAGCGGATCATACCGGTCGGGGACACGTTGCTGGCGCCGGCGGATGGCCTCGTGACCAGCGCGGACTGTCGCGATGGTACTCGCTACATTGTCATTGCATTGTCATTCTGGGACATGCACGTCCAGCGTAGCCCCGTCGCCGGCCGGGTCATGGCCGTGGAGCGGCTCGGGGCGAGCTACACCGATGGCGAGGGGCGTGAATTCACGTTTTTGCGTGAAAAGAATTGTCCGGTGCAGACGCGTACCGTGCTGGACTCTGTTATCGGGCCGGTGGCGGTGCGCCAGATCACGAGTCTGGCCGCGCGTCGCATCGAGACCTGGGTGGCGCCGGGCGCGGATGTCGAGCGTGGCCAGCGTATCGGCCGTATCCGCCTGGGCAGTACGGTCGTGCTCGAGGTGCCGGCCTCGTTGCCATGCCGGGTTCGTTGCGGCGCGCGCGTACGCGCGGGTGAAAGCCCGCTGGTCGCCATGCGCGAAGAGGGGAACTGAGTGCCCGGCTGGTTATATACGGATGGCCATCTGGGGTGGGCGTTGTTCGCCGCTCTGGTCTATACCGGTGCCGGCGTGCTGGTGGGCGATTATGTCTGGCGTCGCGTGACGATCCCGGCCAAACTATTGCTCGCTGCCGCGGTTGGCGTCTGGGTGCTCGGCCTGATCGGGCTGAGCGTGGCGCTGCGCGGCTAGGGCGGGGCACGAAACAAACGACGGAAGATTTTGTAATGAAGGTTTTTCTGACTGGCGGCGCGGGTTTTATCGGCTCGCATACGGCGCTCGTGCTGATCGAGGCCGGCCACGAGGTTGTCGTGTACGACAACCTCTCGAATGCCTCGCGTGAGTCGCTCAATCGCGTCGAGCAGCTGACGGGCGGCGAGATCGCGTTCATCGAGGGCGATATCCGCGACGGCGCGCATCTGGACCGCGTATTCGCCGATTCGAACATTGATGCGGTGATTCATTTCGCGGGCCTCAAGGCCGTCGGCGAGAGCACGGAAAAGCCGCTGGCTTACTACGAGAACAATGTGGCCGGGACGCTGACCCTGTGCCAGGCCATGGAACGGGCCCATCTGCGTACGCTCGTGTTCAGCTCATCGGCCACGGTCTATACCGAATCGCGCGACATGCCGTTGTCGGAACAAGCCCCCACGGGGCGACCGACCAACCCGTATGGCAGCTCGAAGCTGATGATCGAATGGCTGCTGCGTGATCTACAGGCCGCCGACCCGCGTTGGTCCATCGCGCTGCTGCGCTATTTCAACCCGGTCGGGGCGCATGAAAGCGGGCGCATCGGCGAAGATCCGCAGGGCCGGCCGAACAATCTGCTGCCGTTCATCAGCCAGGTCGCCGTCGGCCGGCTGCCGGAACTCGCGGTCTACGGCGACGACTATCCCACCCGGGATGGCACCGGCGTGCGCGACTACATCCATGTCATGGATCTGGCAGACGGGCATCGCGCGGCACTCGATGCCATTGCCGGCGAGGCCGGGTTGCATACCTGGAACCTCGGCACCGGCCGGGGGTATTCCGTGCTTGAGATGATTCGCGCCTTCGAGCGCGCCGCCGGTCGCGACGTGCCATACCGCATGGCGCCGCGGCGGCCCGGGGACGTGGCCGAATGCTGGGCGGACGCGTCGCGGGCCGAGCGCGATCTCGGCTGGTGCGCCGAGCGGGGCCTGGGCGAAATCATGCGCGATGCCTGGCGCTGGCAGAGCGAAAATCCGAACGGCTACCGCAATGCCGATGCCGGGCCGGCGCAAGTCGCCCGTGGCTAGCGCACGGGCGGCTCACACCCAACGAAAAACGGCGCCGATAACGGCGCCGTGAATCATCGAGATGGTGGGCGGTACTAGATTCGAACTAGTGACCCCTGCCGTGTGAAGACAGTGCTCTACCGCTGAGCTAACCGCCCGAGGACGCGCAGTTTATCCGCGCTTTTTCCGGCGGTCAACGTATATCGCCTGCGTTCAGCGGGGCCGATGCTAGACTCCCCGCGGGTTGGCAACAGTTTCCGGGCTTCGGGGTGGCCGTCATGCAGTTGATCGATCTTCAGGCGCAGTATCGGCGCATCAAGGCAGAGGTGGATGCGGGCATCCATGCCGTGCTCGATCATGGCCGCTACGTGAACGGCCCGGAAATCGAGACGCTGGAGCGGCGGCTGGCTGAATACACGGGGGCAGCGCACTGCGTGGCGCTTTCCAGCGGCACCGATGCGCTGCTGGTAACCCTGATGGCGCTGGGCATCGGCGCGGGGGACGAGGTGATCACGAGCCCGTTCACCTTCATCGCCACCGGCGAGATGATCGGCCTGCTGGGCGCGACGCCGGTGTTCGTGGATATCGATCCGTCGACCTACAACATCGATGCCAGCCGCATCGAGGCCGCCATCACGCCGCGCACCAAGGCGATAATGCCGGTGAGCCTGTTCGGGCAGATGGCCGATATGCCGGCGATCAACGCCATCGGCGAGCGCTACGGCCTGCCGGTGATCGAGGATGGTGCGCAAAGTTTCGGTGCGACGTTTGCCGGGCAACGCTCGTGCGGCGCTTCGCTATTGGCGGCGACCTCGTTCTTCCCGGCAAAGCCGTTGGGGTGCTACGGCGACGGCGGGGCGGCGTTCACCACGGATGCCGGTCTGGCCGAACGCATGCGTCAGTTGCGCAATCATGGACAGACGGCGCCTTATCACCACCCGATGCTTGGCATCAATGGCCGGCTCGATACGCTGCAGGCAGCGGTCCTGCTGGCCAAGATGGACGTGTTCGACGATGAGGTCGTGCGCCGGGAGCGTGTGGCGGCGCGTTATCGAGAGGGGCTGGCCGGGCATGTCGTCACCCCGGTACTCGATGAGCGCGCCACGAGCGTGTATGCACAGTACACCCTCCAGGTCGACGATCGCGATGTCGTTCGCAGCCGGCTCGACGCCGCCGGCATTCCGAGCGCGGTGTATTACCCGGTGCCGCTCAATCGTCAACCGCCGCTATATTCGGATGCGCCGATGCCCGAATCGGATGCGGCCGCCGGGCGCGTGCTCAGCATTCCGATGCATCCCTATCTCGACAGCGCGGATCAGGATCACGTGATCGAGGTGCTGATCTCGGCCGTACAAAAATAATCAAGCGGAGGGTTGGCAACGGCGGATCGCGTGTCTATAATGCGCCGCTCGCAAGGTCATCGGGGCCATAGCTCAGCTGGGAGAGCGCAACACTGGCAGTGTTGAGGTCGGCGGTTCGATCCCGCCTGGCTCCACCAAAGTCAGTCCCCATCGTCTAGAGGCCTAGGACACTGCCCTTTCACGGCAGCGACAGGGGTTCGAATCCCCTTGGGGACGCCATTTTCTTCAATGGCCAAAGGCCGCAAGCCGCAGGGTTTGCGGCCTTTTTTTTGTGCGCATTGCGCGTTCGCTTCATTGTCGATAAAACCCATACTGGCGAACCGTCCAACTGCTTTCCCGCCTACTCAGCACAAGGGGTCATCATGCGCATCACGATCTTCGGCACCGGTTACGTCGGCCTGGTCACCGGGGCATGCCTGGCCCACAGCGGCAATCATGTGGTGTGCGTGGATATCGACGAAGACAAGATCGCGCGGCTGACGCGCGGTGAAATCCCGATCTTCGAGCCGGGGCTGGAAGCGCTCGTGCACGAAAACGTAGACGCCGGCCGCCTGCGTTTCACGACCGACGCCGCGGCCGCCGTCGAGCATGGCATGCTCCAGTTCATCGCTGTGGGCACGCCGCCGGACGGGGATGGCAGCGCCGATCTCAAGTACGTGCTCAAGGTCGCCGAGACGATCGGCCAGCACATGAACGATTATCGGCTGGTCATCACCAAGTCGACCGTGCCCGTGGGTACCGCCGACCGGGTGCGCGAACAGCTAGCCAAGGCGATCGCCGCGCGCGGCGTGACGGTGGCGTTCGACGTGGCCTCCAACCCGGAATTCCTCAAGGAGGGGGCTGCGATCGACGATTTCATGAAGCCCGATCGCGTGGTGGTGGGCGTGGACAACGAGCGCGCGGCCGATCATCTGCGTGCCCTGTATGCGCCGTTCAATCGCCAGCACGATCGCACCATGGTGATGGATCTCCGCTCGGCCGAGCTGACCAAGTACGCGGCCAATATCATGCTGGCGACCAAGATCAGCCTGATGAACGAACTGTCGCAGGTGGCCGACCGGCTCGAAGCCGATATCGAGCAGGTGCGCAAGGCGATAGGCGCCGATCATCGCATCGGCTATCACTTCATCTACCCGGGCTGCGGTTTCGGTGGCTCCTGTTTCCCCAAGGACGTACGCGCGCTGGCGCACACCGCGGCCAAGATCGGCTACGACACCGAGATCATCAACGCCGTCGAGCGCGTCAACAACCGTCAGAAGACGGTATTGTTCGACAAGCTGCACGCGCACTTCGGCGGCGACCTGGCCGGCAAGACCATTGCGCTGTGGGGCCTGGCGTTCAAGCCGAATACCGATGACATGCGGGAAGCGCCGGCCTGTACCCTGATGGAAGCGCTTTGGCAGGCCGGCGCCACGGTGCATGCCTTCGATCCCGAAGCGATGGAGGCGACGCGCCGCATCTACGGGGCGCGCGATGATCTCGTGCTTTGCCGGAACGCCGAGGAGGCCGCCACGGATGCCGATGCGCTCGTGCTGGTCACCGAGTGGCATATTTTCCGGACGCCGGACTTCAACGACTTGGCGCGGCGCATGCGGCAGCCGGTATTGGTCGACGGCCGTAACATCTACAAGCCGTCGTATGTCGCCGCCGCGGGTTTTTCGTATTACGGCATCGGACGCTCCGCCGCCTCTGGCGCATTGCGCGCGGTGGGATAGAATACGCCGCGTTTCAATCCGACGATTGGCACTGGGAGCCCGGAAATGCCGATTTACGAATATGTGTGTACGAATTGTGGTGAGCCGCTGGAGAAGCTGCAGAAGCTGTCCGATGCGCCGCTGACCGATTGTCCGGCCTGTGGCCAGGCCGCGCTCAAGCGCAAGGTCTCGGCCGCGGGTTTTCGTCTGGCCGGCGGCGGCTGGTACGAGACCGACTTCAAATCCGATAATCGTCGCAACGTCACCGGCGACGGCAATGCGTCGAAGCCGTCTTCGGCCGGCGAGTCGTCGAGTGGCGGCGCATCGTCCGGCGGCGAGTCGAAATCCGCGGATGCGGGCAGCAAGGCGAGCGGCGAGTCGAAAAGCGCGAAACCGGCGCCCAAGTCGTCGAGCGCCGGTAGCGATTGATGCCGGGGGCGAGCCGCGCCTACCAAGCGCGCGGCTCGAGCCGAATTATTCACGCCGGGCTACCGGCCGGGGCCGGGCTCTTGGTAGACTCGCGCTCTTTTGCGAGGCTTGAGGCGCGCGCCATGATGCGATCCCACTACAGCGGCGAAGTCACCGCCGCTGCGATTGACAGCGAAATCACCGTCTGCGGCTGGGTGCACCGGCGCCGCGACCATGGCGGGGTGATCTTCGTGGATCTGCGCGATCGCAGCGGGCTGATCCAGGTCGTGTTCGATCCCGACGAGGCCGAAACCTTCGCCGCCGCCGAGCGCCTGCGCAGCGAATACGTGATCAAGGTCACCGGCCGCGTGCGGGCGCGCCCGGAAGGCACGGTCAACGCGAATCTGGCCTCGGGCGAGATCGAGGTCTACACCACATCGCTGGAAGTCCTCAACGCCTCCGAAACGCCGCCGTTACAGCTCGACGAGACCGAGACGGTCGGCGACGCCGCGCGCCTGCGCTATCGCTATGTCGAGCTGCGCAAGCCGCGCATGCAGCGCCACATGCAGCTGCGCGCGCAGGTCACCCGCGCCGTGCGCCACGCGCTGGACGATCTCGGCTTTCTCGATATCGAAACCCCGATCCTGACCCGCGCCACGCCCGAAGGCGCGCGCGACTATCTGGTGCCGAGCCGTACCCAGCCGGGGCATTTCTTCGCGCTGCCGCAGTCGCCGCAGCTGTTCAAGCAGCTGCTCATGGTTGCCGGCATGGACCGCTACTACCAGATCGCGCGCTGCTTCCGCGACGAGGATCTGCGCGCCGACCGCCAGCCCGAATTCACCCAGATCGATATCGAGGCCTCGTTCGTCGATGCCGACGACATCATGGGCATCAACGAACGGATGATTCGCCAACTGTTCGACGACGTGCTGGGGGTGAAACTGCCCGACCCGTTCCCGCGCATGCCCTACGCAGAGGCCATGCGGCGCTTCGGTTCCGACAAGCCGGACCTGCGCATCGACCTGGAGCTGGTCGACATCGCCGACCTGGTCGCGGATGCGGAGTTCAAGGTGTTCTCCGGCCCGGCCAACAGCGACACCGGCCGCGTGGCCGTGCTGCGGGTGCCGGGCGGCGCCAGCCTCACGCGCAAGCAGATCGACGGTTATACCGACTTCGTCGGCCGCTACGGCGCCAAGGGTCTGGCCTACGTCAAGATCAGCGACGTCGCCAGGGGCCGCGAGGGCATGAGCTCGCCCATCCTCAAATTCCTGTCGGACGACGCGGTCGCCGGCATCGTCGAGCGCACGGGCGCGGCCGACGGCGATCTGTTGTTCTTCGGCGCGGATGCCACGAGCGTGGTCAACGACGCGCTGGGCGCACTGCGCGTCAAGCTCGGCCACGATCTGGGCCGTGTCCAGGGCGACTGGGCCCCGCTGTGGGTGGTCGACTGGCCGATGTTCGAATACGACGAGGCCACCAAGCGCTGGTATGCCGCGCATCATCCGTTCACCGCGCCCGCGGTCGACGACCCCGAAGCGCTCAAGGCGGCGCCACACCAGGCGATGGCCAAGGCGTACGACATGGTCCTGAATGGCTCGGAGATCGGCGGCGGATCGGTGCGTATCCACTCGCCCGAGATGCAGCAGGCCGCCTTCGAGGTACTGGGCATCACGCGCGAGGAGGCCGAAGAGAAATTCGGCTTCCTGCTGGAAGCGCTCAAGTTCGGTGCGCCGCCGCATGCCGGCATCGCCTTCGGCCTGGATCGTCTGGTGATGCTGATGGCCGGCGCGGACTCGATCCGCGAGGTAATCGCCTTCCCGAAGACCCAGACCGCGACCGACCTGCTGACCGGCGCGCCGGGGACGGCCGACGCCGCGCAGCTGCGCGAGCTCGGCATCCGTCTGCGCGCCAAGCCGGCGGCCGGCGAATCCGGCGGCGACGCGGCCGGCTGAGCCGATGCTGAAGCGGGCTCGCGGTCTGCGCTAGACTAGCGGGCCCGTTACCGGGCTGAACAGGCCGGCCGCGCGGTCGCCGCGAGCGCTCGTGTGAGATTTCTTTCGTATTGTCGCAACGGAGCCTTCAACCATGTTTGATGCCGATCAGCGTATCGCCGAATTCGATCCCGAACTGGCGGCCGCCATCGCCGACGAGGATCAGCGCCAGGAAGACCACATCGAGTTGATTGCGTCGGAGAACTACACCAGTCCGCGCGTCATGGAAGCGCAGGGCTCGCAGCTGACCAACAAGTACGCCGAAGGCTATCCGGGCAAGCGCTTCTACGGCGGCTGCGAATACGTCGACGTGGCCGAAAGACTGGCCATCGACCGCGCCTGTCAGCTGTTCAACTGCGACTTCGCCAACGTGCAGCCGCATTCCGGTGCCCAGGCCAACGCCGCGGTGTTCCTGGCGCTGGTCAAGCCGGGCGATACCATCCTCGGCATGAGCCTGGATGCCGGTGGCCATCTCACCCATGGCGCCGCGCCCAACTTCTCCGGCAAGCATTACAACGCCGTGCAGTACGGTCTCGACGAAGTAACCGGCCGGCTCGACTACGACGAAATCGAACGCCTGGCGCAGGAACACAAGCCGAAGATGATCATCGGCGGCTTCTCGGCCTATTCGCGCGCCATCGACTGGGCGCGCATGCGCCGGATTGCGGATGCGGTCGATGCCTGGCTGATGGTCGACATGGCCCACGTGGCCGGCCTGGTCGCCACCGGCATCTATCCCAGCCCGTTGCCGCATGCGCATGTGGTCACCACCACCACGCACAAGACCCTGCGCGGCCCCCGGGGCGGCCTGATCCTGTCCGCGGCCGGCGATGAGAAGCTCTACAAGAAGCTCAACTCGGCCGTTTTCCCGGGTACGCAGGGCGGCCCGCTGATGCATGTGATCGCGGCCAAGGCCGTGGCCTTCAAGGAGGCGCTCGACGCCGATTTCCAGGGCTACACCCGGCGCATCGTCGACAATGCCACCGCGATGGCCGATGTATTCGTCGAGCGCGGCTACGACGTGGTCTCGGGCGGTACCGACAACCATCTGATGCTGGTGAGCCTGGTCAAGCAGGACATCACCGGCAAGGATGCCGAGGCGCTGCTCGGCAGGGCGCATATCACCGCCAACAAGAACGCCGTGCCGCGTGACCCGCGCTCGCCGTTCGTGACCTCCGGCCTGCGTATCGGCACGCCCGCGGCCACGACGCGCGGCTTCAACGTGGACGACATGCGCCAGGTCGCGACCTGGATCTGCGACGTACTCGACACCCACGCCGACGGGGGTGATGTCGATGCGCAAGTTTCGCGGGTCCGTGCGGCGGTGGCTGAACTGTGCTCGCGCTATCCGGTGTATCGCGCGGCCACGCGCGGCGCGGCCTGATATCGCGCCGCGCGAGCCGGGGCTTTTATCGTGCAGTGTCCATTCTGTGACGAACGCGCCACCCGCGTGGTCGATTCCCGCCTGGCCGCCGAGGGCAGCCAGGTGCGGCGCCGGCGGGAGTGCCCCAACTGCCACACCCGGTTCACCACGTTCGAAACGGCCGAGTTGCTGATGCCGCGCATCGTCAAGAACGACGGCACACCCGAGCCGTTCGATGTGGATAAATTGCGCCGGGGCATCACCCGGGCGTTGTACAAGCGCCCTGTCGGCCCGGAGGCGGTGGATACCGCCGTCAGCCATATCCAGCAGCGCCTGCGCGCCGATCCCGAGCGGGATGTGGCCTCGCGCAAGCTGGGTGAATGGGTGATGGACGAACTGCGCGAACTCGACCAGGTGGCCTACGTGCGTTTCGCCTCGGTGTATCGTCGTTTCGAGGACGTCCAGGCGTTCCGCGAGGAAATCGAGCGGCTGGAATCCACGCCGGGCCGCGACAGCGGCCAGCTGCCGTTGATCGATTCCGGAAAGGACTCCTCATGAGCGCGATCGAGCCCCGCCGGGCCTTGCACGCCTTTTTCATGCAGCGCGCGATGGAACTCGCGCGCCGCGGCTGGTACACGACGCGGCCCAACCCGCGCGTGGGCTGCGTGATTACGCAGGGCAACGTCGTGCGCGGCGAAGGTTGGCACCAGCGTGCCGGTGAGGGCCATGCCGAGGTGCGGGCGCTGGACGACGTACGTGCCCGCGGCAACGACCCGAAAGGGGCCACTGTCTACGTCACCCTTGAACCCTGCAGTCACAGCGGCCGCACGCCGCCCTGCACGAAGGCGCTGATCGAGGCCGGCGTCGCCCGGGTCGTGATCGGCGCCCAGGACCCGAACCCGGCCGTGAACGGGCAGGGCATCGCGGCCCTGCGCGCCGCCGGTATCGAGGTCGTCACCGGAGTCATGGCCGAGGCCTGTGCCGCACTCAACGCCGGTTTCAATCTGCGGATGGCGCAGGGGCGCCCGCGCGTACGCATCAAGCTGGCGATGAGCCTGGACGGGCGTACCGCGGCGGCCGACGGCAGCAGTCAATGGATCACCGGCGAGGTCGCGCGCGATGATGTCCATCGTCTGCGTGCGGAATCGGGCGCCGTGCTGATCGGGCACGGCACGCTGGCTGCGGACGACCCGTCGCTCAATGTGCGATTGCCGGGCGACTGGCCGCCGCCGCTGCGGGTGGTGCTGGACAGCGACCTGGCCATGCGTACGGATGCGCGCATGCTGGGCCTCGATGGCGCCACGCTGGTGGTCACGGCCAGCGAGGACAGCGAACGCCGGCAGGCGCTGGAAGCCGCGGGCGCGGAGGTCTGGGTCGTGCCGCGCGGCGACGGCGGGCTGGATTTACCGCGCATCCTGGCGATTCTCGGCGAGCGCGAGATCAACGACGTGCTGGTGGAAGCCGGGCCGACGCTGGCCGGCGCGCTCACCCGGGCCGGGCTGGTCGACGAGTTCGTGATTTATGTCGCGCCGCTGCTCATCGGGGCCAACGGCCGCGCGCTGATGGCGCTGTCCGGAACGGTCGGCCTGGACGACGCCCAGCCCCTGGTGTTCGACACTATCGAGCCGGTGGGCACGGACCTGAAGATCACGGCGCGGCCGGCGCTGTCTCAATCGGAATGACCGCATGTTTACAGGCATAGTCAAAGGGCTCGGCACGATCGTCGATCAGCAGGCCCAGGACGGCGACACCCGGCTGACCATCGATATCGGCGATACCGATCTCGGCCCCATCGCCGTCGGCGACAGCATCGCGGTATCCGGCGTGTGCCTGACCGCGACCGAGATCGACGGCTCGCGCTTCGCGGCCGACGTTTCCAAGGAAACCCTGTCGCTGACCACGCTTGGCCAGCGTTCGGTGGGTTCGTCGGTAAATCTGGAAGCGCCGCTGCGGGCCGGCGATCCACTGGGGGGGCACATGGTCGCCGGTCATGCCGACGGTATCGGCGTGCTCGAGGAAATGGTGGCCGACGCCCGCTCCTGGCGGCTGACGTTCTCGGTGCCCAGGCATCTGGCGCACTACGTCGCGCCCAAGGGCTCGGTGGCGGTGGACGGCATCAGCCTCACTGTCAACGAAGTGGCGGGCCGGCGTTTCGGCGTCAACATCATCCCGCACACCATGCACCACACCTCATTGGGCGCTACCCGTATCGGCGACCGCGTCAACATCGAGATTGATATCATCGCGCGCTACCTCGCGCGCATCGCCGGCCACGAGTAGGCGCCGCACTCCTTTCGATCCATGGCCGTTGCGACGACGCCGTGGCGATGGCCGTGCCCGGCCCGGCCGGCGGCGCAATGGGTGCCCGGCGTGCCGCGTTCGCCGGGCGTCCGCCGGGGCCCGGTCGACCGGTTGCGGCGCCGCAGGAAACGTCAACACGGCCGGGCGCTCGTGCGATAATGCGGCGCAGCCAACGGAAGAGTAGCGAGCATGCAGACCATCCAAGGAGAATTCGACGGCGAGCGCGTCAAGATCGCCATCGTATCGACCCGCTGGAACGACGATATCGTCGATCGCCTGCTGGAAGGCGCGATCGACGTCCTGACCGACTGCGGCGTGGATGACGACGACGTCATCGTGGTCAAGGTGCCCGGGGCGTTCGAGTTGCCGCTGGCGGTGGACCGGCTCGCCGATTCCGGCAAGTACGACGGCATCGTCGCGCTCGGCGCGGTCATCCGCGGCGATACGCCGCATTTCGACTACGTGGCCGGCGAGTGTGCCAAGGGCTTGTCCGCCACCGCGCTGGAATATGGCATTCCGGTCGGGTTCGGCGTGATCACCGCCGACAATGCCGAGCAGGCCGATGCCCGGGCCCAGCCCGATGAAGACCACAACAAGGGCGCCGAAGCCGCAAGTGCCGTGATCGAAATGGTCAACGTACTGCGCCAGATCGAAGTCGAGGACGAGTAACCCCACCATGCCGATTCGCGATCAGTCGCTGGGCGAAGCCGCCGGCGCCGCCGACAACGAGCCCGAGCACAACGACGATCAATTGCCGGAGCTGCCGCCGAAAATGCCGGGCGGGCGGCGTATTCGTGCCCGCATGGCCGCGGTTCAGGCGGTCTATCAATGGCGTATGTCGGGCACCGAGATTGCCGCGCTGATCGAACAGTTCGCCCGCGCCGGTCGTCTGGCCGATCTTGATCGCGAGTATTTCGAAATGGTGCTGCGCGGCGTGGTGTACGACGTCTCCGGACTGGAAAAAGCGTTCGACACGCATCTCAGCCGGCCCGCCGTCCAGCTCGACCCGGTGGAATACGCGATCCTGCTGCTGGCGACCTACGAGCTGCGCGAGTGTCCGGAGATTCCGTTCGCCGCGGTGATCAACGAGGCGACCAATCTGGCCAAGATATTCGGCGCCACGGACGGCCATCGATTCGTCAACGGCGTACTCGATGCCACCGCGCGCGACCTGCGCCCGGTGGAGGTGGCGAGGGGCCGGCGCCGCTGACGGGCGGAATATGCGCGAGTTCGAGCTGATCGGCGCGCTGCGCGAGCGCCTGCGCCCGCGCCGCGCCGATACCCGGCTCGGCATTGGCGACGATGCGGCCATCCTGGCGCCGCCGCCCGGCCACGAACTCGTGGTGACCGCCGATACCCTGATCGCCGGGCGTCATTTTCCGCAGGATACGCCCGCGGCCGATATCGGCTTCAAGAGTGTGGCGGTCAATCTCAGCGATCTCGCCGCCATGGGCGCGGATCCGGCCTGGCTGACGGTCGCGCTGGCGGCCCCCGTGCTGCGGCAGGCATGGTGCGATGCCTTCATCGACGGTGCGCGGGAGGCGATCGGGGCCCGCGATATCGACATCGTGGGCGGTGACACCACCCGAAGCGAGACGCTGGCCGTCGCCATCACCGCGCTCGGCACGTTGCCCGAGGGCAGTGCGCTGCGGCGGGATGCGGCCCGGGTGGGCGATCTCGTGGCGGTGACCGGTACGCTGGGCGACGCGGCCGCCGGACTGGCTTGCTGGCCCCGGCGCGCGCAGGCCGGCGCCGACGCGCGGGCGCTGATCGCGCGCCTGACCCGGCCGACCCCGCGCGACGGCATGCGCCTGCGTGGCCTGGCGCATGCCGCGATCGATGTCTCCGATGGCCTGGTGGCGGATCTCGGCCATATCCTGGCCGCGAGCAATGTCGGCGCGCGCATCGACGTCGACGCGCTGCCCGCGTCGCCGGCGCTTATCCGCCATATCGTGGATAGCCGCCAGCGTCGACAACTGCAGGCTACCGGGGGCGACGATTACGAACTCTGCCTGACACTCGACCCGGCCGACCTCGAGCGGGCGCGGGCCGCGTTGAATGGTCCGCTGACTGTCATCGGGCGCATCGAGCGCGCCACCGGCCTGCGGCTGACCGACGCGACGGGCCGCGTCCTGGATACCCAAGCGCTGTCGCGCGCCGGCTGGGACCACTTCGACGGGCGTTGAGCGTCGGCGGTCTGCCCCGTTGGCGGGCAAAAGCCGGGCCATGTCGTTCTTGCCAGGCCCGCGCGCCGTCGCATCCGGCACGGCCGTGAGCGCGCAAGGCAGGCCGGCGCTCGCTTTCCGCCGGGGTGCGATTACGCCGCGGCGACGACGCGGTAGACTGTGCGCCGACCGTATTCCAACCGCACGACCCATGCTGCAACTGTTCAACAGCCTGACGCGTCAGCGCGAGCCGCTGAAGACCCTCGAGCCCGGAAAAGTCCGGCTCTATGTCTGCGGTATCACGGTCTACGATTATTGCCATCTCGGCCATGCCCGTTTTCTGGTCGTGTTCGACATGTTCGTGCGCTATCTGCGGGCCCGGGGCTGGCAGGTGCGCTACGTGCGCAACATCACCGACATCGACGACAAGATCATCCGGCGCGCGACCGAGAGCGGCACCACGCCCGAAGCGGTGGCCGAACGGTTCGCGACCGCGCTGGCCGAGGACGAGGCCGCGCTCGGCCTGATCGCGCCCGACGTCGAACCGCGGGCGACCGACCATATCGGGCCGATCACCGACATGATCGAGCGACTGATCGAGCGCGGCGCGGCCTACCTCGGCGACAACGGCGAGGTGTACTACGATGTCTCCACGTTCGAGCGTTATGGCGCGTTATCCGGCCGGCGGCTGGACGAGCTGCGTTCGGGCGCCCGCATCGCCGTGAACGAGGCCAAGGACGACCCGCTCGATTTCGTGCTCTGGAAGCCCGCCAAGCCGGGCGAGCCGTCCTGGGATTCGCCGTGGGGCGCCGGCCGCCCGGGCTGGCATATCGAATGCTCGGCCATGTCCACCCACTGCCTGGGCGACTCGTTCGATATCCACGGCGGCGGCCTGGACCTGCAGTTTCCGCATCACGAGAACGAAATCGCCCAGAGCGAGGCGGCGACGGGACAGCGCTATGTCGGCTTGTGGATGCACAACGGTTTCGTGACCGTCGACGACGAAAAGATGTCGAAGTCGCTGGGCAATTTCCTGACCCTGCGCGATGTGCTCGAGCAATACGACGCCGAGTCGGTCCGTTATTTCGTGCTGGCCACGCATTATCGCAGCCCGCTGGCCTACAACGCCGAGGCCATGGACAGCGCCGCGGCCGCGCTGGCCCGGCTGTATACGACGCTACGCGATGCGCCGGCTGACGGTGACGCGACCGCCGAAATCAACGCCGATTATCGGGCCCGCTTCCTGCAGGCGATGGATGATGACCTGAATACGCCGGCCGCTATCGCCGTGCTGTTCGACATGGCGCGCGAGGCCAACCGGGCAGGCGAACACGACAGCGACCGGCGGGCCGCGCTGGCGGCCGGGCTGCGCGAGTTCGGTGCCATGATCGGCCTGCTGCAACAGGACGCCGATGCCTATCTGCAGGCGGGCGGGGCCGGCGCGAGCAATCTGACCGCCGAGACCGTTGAATCGATGCTCGCGCAGCGGCGCGACGCGCGAGCGGCCCGGGATTTCGCCACCGCCGACCGCATTCGCGACGAGCTGACAGCGGCCGGTATCGTGCTCGAGGATTCTGTCGAGGGCACCAAATGGCGGCGCGGTTGAGGCCTCGCTGCCGGAGACGGCCCGATCAGCCCTGATCGGCCTCGGCGGCTGCGCGCATTTCGGCTGCGCGCAGGGTGTTGCTGATCAGCATGGCCACGGTCATGGGGCCGACGCCGCCGGGTACCGGCGTGATCCAGGCCGCGCGTTCGGCGGCGGTGTCGAACGCCACGTCGCCCACCAGCTTGCCGGAATCCAGCCGGTTCATGCCGACATCGATCACGGTCGCCCCTTCGCGTATCCATTCGCCCTGGACCAATCCGGGCTTGCCCACACCCACGACCAGGATCTCCGCCTGACCGACCTCGCGGGCGAGGTCGCGGGTGAAGCGATGACAGACCGTTGTCGTGGCCCCCTTGAGCAGAAACTCAAGCGCCATCGGGCGGCCGACGATGTTGGAGGCGCCGACCACGACCGCCTGGCGGCCGCGGAAGGGTTCGTCGATGGATTCCAGCAAACGAATGATGCCCAGCGGCGTGCAGGCCCTGAGAAGCGGCACACGCTGGGCCAGCCGGCCCACGTTGTACGGATGGAAACCGTCGACGTCCTTGTCGGGGCGGATACGTTCGATCACGGCGCTGGCGCTGATATGCGCGGGTAGCGGCAACTGCACCAGGATGCCGTCGATAGTGTCGTCGCTGTTGAAGTCGTCGATCAGGCCGAGCAGTTCGGCCTCGCTGATGTCGGCACTCGGGTACACCGCGCGCGAGACCAGGCCTGCCTTTTCGCAAGCCTTGACCTTCTTGCCGACATAAACCCGGGACGCCGCGTCGTCGCCGACGAGAATCACCGCCAGACCGGGGGCGCGTTGCCCGGCGGCCCGACGTGTCTCGACGGCCTTGCGGACATCGGCGCGGTACGCCGAAGCGAGTTTTTTGCCATCGATCAATCGAGCCGACATGAACGCGCGCTGCTGCAGGGAGCAAATGATGCGCGGATTTTCGCACGGCCGGCACCCCCCGACAATTCGGCGCGGATGCAGGGCCGCGCCGCCCGGATGAGGCGGCGGGGATGGACACAGGGCGCAAGTATCTGCAAGATGCGAATGGGACGCAGCCGCGAATCGATGCAATGAAGGATTGGGCTATACGGATTGTCGTTCGTCTGGGCGGCGCTCGACCGGCGGCTGGCATGGCGCGCTCCCGGGAGCGCGCGACAACGACGGCTCGCGCATCGCAAATTATGGTGTCGGATGCTGCAACGGGTTAAACTCGGTGACCTGGATCGGGGCATAGCGCAGCCTGGTAGCGCGTCTGCTTTGGGAGCAGAAGGTCGCAGGTTCGAATCCTGCTGTCCCGACCATCCCCTCACCTTCTGCCGGAACGGCCCGCCTTGCTCACGCCAGGCCCGTGCCGCCGTGCCTCCTGCGTGCGCACCCGCTGTCGTCCTCGCCTGTCGACCGAGGCCGGGCGATGGTTTATACGCGGGTCCGTAAAGATATTGTATTGAACGCCCGCCAAGCTGAGCAGATCGGTAGCGTGCGTTTGTGCATTGCACCGCCCGGCCAGGGCGGCGTGCCAGCAGGTTCAGGCGTCTGCTGGCACCGCGTGGCGCAATGTCTGGCACGCATGTTGCTACCGGCGTACAGAATATTCGTGCATCGTCCAGCGGTTCGATGCCGGTGTCATTGATCAAGAGACGACGACCACGTGATGACGGATGGTTCCGACAAGCACGGCAACAAGCCGATCAAACCCCGACGGGGGCGCCTGACTACTTTCGAAATCGCCGGCATCGTCGTGCTTTCGGCGCTGGTGCATTTCGGTCTGTGGCGGCTTTATCAGCACTCGCCGATCCAGCAGCCCAAACCGATGAAGATGCAGCAGACCCCGCCGCCGATTGAGGTGACGCTGGCGAAACCGCAGCCGGTAAAGAAGGTGCCGGTGATCGATACGCACGCGGTGATGCCGCCCAAGAAGAAGCCCAAACCGAAGCCCAAACCAAAGCCGAAGCCAAAGCCGAAGCCAAAGCCGAAGCCCAAACCAAAACCAAAACCAAAACCAAAGCCGAAACCAAAACCCAAGCCGAAGCCGAAACCGAAACCCAAGCCGAAGCCCGCGCCCAAGCCCGCGCCCAAGCCGCAACCCGCGCCCAAGCCGGCGCCGAAGCCGAGCCCGCAAGCGAGTTCGAACGCGAACAAGGTCACGCCGGCCGTTTCCGGGCTGCAAAGCCTCGGCAATCCGCCGCCGCACTACCCGGCGCGGGCGCTGCGGCGCCACGAGGAGGGTGACGTGAAGCTCAAGATCCTGGTCGAGCCGAATGGCCGGGCCGGCAAGGTCACGGTGATCAAGTCGAGCGGCTACAGCGATCTCGACCAGGCCGCGGTGGAGACGGTCAAGAAGTGGCGCTTCAAACCCGCCAAACGGGGCGATACGCCCATTCCCGGCTACGCGCTGCAGACCATATCGTTCAATCTCCCGGACTGACCGGGCGATCGCATAATTTTCAAGGAGAGAGACCTACTATGCTGAGCAGCAACCTCACGCCATTCGTGGTGCCGGCCGTTCTGTGGTGCCTGATCGTCCTGTCGGTCATTACCTGGGCGCTGCTGGTGATCAAACTCGTTCAGTTCGGCCGCGCCGGGGCGCTGAACAAGCGCTTCCAGAAGAATTTCTGGTCCGCCGACAGCATCGAACAGGGGGAGTCGGTCGTGGATAATTCGATCGGCCCGATGGCCGATATCGCCAGGGCCGGTTTCGCCGTGATCACCGGGCGCGACATCGCCCCCGGCAACCGGGACCTGGCGCATCAGATCGACCGCGGCGAGCGCCTCGAACGCGCGTTGCGGCAGCAGATCGAACGCGAGCGGCGTTCGCTCGAAGGCGGGCTCGCCGTACTGGCCAGCTTTGGCAGTACCGCCCCGTTCATCGGCCTGTTCGGTACGGTCTGGGGCATCATGGGCGCGTTGGTGAGTATCGGCGAAACCGGCTCCACTGGTCTGCAGGCCGTGGCCGGTCCGGTTGGTCATGCGTTGATCGCCACCGGCATGGGTATTGCCGTGGCGGTGCCGGCGGTGTTGATCTACAACTTGCTGGTGCGCCGACTGAAAGCCGGTGTGCATTCCATGAACGACTTCGCGCACGATTTCTATGCGCTGTGCCAGCAGAGCGGGTTTCAGTCCGGCGGCGCGCAGATAACCCGTCAGAGCGATCTCAAGGACGCCGCGACGGTCGGCCAGAAAACGCATGCTACCGCTTGATGCGTTGGCCCCGTTCATCCTGTTCAAGATTACGGAGTAGCAATCATGGCCATGTCAGGTGGTGGAGACGACGACGAAGTTCTCAGCGAAATGAATGTCACGCCGTTGGTCGACGTGATGCTCGTGCTGCTGGTGATGTTCATCGTCACGGCATCGGCGGTGACTACCGCGGTACATGTCAACCTGCCGAAGACGGACAGCGTGGCGCCACCGGATGCCAAGCAGCCGATCGTGTTGAGCGTGGATAGCGACGGCCATTATTTCATCGACAAGGAGGAGCTCTCGCTGAACGAGCTCAAGCAGCGCCTGGCGCAGATTCATCAGAAGACGCCCCACCGCGCAGCCCAGCTGCAGGCAGACAAGGACGTGGCCTATGGCAAGGTCGGCAAGGTGATGGCGGCACTGCAGGCGTCCGGCATCCAGAAAATCGCGGTCCTGTCGAAGCCATAGCCCGTGATGCGATGAACACGCGGCTGGCTGGCATCGGCCGCCCCTCATGCCGGATGTGGCGCCAGCGTCACATGGGGCGGCAAGGGGCGGACCCGGCCCACATCCAGCCAGAACTGCTCGGGTGAATGAAAATCCGAGCCGATCGAGCCGGCGAGGGCATGTCGGCGTGCATCCCGGGCCGATTGGCTTTCCTGTTCGACCGTACTGACGCCGGTACAGATCTCGATCGCGTCGCCGCCGGCGCCCGCGAAGGCCGCTACCATGCGCCGCCGCCAGGCGCCGGAAAACCCGTAGCCGAACGGGTGGGCGAGCACCGCTGTGCCGCCGGCGGCGTGAATCCAGCCGATGACGTCGGCGAGCCCGGCCCACACCGTGCGCCGGTAGCCCGGCCGGCCGGGGCGCAGGTAGCGTTTGAACGCATCCTGGCGATTGCGCACGAGTCCGTCGGCGACCAGCAGATCGGCGAAATGCGAGCGCGTGATCTGGCCGCCGTCGGCGGCTGAGCGGGCGCGGGCGCCGCCGTCTTCCAGGCCAATGCGTGCCAGCCGCTCGCCGATGCATGCAGCGCGTGTGTCGCGTTCGGCTTGCTGGCGGCTCAGTCCGGCGACCAGCGTCGGCTGCGCGATATCCAGCCCCAGGCCGACGATGTGCAGCGTGCGCTGCTCCCAGCTCGCCGATATTTCCGCGCCGGCGACCAGTTGCATGCCGTGACCGGCCGCCGCCCGCTGTGCTTCGTCGATGCCGGCGGTCGTGTCGTGGTCGGTCAACGCCAGGCGTTGCACGCCGCGGGCTGCGGCCCGCGCCACCAGCGCGCTCGGGTCGAGCTGGCCGTCCGAGGCCGTGGAATGGGTGTGCAGGTCGATCATGGGTCACGCCGGAAGTCGTTGCGCGCTATCGTGGAGCGCCGTTGGACCAGCATAGAGGCCGAGGGAGCAGGCTGCATGACCGATCTCGGGATTCTGCCCTTGTGGGCATTGATCATTCACCTGGCGATCGAGCTCGCCCTGATCGCGCGCGTGCTGCTCAAGCCCTATCGCGATCCGGCGGCGCGTGTGGCCTGGCTGGTGGTGCTGATCGCATTGCCGGTGGTCGGCATCATCGTCTATCTGCTGTTCGGTGAAACCAGCATCGGCCGGCGCTATACGCAACGAATGCACGCGGTGCTGGCACAGCTGCCGCCGCCAGCATCGGTCACGCCGCCGGCCGCCGTCGACGCGCGCGCCACGCCGCTATTCGCCATGGCGTCGTCGATCAACGGCTTCGGGCCATGCGGCGGAAACCGGTTCGATTTCCCCGACGGGGCGGATGCCACCATCGACGCGCTGGTCGCGGATATCGACGCCGCCGAGCACCATGTCCATCTGTTGTTCTATATCTGGCTGACCGATCGCAACGGCCTGCGGGTGGTGTCCGCCATCGAACGCGCGGCCGCTCGCGGTATTACCTGCCGGGTTATGGTCGATGCGGTGGGCTCGCGCGGATTGATCAAGTCCCGGTACTGGGCGGCGATGCGCGCGGCCGGCGCGCATACCGCGGTGGCACTGCCGGTCGGCAACCCGGCGCTGCATGTGTTCGTCGGCCGCGTGGATCTTCGCAATCACCGCAAGATCGTGGTGATCGACAACGTGATCACCTACGCCGGGAGCCAGAACTGTGCCGATGCCGCGTTCGCGATCAAGGCGAAGTATGCGCCATGGGTCGATGCGGTGATCCGGCTGGCCGGGCCGATTGCACGTCAGAACCAGTATCTGTTCGTGGCCGACTGGATGACCTATGCCGGCGAGGATTGCCGGGACTGCCTGCACCAGCCGGTGCCGGCGGGCCAGGGCGACATCGTCGCGCAGGCGATCGGCACCGGGCCGACCGGGCGTTATTCCGCGGCGCCGGAATTGATCTGTGCCTTGCTGTACGCCGCGCGCCGTCAACTCACTATTACGACCCCGTATTTCGTGCCGGACGACGCACTGCGGCTGGCGCTTTGCTCGGCGGCCTACCGGGGTGTCGATGTGCGCATGGTATTCCCGGCGCGCAACGATTCGCGCATCGTCGCCGCAGCCAGCCGCAGCTACTATCAGGAATTGCTGGTCGCGGGCGTACGGATCTTTGAATACGAGCCGGGTTTGTTGCACGCCAAGACGCTCACCGTCGACGACGATCTGACGTTGATCGGTTCGACCAATCTCGATCGGCGCAGTTTCGATCTCAATTACGAAAACAACGTGCTGCTGCAGTCGCGCGACGTCACCGCCGCGATCCGTGCGCGCCAGGCGCGTTTCATCGCGGCCGCGCACGCCATCACGCGAACTGAACTGAACAACATCTCGGCGCCGCGGCGCGCGTGGCGCAACGCGCTGGCGATGCTCGGCCCGGTGCTGTGATCGTCTGCCCCGGATCGACGCCCGGCGAAAAAAAGCCGTCGCGGGGAGCGACGGCTTGTTCGTCGGCAAGCGGTGCCGCCGCTCAGTCGTCGGCGAAGTTGGCGTGCAGCACCTGGTCGGCCGGGCCGAGCCGGTCGCTGGCGGTCTTGCGCTGGTGCCAATAGGGATACAACAGGACCGGGCGGCTGATTTTCTCGATCCGGGCGATCTCGGCATCGCTCAGTTCGAGATTCGCGGCGGCGAGGTTGTCGTCCAGCTGATGTTCCTTGCGCGCGCCGATCACGGCCGTGGTGACGCCGGGCCGGGTGAGAATCCAGGCCAGCGCCACCTGGGCCGCGGACACGCCGTGGGCGTCGCCGATCTCGACCAGCGTTTCGATGATGTCGAACAGCCGTGTTTCATCCGTGATCGGCGGTTCTTCCCAGCCCTCGGAGAACCGCGTGCCTTCGGGTTTTTCCGCGTCGCGCCGGTACTTGCCCGACAACAGGCCACCGGCGAGCGGGCTCCAGATCATGGTGCCCAGGCCGGAATCCACGGCCGCCGGCATCAGTTCGTATTCGGCCTCGCGCGCCTGGGCGGTGTAGTGGATCTGTTGGCTGATCGGCTTGATGAAGCCTTCGCGCTCGCAGATCGCCTGCACCTTCATGGCGTGCCAGGCGGAGAAGTTCGAGATGCCGTAGTAGCGGATCTTGCCCTGGCGTACCAGCGTATCGAAGGTCTCGAGGGTTTCCTCGAGCGGCGTGATGCCGTCCCATTGGTGCATCTGGTGCAGGTCGATGTGCTCCGTGCCCAGCCGCTTCAGGCTGGCCTCGATCTGCTGGCGGATATGAACGCGCGACAGGCCGCGATCGTTGACGCCATCGCCCATGGGAAAACGCACCTTGGTGGCAATGAGCACGTCGTGGCGCTTGTCGCCCAGCGCCTGGCCCAGAATCTCCTCCGACGCGCCGCCGGAATACATGTTGGCGGTATCGAAGAAGTTGACCCCGGCATCCAATGCCTTGTCGACCATGGTGCGGGCGCCGGAGACGTCCGTGTTGCCGACCTTGGCCATGTGGCCTTCGCCGCCGAACGTCATCGTGCCCAGTGTCAGCTTGGACACCCTGAGGCCGGAATTGCCGAGTTGGCGATATTCCATTGATCGCTCCATTGTGATTGGTGGCCCAAAGGATGAACATACCTGGGGTTGAAGTTCAACATGCACGGTTCGCAGGCGAGCGCCGCCGTGGGTCGGCTATCATGCAATTACAGAGTTCATTCCACGAGGCGGACGCCATGGCTGTGTGCCTGCCATCGCGCGACGCCGTGCCCGTTATCCGGAGCCGGGCCGCCATGCCATGAACAGCAGGGTACGACGCCGACCCGGTCGCCGGTCCCGGTACATGCCGGGCGCGGCCGAATTCGAGATCATCCACCGTCGTGCCGGTGTGTCGGTGCGCTATTACGCGCCCGCCGGCGCGCCCGAGGCCGGGCCGGCGCCGCGAACGCCGGTGGTGCTGATCCCGCCGCTGGCCGCCGATATCCAGATCTATGACCGGCGCAACCAGCACAGCCTGGTGGCCTATCTCTCGGCGCGCGGTTTCGATCTCTACATGATCGACTGGGGTTGGCCGACGCGCGCCGATGACCGACGCCACCTGACCGACTACTTCGCCGCGTTGTTGCCGGAAATGCTCAACCGGGTGCGTTTCCACAGCGGGCGGCAACGCCTGGCCCTGCACGGCTGGCGGCTCGGCGGGTTACTGGCGTTGTGCTATGCCGCGGTCAGCCCGGCCGATGACCTGGCCGGCCTGGTGCTGCTCGATACCTGCATCGATTACGCCGCGTGCCCGGCGGCGGGCCGGGTGCGGGGCCGGCTGCGCCAGCGCGCCGGACGCTGGCGACGTCTGGCCGGCCTGCGGGCCAGCCACCTGCCGGTTGCCGCGCTGCATGTGCCGAGCTGGCTACAGTCGATCGCCCGCCAGGCGGTGCTCGGCCCGGCCCAGCCGCCGGACGACGATGCCCTGCGCTCGCGGGCGTACCCCGGCGGGGTGGTCGCCGATGTCATCGATCATCTCTGGACCGATAACACGCTGGCCGCTGGGCGGCTGCCCATGGCCAGGCCGGGCGCCGGGCTGGCGAGCGTGCGCGCGCCGATCCTGTTCATTGCCGATGCCGATCATCCGGTCTGCTCGCCGGTGTGTGGCGAGCGGCTGGCGACCGTGGTCGGCAGCGACCGGGTGACATGTGAATGGACCCATGGCGATCCACAGCATGCCGGCTGTGGCGCGTTGATGGCTCGGCGCAGCTGGACGCGTGTCGCCGACTGGCTGCTCGATCCGGGCGTGGATCAATGACGTGATGCGCCCGCTGCATTATGTTCGAAGCGTCATCGATCATTGAATAGGGCACTGGGGCGGCCGCCCCAGTACCTCGGAGCGGACCATGACAGATCGAAGCGATGCGCTGGTCATCGGCGCGGGCCTGGCCGGGCTCGTAGCCGCAGTCGAACTGGCCGATGCGGGGCGTTCGGTGCGTATTTTCGAGCAGGAGGGCGAGAATTCGATCGGCGGCCAGGCTCACTGGTCGCTCGGCGGGCTGTTCCTCGTGGATACGCCCGAGCAGCGTCGCATGCGCATTACCGACTCGGCCGAACTGGCCTGGCAGGACTGGCTCGGCTCGGCCGGCTTCGACCGGCCGGAGGATCACTGGCCCCGGCGCACTGCCGAAGCGTTCGTCGAATTCGCGGCCGGCGGCATGCGCGAATGGCTGTATGGTCTGGGCATGCGCTGGTTTCCGGTGGTCGGCTGGGCCGAGCGGGGCGGCGGCACGGCGCAAGGCCACGGCAATTCGGTGCCG
The DNA here is from genome assembly GCF_052044135.1 of Salinisphaera sp. RV14. Lineage (NCBI taxonomy): Bacteria > Pseudomonadati > Pseudomonadota > Gammaproteobacteria > Salinisphaerales > Salinisphaeraceae > Salinisphaera > Salinisphaera sp. RV14. Next base: position 29,292 of record NZ_JBQDYF010000008.1, read on the forward strand.
CGTTTTCATATCACCTGGGGCACGGGCCCGGGTGTGCTGGCCCCGTTTCTGCGGCGCTTGCAGGCACACAGGCGGGCCGGGCGCATCACGCTCGATTGCCGGCATCGAGTCGACCGCCTGCTCACCACCGGCGGCCGGGTGATCGGGGCGAGCGGCGCGGTGCTCGCCCCGAGCACGGTCGCGCGGGGCGAGCGGTCGGCACGCGATGCGGTGGACGTGTTCGAGTACATGGCCGAAGTCGTCATCATCGCCGCGGGCGGCATCGGCGGCGATCACGACAAGGTGCGCGCGAACTGGCCGGTGGCGCGGCTCGGCCCGCCGCCGGCGCACATGCTCTCGGGCGTGCCGCACCATGTCGATGGCCGCATGCTGGATATCGCCGCCGCCGACGCCGGGGCGGCGATCATCAATGCCGACCGCATGTGGCATTACACCGAGGGCGTGGCCAACTGGAATCCGATCTGGCCGGCCCACGGCATTCGCATCATTCCCGGGCCCTCGTCGCTGTGGCTCGATGCCACCGGGCAACGCCTGCCGGCGCCGTGCCTGCCGGGTTTCGACACGCTGACCACGCTGCGTGCGATCCTGGCCACCGGCCATGATTATTCCTGGTTCGTGCTCGATCAATCGATCATCGAGAAAGAGTTCGCCTTGTCCGGCTCGGAACAGAATCCGGATATGACCGCGCAATCGTGGCGCGCGGTGCTGCGCTCGCGGCTATCGCGCGGCGCGCCGCCGCCGGTGGAGGCATTCAAGACCCAAGGGGCGGATTTCGTGGTGGCCCCGGATGTCGCGGCACTGGCGGCCGGCATGAATCGCGTGGCCGGCAACGCGCTCATCGATGCCGATGCGCTGCGGGCCACGATCGTCGCGCGCGATCGCCAGATGGCCAATCCATTTGCCAAGGACGCCCAGATCACCGCGATTCACGGCGCGCGTCGTTATCGGGGCGATCGCCTGTTCCGCGTGGCCCGGCCGCATCGGCTGCTCGACCCTGCGCATGGGCCGCTGATCGCGGTGCGACTGCACATCCTCACACGCAAGACCCTCGGCGGTCTGCATACCGACATCGACGGCCGGGTGCTCGATCACCGCGGAGAGCCCGTCCCCGGCCTGTACGGCGTGGGCGAAGCCGCCGGTTTCGGCGGCGGCGGGTATCATGGCTACAACGCGCTGGAGGGCACGTTTCTGGGCGGCTGCCTGTTCTCGGGACGCCGTGCCGGGCGTCACGCGGCCGCGCAACTGTGAGCACGGGCGAATGCTCGTCGTCAACCGGCGCGCTTTTTGGATAAGCTCAGTGTGTGATCGAGAATGCGGCGGTGGCCACTAACGGCTGGATTCTTGCTTGTACGCGTTACAGGACAACGAGACAACGACCGGCGATGGCGAGACGATCGCCGGCAGGTGGTTCGACAGGTCAGCCATGCGATACACGACCGTGCTATTCGATCTCGACGGTACCCTGACCGATCCCTATGAAGGCATCACGCGGTGTGTCGAATACGCATTGTCGTGCCAGGGCATCGAGGTCGCCGACCGGCGTCACCTGGCGGGGTTCATCGGGCCGCCGCTCAAGGCCGCCTTTTGCGAACACTATGGCCTGTCGGATGCCGAGGCTGGCCGCGCGGTCGAGGATTATCGCGTGCGCTTCGGCGATGTCGGCATGTACGAGAACAGCCTTTACCCCGGCATCGTGGATGTGCTCGGGCAGCTTCGTGCCAGCGGCCGGCAGTTGTTCGTGGCCACCTCCAAGCCCTGGTTTTATGCCCGGCAGATCGTCGCGCATTTCGGGCTCGACGGGTATTTCGGCAAGGTCTATGGCAGCGAGCTCGACGGCAAGCGTACCGAAAAATCGGTTTTGATCGCGCACGTGCTACGCGAGGAAGGCCTGCGCCCGGAAGAAACGCTCATGATCGGCGACCGCCGCTTCGACGTGCTGGGCGCGCGCCACAACGGCGTGCCGGCTGCCGCGGTCAGCTACGGCTACGGTGACCGGCAGGAACTGCTCGACGCCCAGCCCGATCACCTCTTCGACTCGCCGAACGACATCGCACGCTGTCTGTTGGCTGAGCCGGCGGCATCGGTGCACACGCAACAATACGGTGGCGTATTGCGCTAACCTGACGCGGAATTTCCAACGAGCCGCATCATGACCGATACCTCGGGGCGCACGCCGCTCTCTGTTCTGTTGTCGCATCTTCAGCCCGCCGGCAATGCCTGGCACATCGACATTCCCGACGATTGGCTGCAGGGGCGGGCGATCTATGGCGGGTTATCGGCGGCGCTCTGCCTGGCCGCCGTCGATGCAGCGGTTGATGATCTGGCACCGCTTCGGTCCGCCCAGGTCGCTTTCGTCGGGCCGGCAGGGCCGGGTGTGCGCATCGAGCCGCGTATCCTGCGCCAGGGTAAATCCATGGCCTTTGTCGCCGCCGACATGACCAGCGGCGATAACGCGGCGGCGCGTGCCACCTTCGGCTTCGGCACCGCGCGTGAATCGGCCCTGGCGCACGCCGACGTCGCCGCCCCGGCGGTGGCCGATGCGCGCGACGGTGGCCTGTTCTTCGAAGACAGTGAAGGTCGGAATCTCGGGCCGAACTTCGCACGTCATTTCGATAGCGCCCGGGCCGCCGGCGCGACCCCGGCCAGTGGCGCCGAAACACCGCAATTCTGTGCCTGGCTGCGCCATCGAGACGCGGCGATGCGTGATTCACTGACCGGGCTCGTGGCACTCGCGGATGCGTTGCCGCCGGCGGCCATGGCCTGTATGCACAAGCCGGCGCCGGTCAGCACCATCACCTGGCAGTTCGATCTGCTGACCGAGCGTCCGGTGACCGAGCAGGGCTGGTGGCTGTGTCGTTCCTACGCCGAGCAGATTGCCGACGGCTACTCGGCCCAGCACATGACGATCTGGAACAGTCGGCGCGAACCCGTGCTGGTCGGCCGACAAGCGGTGGCAGTGTTCGCCTGACCGACCCCTGACCCGGCGGCCGGCCGCTGCCCCTGACCGAGCCCGTTGTCCGGCGGGCTCGCGCCTCGATTCCTGCGCTGCATGGAGGCTTCATCACACCAATCAGATGGTACTGGTGTTGCAAATGCGAATGAGTCGCAAATACAATTGTCACGCCGGCAGATACGAATGGCGCCGGCTTACGATTGACGACAACACCATGGGTCAGGGAGACCGAGGAGCGACATGCACAATCAACAGGGATGGCGTCGGGTAACGAGCGGCGGGCGAGTGATCAGCCTGATCGCGCTGAGCGGCGCGCTGGGCCTGCTGCCCGCCGCCGCGGCAACGAAGGACCAGGCCGATAGCGGCGAGCGCGATACAAAGGCGGCGGCGGGCGGCGACCACGGCGGCAGGATACCGGTGGCGGCTGGTTCGACCCGGCTCGAGACGATCAGCGTCGAGGGGCGCTACCGCGGCGCCGAAGGCCCGACTGAGGGCTATACGGCGCACGCCACGCGCGGCGCGACCAAGACCGATACCCCGCAGCTGGAAACGCCGCAGACGGTTGATGTGGTGACGCGCCAGCAGATCACCGATCAGGGCTCGCGCGACATCAACGAGGCGCTGCGCTACACGCCCGGGGTGTTCACCGGCCTGGCCGGTGCGTCCAGCCGCCAGGATGTTACGGCGCTGCGCGGCTTTTCCGGCGGCGATGTCGACAATGCATTTCTGGATGGGCTGCGCTTGATGAGCGACGGCGGCAGTTATTCCAACCTGCAGATCGACCCGTACATGCTTGAGCGCGTCGACGTGGTCAAGGGGCCGAGTTCGGTGCTCTACGGGCGTGCCCAGCCCGGCGGGCTGGTCAATTACGTGACCAAGCGGCCACAGGCCGAAACCGAGCGCCATATCCAGTTCTATGGTGGCAGCTTCGATACCTTCGGCGGCGGGCTCGACTTCACCGGCGCGCTGCCGGATAAATCCTGGGGTAACTACCGCATCGTCGGTCATGCCGATACCTCGGATACGCAGTACGACGTGGTCAAGCGCGAGCACTACGCGATCATGCCGGAGGTCGACCTGAAGCTGTCCGAGGACACCGATCTGCTGCTCCAGGCCTATATCCAGCACGATCCGGCCGGTGGATTTCACGGCGCCGTGCCCTATGACCTGAGCGTGAGCAATCAACGCTTCGGTCGCACGGTCGATTCCTCCTGGGTCGACGCGGACAAGGGCAACGAGAAATTCAACCGCGACCAGCGCATGTTTTCCTACCAGCTCACGCAGCACGTCAACGACCATGTGACACTGCGTTCGAGGTCGCGCTACACCGACCTCCAGACCCAGATGGCCCAGGTTTACCAATATGGCTTCATCGGCAGTGGCGCCGAACTCGCGCGTTACTACTCGGGTGCCAACGAACATCTCAAGGCGTTTTCGACCGATAACAACGCCGAGATCACGTTCGCGACCGGCAGCGTGAAGCATCAGGTGCTGGCGGGCTTCGGTTATCAGCAGCGATTCAACCGCGTCCGTAATTACGGTGGGCCCGCGAGTTCGCTGGATCCGTTCAATCCGGATTATTCGAGCAACCCGCGGCTGGCCGACAGCGCCGCGTTGACCTCGGACATGAACCGCAAGCTCAAGCAGTTCGGTGTCTATCTGCAGGACCAGATGGCCTGGCGCCGGTGGCATCTACTGCTCAGCGGACGGGAGGATTATCTGCGGCGTGAGTACCAGTCGTATCTGGCCAGCAACCAGGGCCGCGACGAGCGCAGCGACGATGCATTCTCCGGCCGCGCGGCGCTGCTGTACGAATCGAAATGGGGGATCTCGCCCTATGTGTCGTACAGCGAAGCCTTCAATCCGACCACCGATACCAGCGTGGACGGTGTGGTGCCGCAGCCGGAGAAGAGCGATCAATATGAAGTCGGCGTGAAGTATCAGCCGCCGGGCACCAACGCGCTGTTCACGTTGGCGCTTTACGACCTGACCCAGAAGAATGTGCAGCAACGCACAACCGTGTCGCCAGTCACCTACGAAGGCGTGGGCAACATCCAGGCCCGGGGCGTGGAATTCACGGCCAAGGCCGATGTGACCGACAAGCTGCACGTAGTCGCCGGCTACAGCTACAACGATATCGGGTATCAGAACGACATCGATACCGCGACGCTGACCGCCAAGGCAGGGAATACGCCGGTGCGTACGCCCAATCAGCTGGCCTCGCTCTGGGTGAAGTACGACTTCCCGAAATCGGTCTCGGCAGGCCTGGGCGGGCGCTATGTCGGTAAGAGCTATGCCGATGCCGCCAATGATCTGAAGGTGCCGGACTATGCGGTCGCGGACGCCATGGTCAGCGTCGACCTCGGCGCCTGGGCGGACAAGCTCGACGGCGTGAGCCTGCGGGTGAACGCGAACAATCTGTTCGACAGGAAATACGTCGCCGCCTGCTTTGCCGAGAGCTATTGCTATTTCGGCGAACAACGCAACGTGACGGCAACCGTGGACTATCGCTTCTAGACCCGCCGGGCCGGCATGCGTGCCGGTCCGGTCCGCTTGCCACGAGGGGCGTGGCCGCGGCGTTCGCGGCATCGAATCATCGAATCGTCGACAAGGAAGCTCTCTCATGTCCATGCAACCTGCGGATCGTGCGATCGGCACCGGGGCGGATGGCAACCTCGGCGCGGCACTGATCGGGCGCAGCGGTCTGGCCGATTTTCGTGCCCAGGGCGAGCAGGCGATCGAAGCCACGATTGGCGCACTGGGCCGTGCCCACCGGGTATTCGACGGCGTTCGAGCCGACGCTATTCGCGGCCCGATCGACGCGATCGACCTGGACCGCGAAGCCCCGGCCGGATTCACGGCGACGCTGACCGAGCTGCAGTCGCTGTATTTCCGGCACGCCGTTTATTTTCATCATCCGCGCTATGTGGCGCACCTGAATTGCCCGGTGCTGACCAGTGCGGTGGCCGCCGAGATCATCGCCGCCGGTATGAATTCCTCGCTCGATACCTGGGATCAGAGCGCCGGCGCCACGCTGATCGAGCAGAAACTCATCGACTGGACGGCGCGCCGCGCGCATCTGCCGGCTACGGCGGACGGCGTGTTCACCAGCGGCGGCACCCAGTCGAATCTGATGGCGCTGCTGTTGGCCCGTGAACAGCACGCCGCCCGCGCGCACGGCATCGGCCGGGTCCAGCGCCACGGGTTGCCGGCGGAAGCGGCGCGCTGGCGGATCTTCGTTTCCGAAATCAGTCATTTTTCGCTCACCAGCGCGGCCGCGCTGCTTGGGCTCGGCCACGACGCGATCGTGGCGGTGCCGGTCGACGCGGCCTGGCGTATGGACGGCGCCGCACTTGCCGGGGCGGTGGCAGAGGCCAGCGCACGCGGCGATATCCCGATCGCGATCGTTGCCACCTTCGGCACCACGGACTTCGGCAGCCTGGACGATGTCGAGGCGGCCGCGGCCGTGGCGCGAGCGCACGATATCTGGCTGCACGTCGATGCCGCCTATGGCTGTGGCCTGCTGGTGTCGCCAACCCGCGGCGATCGCTGCCGCGCGCTCGCGGCAGCCGACTCGATCACGGTCGATTACCACAAATCGTTCTTCCAGCCGGTGGCCTGCAGCGCCTTGCTGGTCGCCGACGCCGGCATGCTGGCGCACGTCACCCATCATGCGGACTACCTGAACCCGGCGGAAGCCGCCGCCTCCGGTACGCCGGACCAGGTCAACAAGAGTCTGCAGACCACGCGCCGTTTCGATGCGCTCAAGCTCTGGGTGAGCCTGCGTGCGGTTGGGCCACGGGCGATCGGGCAGCTGTTCGATGCCGGCCTTGAGCTGGCGCGCGCGACGTATCGCCTGATGCTCGCCGAGCCCCGCTTCGAACTGCTCAACGAGCCCGAACTCGGGGCGCTCGTGTTCCGTTTCCGGCCGAGTCTGGCCTTGCCGGCGAATGAACTCGATGGCCTGAACGATGCGATCCGCGCCGAGCTGGCCGCCCACGGCGAAGCCATGATCGCCGCGACCCGGGTCGGGGGCCGGCGTTATCTCAAGTTCACCCTGATGAACGCCCAGACCACGGTCGCGGACATGGCGGAATTGCTCGGGCTGATCGTAACCACCGGCCAGCGGCTGGCGCGGGATCGCCGTGCGGCCGACACGGGGCCGGGCGCGGCCAAGCGTGAATGCAACGAACGCGTGGTGCGTCGTCATGGTTGAGCACGATCGCGCTGCGCATATCCACGACGTCATCGGAATCGGCATCGGCCCGTTCAATATGGGCCTGGCAGCGCTCGCCGAGCCGATCGCGTCGCTCGACGCGATCTTTCTCGATGAAAACGAAGGCTTCGACTGGCACCCGGGCCTGCTGCTCGACGGCGCCACACTGCAGACGCCGTTTCTGGCCGACCTGGTGACCCTGGCCGACCCGACCAGCCGCTACAGCTTTCTCAATTACCTCAAGGCCAGCGGGCGTCTCTATGCGTTCTACATCCGCGAGAGTTTTTTCATGCTGCGCGCGGAATACAACCAGTACTGCCGCTGGGTGGCCGGACAGTTGTCGAATCTGGTATTCGAGCAGCGGGTGGAACAGATCGACTACGACGAGGCCGCCGGTTGCTATGGGGTCACCGCGGTCCGCCCCGCGACCGGCGAACCGGTCGTCCGGCGCGCGCGGCGTCTGGTGCTCGGAACCGGCCCGGCACGGTATTGGCCGGCCGGCTGCGATGAACTCGACGGCCCGGTTTGTCATGCCGCCGATTATCTGGCGCATCGCGAGGCCCTGGCCGACAAGACCAGCGTCACGCTCATCGGTTCCGGGCAAAGCGCGGCCGAAATCTTTCACGAGCGGTTGGCGTCGGCGGGGCCGGGCCGGCGCCTGGACTGGTTCACCCGTTCGTCCCGGTTTTTCGCGATGGCCTACGACAAGCTCACGCTGGAGCTGACCTCGCCGGAATACATCGATTACTTTCACGCGCTGCCCGAGCACACCCGACACCGGCTCGGGCAGGCCCAGAAACCGCTCTACAAGGGGATCGATCGCGCCCTGTCGGATGCCATCTACGAACGGCTGTACGAAAAAGACCTGCACGGCAGCGCCAATGTCGGCCTGCAGGCCAACATCACGCTGCTCGCGGTCACCCGGGATGCCGCGCGCAACGAGTACGTCCTGGAGCTGCTCCAGGCGGAACAGGGCCTGCGGTTTCGTCACCGTACCCAGGCGCTGATTCTGGCGACCGGTTTCAGTCCTCGTGTGCCGGGCTATCTGGAGCCCATCGCCGATCGCATCCGCTGGGACGGGCAGGGGCGTTTCCGGGTCAGTCGCGATTACGCGATCGATACCGCCGGCGATCGAATCTTCGTGCAGAACGCCGAGCTGCATAGCCACGGCTTCACCGCCTCGGATCTCGGCATGGCCTGTTATCGCAACGCGGTGATCCTGCGCCAGCTCGTGGGCCGCGAGGTCTATGCCATCGAACGCCGCATCGCATTCCAGAGTTTCGATGCCCGCCGGTTGGCTTCGGTCGAGGCGGGCGCGCCCCATCTCGAGAGCGACCGGGAGACGCCGTAATGCTCGATTTCAGCGAATACGGCCGCTGCGTGCCCGGCATGGGCAGGTTGGCCCTGGCGCCGTTCGAGATCGGGCGCCATGCCGGCTGCGCGCACCGCTGGCTGACCAGTGACCACGCCCGGTTCTGGGGCATGACCGCCCATTCAGCGGCGGATACGGTCGATTATTTCTGTGCGATCGAGTCATCGACCACGCATACCGCGTTGATCGGCCGGCACGCGGGCCGGCCGGCCTTTCTGGTCGAGGTCTACGACCCGGCGGTGGAACCCGTCGGCCGGCATTACAGCGTCCAACCGGGCGATGTCGGCATGCATATTCTCATCGCCCCGCCGCGCCAGCCCATCCATCTGTTCACCTGGGCGGTGTTCGCGCTCACGGTCGATGCGTTGTTCGCCCAACCGGGCGTCGAACGGCTGGTGGTGGAGCCGGATGTCGCCAACCGCGGCATCCATGGGCTCAACCAACGCGCCGGGTTTGTCTACCACCATCGGCTTCGCCTGGCAGACAAGACGGCCTGGCTGGCGACCTGTACCGCATGCGACCGGGACCGCGCCATGCGCCGTCTGACCGCATCACAACGCGCCGTATGCGCACGAAAGGAGACCCCCCGCATGAGTTGTCAGTGCCTGACGGCCACGCTGCGCAGTGTGGCGCATCTCTCGCCGGCCCGCTGGGCCGAGGTCAACGCCGCGCTGGTCGCCAAGATCATCGGCGAGTTCGCCCACGAAGGGCTGTTCGAACCGCGGGCCCTGGAAGACCCGCCGGCTGATGAAGCGGGGACCGCCTGCTACGAGATTGCGGCGGACGACCCGGGCGTGCGTTATCGCTTTGCCGCCCGGCGGTTTTTACTCAATCACTGGGACGTCGAGCCCGCCTCGATCACGCGTGAAGTCGACGGCGGGGCCCGGCCGCTGGATGCCGGCGCCTTGGTCGTGGAATGCCGGGACACGCTCGGGCTGAACGAAGACCGGCTCGCGCTCTATCTCGAGGAAATCGCCCGTACCCGCTATAGCGCCGCCTACAAACGCGCCACCGCGCAATACTCGGCGGCTGAACTCGCCGTCGCCGATTTCCAGACCGTGGAAGCGGCGATGACGGAAGGCCACCCGGCGTTCGTGGCCAACAACGGCCGCGTCGGCTTTGACGGCGACGATTTCGCCGCCTATGCGCCGGAAGCCGCCCACCCGATCCGTCTGGTCTGGGTGGCGGCGCACGTCAGCCGGGCGCACTTTGCCGTGGCCGCCGACCGCAGCGTGGCATCGCATCTGGCCGGCGAACTGGATGAGACCACCCGGCATCGGTTTGTCGAACAGCTGATCGATCTGGACCTCGATCCGGCGGATTATCATTTCATGCCGATCCACCCCTGGCAGTGGCAGAACAAGCTGGTGTTCGCCTTCGCCGACGAGATCGCCACGCGCCATCTCGTGCATCTGGGTTTTGCGCCCAATGCCTATCAGGCGCAGCAGTCGATTCGTACGTTGTTCAATCACGACGCGCCCGCGCGCTGCTACGTCAAGACCAGCCTGTCGATCCTCAACATGGGCTTCGCGCGTGGCCTGTCGCCGTACTACATGGCCGGCACGCCGGCGATCTGCGACTGGCTGGCGAGCCTCATCGATAACGACGCCTATCTGCGTTCGACCGGATTTTCCATCCTGCGGGAAGTGGCCGCGGTGGGTTATCGCCATCCGCATTTCGAGGCGGCCGTGGCGAAGACCGATGGCGCCAACAAGATGCTGTCGGCGCTGTGGCGCGAGTCGCCGGTCGCGCGCCTCGGCCAGGGCGAGCGGCTGATGACGATGGCGGCGCTGCTGCACCGCGATTACGAGGGGAACTCGCTCATCGGCGCGCTCATCGACGCGTCCGGGCGGTCCATCGACGACTGGCTGCGGTGTTATCTCGATGCCTACATGGCGCCGCTGTTGCACTGTTTCTATGCCCACGACCTGGTGTTCATGCCGCACGGCGAGAACCTGATTCTGGTGCTGCGTGAACACACGGTGGACCGCGTGATCATGAAAGACATCGCCGAGGAGATCGCCGTGCTCGACCCGAACGCCGAGCTGCCGGCCGCCGTGCAACGGATCGCGGTGGCGGTGCCGGAACAGCTCCGGACGCTGTCGATCTTCACCGACCTGTTCGATCTGATATTCCGTTATATCGCGGCGATACTGGCGGTTGAGCGCGATTACGCGCAGACACGGTTCTGGGCGCAGGTCGCCGCCTGCATCGTGCGTTATCAGGACGCCCATCCCGAATACGCCGAAAAGTTCGCCCGCGATGATCTGTTCGCGCCCGACTTCGCGCGCTCTTGCCTGAACCGGCTGCAACTGGCCAACAACCGCCAGATGCTCGATCTGGCCGATCCCACCGGCAATCTGCAGTTCGTGGGCCGGCTGGACAACCCGATCACGGCGTACCGCCGACATGTGATGACCGCCTAGAGACCCGGCATCTCCTGCGACCGGCGATCGGTCTTGGCCGCTCTTGTTTTGTCGAGCGGCCTTTTTTGTGCCCGCTCTGCGCGGAAAGATCCGGCTGGTTGTATTTATGACACCTGAACCTCGGGGTATGGCGGCCCGGGGTGTCGGCTTACGGCCTGTGGCCTAAGCCGACCGACACGATGCCCCGGGCGGCAGTGCCCTTTCGGGCGGGCGTGAGATGGGGCGCCGGAGCGGGATCCATCCAAACAAAGGCCGCACGCGCCGGGTGGGCGCCTGCGGCCTCGGCGGGTGCCATCAGGCGATGGCCCACTGCCGCGCGGTTTCGCGCTCGTCGAAGCGATAGGTCTTGCATTCCAGTCTGGGTGCCAGCTTGTCGATGACGGCGGTGGCGGTGCGTACGCCTTCGACGTCGGTGACCACAGCCAGCTTGTCGAAGCGATCCCAGTGCCGGATTGCATCCTTCAACTCGCTGAACACGCTCGAAGCCGCCATGCTGCCCAGCGAGTGGATCTCGATGTACAGCCGCAGCCTGTCGTGCTGTGCGAGGCGTTTTTCGATGGTGGCGACAACGTTGGAAAAATCCTGCGCGCCGATTTCGCCGTCGACTTCCAGCGGTACGACATGTTCGGCATCGGATTTGAATGGGGCGATTCGAAGCATGAGGACTCTCAGCTCGATGAATGAAGCCCGACGCTAGAATACGTAGGCCGCCGCGCCCATCCGTGATAAGGCGGAGCCCGCGCCCAGGCCAGGCATAATGCCCGTTGCCGGTCCATTTCTGGTTCATGTCATGAGCGAATCCTGTTTCAGCGGCGGATGGCTGCGCGATATGTCGGCCGCCGCCTGGCATGAGATCGTCGCGCTGCGCGAGGCGGTGTTCGTGGTCGAGCAGGCCTGTGCCTATCAGGAAACGGACGCGCATGATCTCGTGGCCCGTCATCTGAGCCTGCGGATCGATCACGCGCTGGCCGGCTATCTGCGCATCGTGCCCGGTGCGATCCCGGCCATCGGCCGGGTGCTGATCGCGCCGGCGTTTCGCGGTCGGGGGCTGGGTTATCGGCTGATGAACGAGGGGCTGTTCGAAACCCGTCGGCTCTACGGCGATGTCGCCGTGCGCGTGAGCGCGCAGGCGCATCTGCGTGATTTCTATCAGCGGCTCGGGTTCGTGGTCGTCTCGGACGTCTATCTCGAGGACGGCATACCGCACTGCGCCATGCAGCGCCAGCCGGGCGTTGCCGCCCACGCCTGAGCAGCGATGCCCGGCGGGGGCGGGTCGTCAGTCGGCCAGGCGCGGGCCGCGCGCGGCGCCGAGACGCAGCAGGGCATCGGCGTAGTGATCGAATTGCTGCGCGAGATACGCGAACACCGGCTGCAGGTCCAGTTCGCGTGCCAGGCGATGATCGGCGGCCTGGCGATACGCGCGCCGGCCCATGTCCTGGTAGTAGTCGAGGCCGAGCGCGCTGCGGCCGTACTTCAGGCGGTGCTCTATCCAGCGCCGGCCGAGCCCGGCCAGATACAGCGCGTAGTTGCCGAGATGGGCGTGGACGAGGAACTGGCGTTCGTGCTCGCTCTCGGCGGCCTCGGCCAGCAGATCGACCAGATACTGGAACGATTCGGCCTCACCGGGCTGGATGCGGTACAGCCGGTCCGTGCGCACGAACAGGCTCAGCAGATTCGCGAGATACCGGAGCACGCGCCGCTGCAGATAGGTCCGCGGCGTGGGCAGCAGGCGGCGCAGCATGACGTGGAAATACAGATGTGGCGAAATATCGAGCCAGCCGCCGGTATCGCCGGCCACGCGGGCCACCACGACGTCCCGCTCGAGCAGGGCTTCCAGCGCGGGGGGAATGCCCTGGGTGATCAGCCCGTCGTCGGCTGGTGTGTGCCCCTCGGCCTCGAGCAGAAACGCAATGTCGCGCGCCTGCAACCAGGTGGCGTCGGCGCGCGCGAAATCCGGGATGCGCGGCACCGGCGGGCGGCGGCGCGGCGCCGGTGCCTCGTCGGCGCCGGCCGGCTCGCGTCTGCGGTGGCTGTCGAAGGGAATGATCCTGTCGCTCATCGGGCGTTTCTCGATCGGGGTCCCGCTTTGACGATAGCGCGATTCCGCGGCGTCGTGGCAGTGGCATACTGGGCGGATTCGACGAACCGCCGCGGCTGCGGCGAAGGATGAGCATTGGCCCAGCCCGTGATCGATATCCGGGGTCTGAGCAAGACCTACGACTCCGGCTTCAAGGCATTGGACAACGTCGACCTGAGCATCAAGCGCGGTGAGATCTTCGCGCTGCTCGGGCCGAACGGCGCCGGCAAGACCACCCTGATCAATATCCTGTGCGGCATCGTCAATCCCACCGGCGGTCGCGCCAGCGTCGGCGGCTTCGACGTGATCCGCGAGTTCCGGGCCGCGCGCCAGAAGATCGGCCTGGTGCCCCAAGAGCTGACCGTCGAGCCGTTCTCCAAGGTATGGGCCACAGTGGCCTTTTCACGGGGGTTGTTCGGCAAGCCGAAGAACAACGCCCATATCGAACGTGTACTCAAGGATTTGTCGCTCTGGGACAAGCGCGGCAACGCCACGCGCGAACTGTCGGGCGGCATGAAGCGGCGCGTGATGATCGCCAAGGCGTTGTCGCACGAGCCCGAAATCCTTTTTCTGGACGAGCCCACCGCCGGGGTGGACGTCGAACTGCGGCGCAGCATGTGGAACGTGGTGCGCGGCCTGCGCGAACACGGCGTGACCATCGTGTTGACCACGCATTATCTGGAAGAGGCCGAACAAATGGCCGACCGGATCGGCGTGATCCAGGACGGCCGGATCCGACTCGTGGACGAAACCGCCGCACTAATGGATCAGCTCGGCGAAAAAAGACTGTCGATCACGCTCGCCGATCCGCTCGATCGCGTCCCGTCGACCCTGGCCAGCTATGAGCTGCGGTTGTCGGATGACGGCCGGCAACTGGTTTATGTCTACAACGCGGCGACCGGCACCACCGGCGTCAAACAACTGTTTCGCGATCTGGACGCCGCGGATGTCGCCTTCATGGATGTCGACACGCAGCAGAGTTCGCTGGAAGAGATCTTCGTCAATCTCGTGGGGAGCGATCAATGAACTGGCGCGCGATCCAGACACTCTATGTTTCCGAGATGGCCCGAACCGGCCGCACGCTGTTTCAGAGCGTGATCTCGCCGATCATCTCGACCTGTCTTTACTTCGTCGTGTTCGGCTCGGCGATCGGCTCGCGCATCAGCGAGGTGCAGGGTGTGTCCTACGGCGCGTTCATCGTGCCCGGCCTGATCATGCTGTCGCTGATGACCCAGGGCATCTCCAATGCCTCGTTCGCGATTTATTTCCCGAAATTCATCGGTACGGTCTACGAGCTGCTCTCGGCGCCGGTGTCGTTCGTGGAGATCGTGACCAGCTACGTCGGCGCGGCCGCCACCAAGTCGGCGATGCTCGGGTTGATCATCCTGGCCACATCCACGCTGTTCGTGAACATTCACATCGCGCATCCGGTCTGGATGGTGGTGTTTCTCGTGCTCACGGCCATCACCTTCGCCCTGTTCGGCTTCATCATCGGCATCTGGGCCGATAATTTCGAAAAGCTGACGGTCATCCCGCTGCTGATCGTTACACCACTGACGTTCCTGGGCGGCACGTTCTATTCGCTGGATATGCTGCCGCCGTTCTGGCAGAAGGTGACGTTGATCAACCCGGTGGTCTATCTGGTGTCGGGTTTTCGCTGGAGTTTCTACAACACCGCCGACGTCAGCGTGGGCCTGAGCGTGCTCATGATCGGCCTGTTCCTGGCGGTGTGCATCGGCATCGTGGCCTGGATCTTCAAGACCGGTTACCGGCTCAAATCGTGACCGGCCGTCGTGGCCTGGCCCGACGGCCGCCGCAGGCGCTTATCGCGCGGCCCTCGAACAGGGCCGTGATCGCCGTGTGGGCGACCTTGGCCCTGAGCGGCTCAGCCGCCCGGACAGACCGCGGCGCATGGCAAACGGATCTCGCAACCGACGAAAGTATGAAACAAATTATTTGATTAAAAGCATAATAAAAAATATGTTCTATATCGATTCTTCCTGAACCGTTTGTTCAAACCCGAGGTCGTTATGGATCTGTTGCTCAATCCCTCCGTCGACGTGGGCGAGACGCTGGACACGGCCAATGCGTCCGAGCCGCTTCAGTACGTCCGCTTTCGCCACCGAAAAATGGCCGAAGGTGAATCGTTCGCGGATAACAGCGGCGAGCACGAACTGTGCCTCGTACTGCTGTCGGGCAAGGTGACCGTGCGCTGCGGCGATCGCACATTCGAAGCGATCGGCGAGCGCATGAGCGTTTTCGAGCAGGTCGCGCCGTATGCCGTTTATCTGCCCAATGGCATGGACTACAGCGTGGAAGCGCTCACCGCGGTGGAACTGGGCATCTGTGGCGCACCGGGGCATGGCAATCACCCGCCACGGCTGATCGAGCCCGGCCATGTCAAACAGTCGACGCGCGGCGAGGGCGCCAATGTGCGCCATGTTCACGACATCCTGCCCGAGACCGAGCCTGCGGACAGTCTGCTCGTGGTCGAGGTCTATACCCCGGCCGGAAACTGGTCGAGCTATCCGCCGCACAAGCACGACGAAGACAATCTTCCGCACGAATCCTTCCTGGAGGAAAGTTATTACCACCGCTTGAACCCATCGCAGGGGTTCGGCCTGCAGCGGATCTATACCGACGATCGTTTAATAGACGAGACGATGGCATTCAGCGACGGTAGTTGTGTATTGGTACCACGCGGGTACCACCCGGTCGGCGCGCCGTACGGCTTTGACCTTTATTACCTGAATGTCATGGCCGGTCCGAAGCGCGAATGGAAATTCACGACCGATCCGGACTTTGCGTGGCTGGTCCAGTAGTGGGGCGTACGAAACCGATACGCCTGACGAAGAGCAGGAGCGGACATGAGCGACATGCGTATCGATAACGTCTTTGCCAAAGACAGCGATGCCGAGCTTGATCGTCAGTGGACGAGCGAACACCCGGTCTGGGCGCGTATCGGCGCTTTCATGGAACGGGTGGCTGAATTCTGTGGTACCCACGCGGCCGGCTACATCGTGCCCGCGGCTGACGATCGACGTTTGAACTGAATCGCGCCTTACGGCCGATAGGCCGTACTGTCGCCGCGAACCACCGCCGTACCGGACCCGGGATGGGTCCCGACGGGTTGCTTCGACGGCGTTCAAACCGGCTGGCTGGACCAGCCGGTTTTTTTTTGGGGCAGGGGCTTCGGGGGTGTAACAAACCCTTGCCCCACCTGAAAAATTTCGAAAACGATACCTTGGCGGTAGGTGGATTAGCGCGCAGCGCGTAATCCGACGCCGGGCCCAGCGGCGGCGCATTATGTTGTAAGCCCCAATCCAGCCTGCCCAGAGACAGGGGCCCGGGAAGGATCGCGCGTTATTTTTGTAGATGCCTGTTACCCGTTGCGTTGTGTATAGCAAAGGGACTCGTGGCGCCGGAAACTGTCCGCTGGACGCGTTTTGTCGCTGCTCGTTACAGCCGAAAATCACACGGACGGAGACCCGAAAAAAAGCCCCGGGTTGCAATCCGGGTCTTCAGGACTTGCCGAGCGCGCCGAATCAGCCGGGTAGCCGATAGTCCGCTTGCTCATAGGGCATCACGCGCCGCAGCAGGTCGACCGAGCGTCGCACGCCTTCGTTGCACGACAGGTTCTGATCTTCGTGCTCGATCGAGAGCACGCCGTCCGAGTAGCCACGGGCCTGCAGTTGCCAGCAGAATTCGCGCCACCAATCCTCGGGCTGGCCGTAGCCCAGTGTGACGTAGGACCAGCTTCGGTCGAGCACCCGGTTCATTGGCCGGGTGTCGAGTCGGGTGGCGTCGGCCAGGTTGTGGGTATCGATGTAGGTGTCCTTGGCGTGCACGTGGTAGATGCAGTCCGCGTAGCGCCGGATCATCTCGATCGGATCGCCGCCCATCCAGATGAAATGGCTCGGATCGAAGTTCAGGCCCACGGTGGGGCCGACGGCATCCCGAAGTCGCATGAAGCTGGGCATGTTGTGGACGAGTTGCGCGCCGTGCGCTTCGATGCACAGTTGGTTGACGCCACGGCCCTCGGCGTAGTCGACCAGCTTGCGCCAGTAGGGGATCGCGACGTCCTCCCATTGATAGCGAAGGATGTCGTGCGTCTCCGGCGGCCATGAGGTCGTGACCCAGTTGGGCATCGAATCACCCGGCGCACCGGCGGGCAGGCCGGACATGAGTACGATACGCGGCACTTCGAAGATCTCGGCCAGGCGGATCGCGTTGTGCACTACCGTCGTCTGGCGCTCGCCGTCGGTGGGATGCAGCTGATTGCCGTTGGCTGTGAATGCCGAGATTTCCAGCCCGCGATCGCGGATCTTGGCGGCAAGCTCGCGCTGGCGTGCGGAGTCTTCGAGAAGCGCATTCACGTCGCCGATATGGGCCGCGGCGCCCCAGTTGCCGATGCAAAGCTCGATCGCATCGAGCCCGAGCTCGGCGCAGTAGTCGAGCATGGCATCCGTGTCCATGTTCGCGACGCTGTCGGTGACCATTCCTAGCTTCATCACGCATCTCCTCGATGATCTGTATGACCGATGTCTTTCGGCGCAAATTAGAATGAAAATTCCATAACTGCAAGCAGGTCGAATGTCAGTCGACGGGCCCTGGCGTTGCGCGTGGGCCCGCTTCGCCCACTCGAAACGGCGCGCGGCGGGCTTGAAAAATATGCCTGAAGTTTTGTTGGGCCGGCGTTATCGACGGCCGGAAATACCGAATTCACGGTGCCCGGCAAGGGCGAAGCTCCAGGTGACGAGCGGCGCGGGCGTCGTGGCTCGACTAAAGTATAAAACAATAGGTTTGTAAAAAATAAAAATAGAAAATAAATTCTATAACATGCTTGGCCTGATCCGTTCTGATCGGGCTTCATCGTTTCCGAGGAGTCAGCCATGAGCCGAGCTTCGATCAACTGGGGCGTGCTCGGGGCGGCAGAAATTGCCCGCGAGCACACGATCCCGGCGATCCTGGCGGCCGAGAACAGCCGCGCGTATGCGCTCGCCAGCCGCAGCGGCGTGCCGCGTGAACTGGTCGAGCACTTCGGCTTCGAGACCGGATACGGCGATTACGACGAACTGCTGGCCGATCCGGCGGTGGACGCGGTGTACCTGCCGTTGCCCAACGGTCGTCATGCCGAATGGGCGATCAAGGCCGCGCGTGCCGGCAAGCATGTGCTGTGCGAGAAACCCGCCGCGCTGAACGCGACCCAGACCGCCGAGGCGATCGCGGCCTGTGAGGCGGCCGGCGTGGTGTACATGGAAGCCATGATGTACCCGTTCCATGGCCAGCACACGCGCGTGCGGGAATTGATTGCAGACGGCGCGATCGGTGAGGTTCGCGGCGTGCACGCCAATCTCACGTTCAATCTGGAAAAGAGCTTGTCGGATTTTCGCCACGGCACGCTCGAGACCGGCGGGGGCAGCCTCTACGATCTTGGCTGCTATTGCATCCACGTGATCCGCAGCCTGCTCGGCGAGCCGGATCGAGTAGCCACGATCGCGCGTTTTGCCGGGCCCCGGAACGCGGAGATGTCCGCGGCGGCCGTGCTCGGCTACGACAACGGCGCCAAGGCCGGCTTCGACTGCGGCATGGATGCCGTGGCCCGGCATGCCTACGAGGTTTGTGGCACGGCCGGCACGATTCGAGTGAACAAGGCCTTCGTGCCACAGGTCGACGGCGACGGCCCGATCGAGATCGTCGACGCCCACGGCAACACGCGCATCGAACGCGTCGCCTCGTTCCAATATCCGAACGGCGTCGCCCATTTTGCCGATTGCGTGCTCGACGCACGCGTTCCCGACTACGCACCGAAAAACGTGCTCGCCAACATGCGGGTGTTGGACGCCTGCATCGAATCGGTGACCACGTCCCGCCTTGTTGAACTGGAGAAACACTGATGTCCGATCGGATCATGAACCTGGCCATCATCGGCGCCGGGCGAATCGCCCAGGTCCACGCCGCCGCGGCCGACCGCGATCCCCGGATCGCACTCGTCTACGTGTCGGATATCCGGGCCGAGGCTGCGGATGCGCTCGCCCAGGCCTATGGTGCGCAAAGCGTGGATGTGGACGCGATCTTCGACGACGCGCAGATCGACGCCGTGCTCATCGCCTCGTCGACCGCGACCCATGCCGAATTTCTCGAGCGAGCCGCCAGGGCGGGCAAGGCCGTGCTCTGCGAAAAACCGATCGCGCTGGACATCGAGCGCACGAAAGCCGCCGTGGATGTGGTCAACGCCCACCCGGTCGCCTGCGCGCTCGGTTTCAACCGCCGCCACGACCCGCAGTTCGCCGCGCTCAAGGCTGCGATCGAGGCCGGGCGGATCGGGCAGCTGGAAACGCTGACCATCATCAGCCGCGATCCGGCGCCGCCGCCCATCGATTACATCAAGGGCTCCGGCGGGCTGTTCTTCGACATGATGATTCACGATTTCGACGTGGCGCGCTGGTTGCTCGACGAGCCCATTGTTTCGGTGTTCGCCAGCGGCAGCGTGATGGTCGATCCGGCGATCGGCGAAGCCGGCGATATTGATACCGCCATGGTGTTGCTGACCACCGAATCCGGCCGGCTGTGTCATATCCAGAACTCACGGCGCACGGCCTACGGCTACGACCAGCGCATCGAGGCCTTTGGCAGCGCGGGCATGTTGCAGGCGGTCAACGAGACCGAGACCCGGCTGCGCTATACCGGCGAAGCCGGCCAGCTCGACGAGCCGCCCAAGCATTTCTTCCTGGAACGCTATGGCATCGCCTACGGCCGCGAACTGGGCGATCTCTACGACGCCTGGAGTACCGGCAGCGCCCCGAAGGCGACCCACGAAGATGGCTATCAATCCCTGCGTCTGGCCGCCGCGGCCACGCAATCGCTGGCCGAGAATCGCAGCGTGCGTCTCGACGAAATCGGCTGAAGCAGGCGTTTGACCGAGCAGGAGCCAACCATGGCCAATAATCTACGTATTGCGGTGATCGGGACCGGCCGCATGGGCACCGATCACATCAAGCGGCTGACCCATCGCATCGCCGGTGCCGACGTGACCGGCGTGGTCGATATCGACCCGGGGCGCGCCAAGGCCGCCGCGGGGCTGGCCGGCGGCTACGCGAAAGTCTGGGACGACCCGCATGCCGCGCTTGCCAGCGGCGAGTACGACGCCTTCGTGCTGACGACGCCCGGCATGCTGCATTACGACGTACTCATGGACGCGCTCGACAAGCGATTGCCGGTATTCTGCGAGAAGCCATTGACGGCGGATGGCGCCACCGCGCGCGAGATCGTGGACGCCGAGGCCGGGCTCGACGCGCCCCTGATCCAGGTCGGCTTCATGCGTCGTTACGACGCCGGTTATCAACGCCTGCGGCGCTATTTCACCGACGGCTCGCTCGGCGCGCCGCTGATGTTGCATTGTCGGCATCGCAATCCCGACCCGCCGCCGAATTTCACCGATGCGCTGATGATCTACGACTCGGTCGTTCACGAGATCGACGGCGTGCGTTATTTCACCGGCGAGGAAATTACCGAAATCTCGGTGCGCAAGGGCCGTGCGACCACGGCTGGCAACGGTAGGTTGTCCGACCCGCAGCAGGTGCTGATGCGTACCGAATCCGGCGTGCTGGTGGATGTGGAGATCTTCGTCAACGCGCTGTTTGGTTACCAGGTGCATACCGAAGCCGTGTTCGAGCGTGGCATCGTGGATATCGGTAACGATGAAGGCGCGTACGTCCGCTCGGCCGGTCGCTGGGGCGGCGAAGTCACGCCCGGTTTCGAACAGCGCTTCGCGGCGGCGTTCGATACCGAGTTCCAGGGTTGGGTGAATCGTCTGCGCGCCGGTGAGGCGCCGGACGGCCCGAGTGCCTGGGATGGCTATGCCGCCGCGGCCTGTTGCGAGGCGGGTGTGAAGGCGCAGGAGGGCGGTGAGACGGTAACAGTCGAACTTGGCTCCAGGCCGACGTTGTATGTCTGATTGCGCGATCGGCAGCCTGGCCATGAGCACCCGCGAATTTCCAGCGTGCCGGGTTATCCCGTCCACGTGGACATGCGCCGAACGCAAAAGGTGTTGTCGATCTTTGCTGCGCTGTTTTTATTTGCGTTTATCAGCGTTCATTTGCGGACGCTTTTTGGGCGATAGGCCCGATGATCGCCTGCCAGCAGGCTAAAGCGCCGACTTTAGTCGCAAAACCATTGAAAACGGGATTCCATCTCGGCAGAATTTGGAATAAATAGTCCACTCCGGAACGCTCTGAAATACTCGTTCCCGGATTTTGGAGAAGCCGATGAACCACAAGCCACTCGACGTCATCTGCCTCGGTCGTGCCGCGGTCGATCTCTATGCACAGCAAATCGGCAGCCGCCTGGAAGATGTGTCCAGCTTTGCCAAGTACCTGGGCGGCAGTTCCGGCAACTGTGCCTATGGCAGCGCGCGGCTCGGGCTGAAATCGGCGATGCTCACCCGCGTCGGCAACGAGCAGTTCGGCAACTTCGTGGTCGAGGAATTCCAGCGCGCCGGCGTCGATACCTCGCACATGCCGGTGGACAAGACTCGCTTTACCGCGCTGGCCATTCTGGCGATCAAGGACCGCGATACCTTCCCGCTGCTGTTCTATCGCAAGGATTGCGCGGATATGGCGATCGCCGCCGAGGATGTCGACCCGGACTGGATCGGCACCGCGCGGGCGCTGGCGATCACCGGCACGCATCTGTCGACCGAGACCACACAGGGCGCCTGTCGGGCCGCGCTCGATGCGGCTAAGAAACATGGTCTCAAGCGCATCCTCGATATCGACTATCGCCCGGTGCTCTGGGGCCTGGCCGAACTCGGCGACGGCGAGACGCGTTACGTCGACGACGCCGAGACCACGGCCCATCTGCAGCGCTGGATCGGTGATTTCGACCTGATCGTCGGCACCGAGGAAGAATTCCATATCGCCGGCGGCACGACCGACACCATCGCCGCGCTCAAGAAAGTGCGGGAACTGTCCGACGCGGTGCTGGTCTGCAAGCTGGGCGCGCTGGGCTGCACGATCTTCGAAGGCTCGGTGGGCGATTCGGTGCACGACGGTGTGCTGGTCGAAGGTGTGAAGGTCGAGGTGCTCAACGTGCTGGGCGCGGGCGATGCGTTCATCTCCGGTTTCCTGCGGGGCTATCTGCGCGACGAGTCGTGGGAGACGTGCGCGACCTATGCCAATGCCTGCGGCGCGCTGGTGGTGTCGCGCCACGGCTGCGCGCCGGCCATGCCGACCGAGGCCGAGCTGTTCGATTATCTGACGCGCCGGGACGAAGTGCCGCGTCCGGATCAGGACGCACGCCTGAATGATCTGCATCGCAAAACCACGCGCTATCCGGCCGAATGGGGTCCGATCTACGGCCTGGCGTTCGATCATCGCCTGCAGCTTTTCGACATGGCCGGCGAGCTGGGCGTGGACGCGGCCCGTCTGTCGCCGCTCAAGGAGCTGCTGGTGGCCGCGGCCGAACAAGGCCTGGCAAAAGCGGGCGTTGCCGGCACGCCGGCGGTGCTCTGCGACGACGTCATCGGCCAGGACGCGCTCAACGCCATGACTGGGCGCGGCTGGTGGATCGGCCGACCGGTGGAAGAGCCCGGTTCGCGGCCGCTGCGGTTCCAGCACGGTGACGACATCGGCAGCCAGCTTCTGAAATGGCCGGCCGAGCACATCATCAAGTGTCTGGTGTTCTATCACCCGGACGACGAAATCGGGCTGCGTCTGGAGCAGGAAGACAAGCTGCGCCAGCTCGACGAAGCCCGCCGCGTCACCGGCCACGAACTGCTGGTCGAAGTGATTCCGCCGAAGGATATGGCCGACGACGACGCCACCGTCGCGCGCAGCCTGCAGCGGTTCTATCACCTCGGCATCCGGCCCGACTGGTGGAAGCTGCCGCCGATGAGCGCCGCTGCCTGGCG
Organism: Salinisphaera sp. RV14; assembly: GCF_052044135.1. Lineage (NCBI taxonomy): Bacteria > Pseudomonadati > Pseudomonadota > Gammaproteobacteria > Salinisphaerales > Salinisphaeraceae > Salinisphaera > Salinisphaera sp. RV14. Next base: position 52,246 of record NZ_JBQDYF010000008.1, read on the forward strand.
GGCCGTGCGCGGCGTGATCGAGCGCCACGACGATCATTGTCGCGGCGTGGTGCTGCTGGGTCTCGATGCGCCGATGGGCGATGTAAAAGCTGGCTTCCGCGAGGCGAGTGCCTCCGCGATCTGCCGCGGCTTCACGATCGGGCGGACGCTGTTCGCGGGGCCGGCCCGCGACTGGCTGGCCGGCGAGCTGGACGACGACGCGTTCGTCGCCGCCGTATCGGACAACTACGCCGAGCTGATCACCACCTGGCGCGATGCCGCCGGCGAAACGGACAACCCGCGTTCCGCAGGAGCTTTGGCATGAGCCGACCGCATACCATTCGCCTGACCATGGCTCAGGCGCTCGTCCGGTATCTCGCGGCCCAGTCCATCGACATCGACGGCCGTCGCGAACGCCTGTTCGAGGGCTGCTTTGCCATCTTCGGCCACGGCAACGTGGCCGGCATGGGCGAAGCGCTCTATGCCGAGCGCGAAACGTTTCCGACCTATCGGGCCCATAACGAACAGGGCATGACCCATGCCGCCATTGCCTTCGCCAAACAGCATCGGCGCCGGCGCATGATGGCTTGCACTACCTCCATCGGCCCCGGGGCGCTGAATATGGTGACGGCCGCGGGCCTGGCGCATGCCAATCGCCTGCCGGTACTGCTGCTGCCGGGGGACACGTTCGCGACCCGCAAGCCGGATCCGGTACTGCAACAGGTCGAGCATTACGGCGCGCCGTCGACCACGGTCAACGATGCCTTCGTGCCGGTCTCGCGTTATTTCGATCGCATCACGCGGCCGGAGCAATTGCTGACCAGCCTGCCGGCAGCGATCGATACGCTGCTCGATCCGGTCGACTGTGGCCCGGCGACGCTGGCGCTGCCCCAGGACGTGCAGGCCGAGGCCTACGATTTCCCGGCCGCATTCTTCGACGAGCGCCTGCATCGCATTCGCCGCCCGGGACTCGATGAGGCCGAGCTCGCTGCCGCCGTCGAAACCCTCAAGAGCGCCGAGCGGCCGCTGCTCATCGCGGGCGGCGGCGTACTGTATTCCGCCGACGCCTGCGACCGGCTCGCCGCTTTCGCCGAGCGCCACGGCATCCCGGTGGCCGAAACCCAGGCCGGCAAGGGCAGCCTGCGGGCCGATCACCCGAACAACGTCGGCGCGATCGGCGTCACCGGCTCGACGGCCGCCAACGCGCTGGCCGAACAGGCCGACGTCATCGTCGCGCTCGGCACGCGACTGCAGGATTTCACCACCGGCTCGCGTGCTCTCTACATGGATCATGGCCCCACGCTGCTCGGCATCAATGTGGCCCGATTCGATGCCGCCAAACACGGCGGGCAATCGCTGGTGGGCGACGCCGCCGTGGCGCTCGAAGCACTGGAAGCGGGGCTTGCCGGTTGGCAGTCGGATGCCGGGTGGCAGGACAAACTGGCCGACGAACGACGCGACTGGCTCGCCATCGTCGAACGCGTGACCGCGGACGACGGCGCGGCGCGCCCGGCCGACAGCCAGGTGCTGGGCGCGGTCAACCGCGCGGCCGGCGAGAACGGTACGGTCGTCTGTGCCGCGGGCGGGCTGCCGGGCGAGCTGCATAAGCTTTACCAGACGACCGGGCCGGGCAGCTATCACGTCGAATACGGCTTTTCCTGCATGGGCTATGAAATCGCCGGCGGCATGGGCGTGAAGATGGCCGCGCCCGAGCGCGACGTCTATGTGACGGTCGGTGACGGCAGCTATCTGATGCTCAACTCCGAACTGGCGACGTCAGTGATGCTCGGCCACAAGCTGATCGTGGTGCTGCTCGACAACCGCGGCTACGGCTGCATCCATCGGCTGCAGGGCGCCACGGTGGGCGTGGAATTCAACAACCTGTTCGAGGGCTGCAATACCGCGCCCGACGGCGCGCCGGAAATCGATTTCGCGGCCCACGCCAAAGCGCTTGGCTGCGAAGCGGAGTGGGTCGACGGCATCGGCGGGCTCGAGGCGGCGCTGGATCGCGCCAGGGCCGCCGACAAGACTTATCTGATCGCGCTCAAGACCGATGCCGACAAGGCAACCGCGGAGGGCGGCACCTGGTGGGATGTGCCGGTGGCCGAGATATCCAGCCGCGAGGCCGTCACCGAGCGCCGCGCGGGCTACGACAACAACAAGCAGCGTCAGCGTTGAGCCGTCGCGCAAAGGAGATGCAATGATGACCGTTCGACTGGGTGTGAACCCGCTGCTCTGGACCAACGACGACCTGCCGCTGCTCGGCGACGAGACCCCGCTCACCCAGTGTCTGGCCGAGGCCAAACGGGCCGGCTACGAAGGCGTGGAGATGGGGCGCAAATTCCCCACCACGTTCGACGAACTCGGCCCGCTGCTCGCCGATGAAGATCTGGTGCTGGCCTCGGGCTGGTATTCGTCGAATCTGCTGGAGCGTGACGTCAACGAGGAAATCGAGGCCATGCAAGGGCATCTCGCCCTGATGAAGGCCGCCGGCGTGAGCGCGATGGTCTTCTGCGAGACGGCGCGCTGCGTGCATCTCGACCGCTCGATGCCGGTGTCGCGCCGGCCGCGGCTGACCGAATCAGACTGGCAGCGGCTGGCGCCGCGGATCGATGCGATCGCCGATTATCTGGCGGGCGAGGGCATCCGCATGGCCTACCACCACCACATGGGCACCGTGATTCAGGCCACCGATGACGTCGCCCGCTTGATGGACAAGACCGGCGACAACGTCGGGCTGCTGTTCGATGCCGGCCATTGTGCATTCGCCGGTGGCGATCCGCTGGACTGGCTCGATCGCTGGGGCGAGCGGGTCGTACATGCGCACTGCAAGGATGTCCGCCAGGCCGTGGTCGAGCGTTCGCACAATCGCAACGCCAGTTTTCTGAATGCCGTGGTCGACGGCGTATTCGCTATTCCCGGCGACGGCAGCCTCGATTTCGATGCCATTCTGTCGCGGCTGGCGGCGACCGGTTACGACGGCTGGCTGATCACCGAAGCCGAGACGGACCCGTCGGTGTCGCCGTCCTGGCCGCTGGCCGAGCGCAGCTATCGCCATCTGCGCGACACGGCGCGACGAGCCGGCTTCTCACTGGCGGCGGCCGCGTAAGCGCCACTGCACAAGACACGATTCAAAGGACCGATGACATGCGCGAGATTCTGCACTTCATCAACGGCGAGCCCACGGCCGGCGACAACGCCGAGCGCGGGGCCGTATTCAATCCGACGACCGGCGAGCAACAGGCCGAAGTCGTGATCGGCACGACGGGCGATGTCGATGCCGCGGTGGCGGCGGCAAAGGCGGCGCTGCCGGGCTGGTCGGGGACCACGCCGCTGCGCCGGGCGCGCATCCTGTTCAAGTACAAGGCCCTGCTCGACGAGCACCGCGACGAGATGGCGCGCCTGATCGCCTCCGAGCACGGCAAGGTGTTCTCGGATGCCCAGGGCGAGGTCACCCGGGGTATCGAAGTGGTCGAATTCGCCTGCGGCATGCCGCATCTGCAGAAGGGCGAGCACTCCATGAACGTAGGCACCGGCGTGGACAGCTATTCCATGTACCAGCCGGTCGGCGTCTGTGCCGGCATCACGCCGTTCAACTTTCCGGCCATGGTGCCCATGTGGATGTATCCGATCGCGCTGGCGACCGGTAACACCTTCGTGCTCAAGCCGGCCGACAAGGACCCGTCGGCGGCCAACCTGATGGCTCGCCTGCTCAAGGAAGCCGGGCTGCCGGACGGCGTGTTCAACGTCGTGCACGGTCGCGCGGATGCCGTTAACCATCTGATTACACACGCCGACGTCGCGGCGGTGAGCTTCGTTGGCTCCACGCCGATCGCCAAGCATATTTACGAGACCGCCTCGGCCGCCGAGAAGCGCGTCCAGGCGCTCGGCGGCGCCAAGAACCATCTGGTGGTCATGCCGGATGCCGATATCGACGGCGCGGCCGATGCGCTGATGGGCGCGGCCTATGGCAGCGCCGGTGAGCGCTGCATGGCGATTTCGGTGGCCGTGCCCGTCGGCCAGGAAACCGCCGAGAAACTGCGTGCGGCTCTGGTCGAGCGGCTGGAGAATCTGCAGGTCGGTCCGTCGCTGGTCGACGGCAAGGACAACGACATGGGGCCGCTGGTCTCGGCCGAGCATCGCGACAAGGTCGCGAACTATGTCGGCATCGGCGCCGAGGAAGCCGAGCTGGTGGTCGACGGGCGCGAGAAGGGCTTCTCCACCCACCCGGACGGCTATTTTATTGGTGGCTCGCTGATCGACCACACCAAGCCCGGCATGCGCGTCTACGACGAAGAGATCTTCGGGCCCGTGCTGTGCATCAGCCGCACCGAATCGCTGGACGAGGCGATTGACCTGATCAATGCCAATCAGTTCGCCAACGGCACGTCGATCTTCACCGAATCCGGCCATGCGGGGCGGACCTTCGCCGAGCGCATCGAGGTCGGCATGGTCGGCGTCAACGTACCGATTCCGGTGCCGATGGCCTTTCATTCCTTCGGCGGCTGGAAGCGGAGCCTTTTCGGTCCGCTGCATGTACACGGCGCCGACGGCGTGCGCTTCTACACCCGGCTGAAGACCGTGACCGCGCGCTGGCCCGAGGACCAGGTCTCGCACGGCAACGCCTTCGTCATGCCGACGCACTGACCGGGCGGCCGGGCGCACACCGCGCCCGGTGGTTTCGTCGAGGAGAGCATCATGAGCACGACGGCTTCGAACGTGCGCCAGACCCTTGCGCGCGACTGGCAGCCCAGCCAGCAAGCGACCCGGGAACGGCTGGCACCCTATGGCCTGCGCCTCGGCATCAATCCGCTTGGCTGGACCAACGACGTGATCACCGAATTCGGCGATGACACCCCGGTCGAAACCTTCATCGCCGAGGCGGTCGCGGCCGGTTATGAAGGCGTCGAAATGGGGCGCAAATTTCCAGCCGATCAGCACGCCGTCGCCGGTCTGCTGGCCGACGGCAACGTCGATCTGGTCTCCGGCTGGTACTCCGGCCGCCTGGCCGAGATCGGCGTCGCGGATGAGCTGGCCCAGGTGGCGAACCATGCCGCATTGCTGGCCCATAACGGCGCCGAGGTCATGGTCTACGGCGAAACCGGGCTGATGCCGGGCGACGATCCGCTCAACGAACCGCTGTCGGCGACGCCCGTGATCTCGGCTGCCGACTGGGCGGCCTATGGTCAGCGGCTGACCAAGTTCGGTGAAGCACTCCAACGCGACTACGGCCTCCAGCTCGCCTACCACGCCCATCTGATGATGGTCGCCGAGACCGAGGCCGAGATCGATCGGCTCATGGCCGAAACCGGCGATGCGGTCGGCCTGCTGTTCGATACCGGGCATATCGCGGCCGGCGGCGCGGACCTCGCCCGCGTGCTCGCGAACCACGGCCATCGCATCAACCACATCCATCTAAAAGACATCCGCCGTGATGTGTTCGTTGCCATTCGCGAGCGCGACGACTCATTCAATACCGGCGTACGCGCCGGCATGTTCACGGTACCGGGCGACGGCTGTATCGACTTCACACCCGTCATAGATTTCGCCAAAAGCGATGCCTACAACGGGTGGCTGGTGGTCGAAGCCGAGCAAGACCCGACCCAGGCGCCGTCGGCCGAATATGCCGACAAAGCGATGCGTACCGTGCAGTCCTTCTTTGGCGGCTAGTTCATCAAGAGGTTGTCCGCAAATCGACGCAGATTGACGCAGATGAAAGAAAGACAGCGGCAGGTGGTACCAAGCATAGAAATGCGTATGCGAGCCCTGATGTACTGAAGGTCATCTGTCTTCCGATCTGTGTGCATCTGCGTCGATCTGCGGATAAAAGTTTTCGAGGAGACCAAGGACATGGCAGAACAACTCAACATCGGCATCATCGGAACCGGCTTCATGGGCCGTGCTCACGCTGAAGCCTTCTGGCGCTGTGCCACGCTGTATACCGACCTGACGTTGCGCCCACATTTGTATGCGGTAGCCGATGTCAGCCGCGAGCTGGCCGAAGCAGCGAAGACACGCTTCAACTTCGATAAGGCTTACGACGACTGGCGGGCGATGATCGCGGATCCGGACGTGCATGTCGTCGATATCACCTCGCCGAACCAGTTCCATCACGAAATGGCACTGGCAGCGATCGCCGCCGGCAAGCATGTCTACTGCGAAAAGCCGATGGCGATGTCGACGGCCGAGGCCAACGAGATGCGCGATGCGGCCGAAAAAGCCGGCGTGAAAACCATGATCTCGTTCAACAACATCAAGACGCCGGCGGCGATGCTCGCCAAGCAGATCATCGACCGCGGCGAAATCGGCAGGCTGACGCGTTTTCGCGGCACCTTCGATCAGGGCTTCTTCAACGACCCGGAATTGCCGTGGTCCTGGCGCTGTTCGCGCGCGGCGGCGGGCACGGGTTCGCTCGGCGATCTCGGGGCCCACGTGATTGGCGTGGCCCAGTATCTGATGGGCGATTTCGACCGGGTCTGCGGCCAGTCGCAGATCGTGTTCGACAAGCGCCCCGTGGCGGCCCCGGGGGCCGGCTATTCGTCCAAGGCCAGCGCCGACGCCGAGTGGCGGGATGTGGAAAACGACGACCAGACCCAGTGCCTAGTTAAGTTCACCTCCGGCGCCGCCGGGGTGGTCGAATCCTCGCGCATCGCCGCCGGCAAGATCATGGGCGTCGAGTGGCAGATCTCGGGCACCGAGGGCACGATCATCATGGACGGCGAGCGCTTCAACGAGCTGCAGGTCTTCCGCATGCGCGACGACAAGCGCGACCGCGGCTTCAAGACCCTGCTCGCCGGCTCCCAGGTGCCCCAGTACGCCGGCTTCTTCCCCTTCGACTTCGGCGGCGGCTCGCTCGGTTTCTACGACGCCAAGGTCATCGACGTCTGCGATCTGGTCACCGGCATCGCCGGCCCCGACGACTGTTACCCGAACTTCAACTTTGGAGCCCGCAACCAGCGGATTCTCGAAGCCATCGACGAATCCTGCCGGTCGGAGTCCTGGGTCGACGTTTGAAAGGCATTGATCCGCAGATTACGCAGAGTGCACAGATGAAGAAGAGAACGCGGATAGCTAGTCGCTGTACGGCACCCTGGAACGGTTTAAAACCAACGATCATTTGTCTTTGAAATCTGCGTCATCTGCGCAATCCGCGGATAAATAAAAGAACGAAGCCGCGTGAGGAGAAATAACCATGAAAGCATTCGAACGGCCGATTCGCATCGGCATGGTTGGCGGCGGGCCCGGGGCGAATATCGCCGAGGCGCATCGTATCGGGCTGCGCATGGACGGGCGCTATGAACTCGTCGCGGGTGCGTTCTCGCGCGACCCCGACAAATCCGCGATCACGGGGCGCGAACTGAGCATCGCCCGCGATCGGGTCTATGCGGACTTCGAGACCATGGCCCGAGCCGAGGCCGCCCGCGAGGATGGCATCGAGGCCGTGGCCATCGTGACCCCGAACGCCAACCATTACCCGGCGGCCAAGGTTTTCCTGGAGCACGGCATTCATGTCATCTGCGATAAGCCGCTGACCGACGATTTCGATACCGGGCTGGCACTGCACCGGCTCGCGAAGTCCCAAGGGCTGGTTTTCGCGCTGACCCACAACTACGCCAGTCACAGCATGATCCGGCATGCTGCGCGGATGGTCGCGGACGGCGATCTCGGCACCATCCGCAGCATCCAGGGCGAGTTTGCCGCGAACTGGGGCGCTGGCGACGCCGAGCACGATGCCCAGAACAAACAGGTGGCCTGGCGGACCGATCCCGACCAGGTCGGACGAGCTAGCGTGCTATCGGATCTGGGCACGCATATTCATCACCTCGCCCGATTCGTTTCCGGGCTCGAAATCGAGGCCCTGGCGGCGGATCTGTCGACCGTCGTACCCGGCCGGCGGGTCTACGATCACGCCCAGGTCATGTTGCGTTTCACCGGCGGGGCGCGCGGCAGCTTCTGGGTGACGATGGTTGCGACCGGCGCCGAACATGGATTGCGTATCCGGGTGATCGGCTCCAAAGCGTCGCTCGAGTGGTGTCACGAAGACCCGCATCATCTGCGCGTCTCTTACCCGGGCGGGCGGCACGAAATACTGGCCCAGGGCGGCTCGGTGTTATCGGACGACGCCGAGCGGTTCACCCGTATCGGCCTCGGCCACCCGGAGGCGTTCCTCGCCTCCTTCGCCAATTTGTATTCGGCGGCAGCGGAGGCGATTGCGGCCGCGCGAGACGGCCAGCCGATGGCGGATCGACCGGCGGATTTTCCCGGCACCGCCGACGGTGTGCTCGGCCTGCAATTCATCGATCTGGCCTGCCGATCCTCCGACGAGGGCGGACGCTGGATCGACGTCGCGCCCCTCGAGCTTTGAGGCCAGCCCGACCGACGCGGGGACACTGCATATGACGAATTCACTACGTTTCGGCGTCATCGGCGCCGGTTTCATGGGCAAGGCACACGCGTTGGCCATCCATTCCGTCGGCGCCGTATTCGGGCTCGATACACACCCGGTGGCCGACATGATCGCGACCCGCTCGGATGCCTCGGCCGAGCGGGCCGCGACGCGCCTCGGCTTTGCTCGCCATACCGGCGATTGGCGCCAGCTCGTGCGTGATCCGGACATCGACGTGGTCACCGTCTGCGCGCCGTTGCCGCATCGGGAAATGGTTCTGGAAGCGATCGCCCACGGCAAGCATGTGCTCTGCGAAAAACCGCTGGGCGCGACTACCGATGAAGCCGTGGAAATGCAGGCCGCGGCCGAGCGGGCCGGGGTGGTGTGCATGGTCGGGCTCAATTACCCCAAGACGCCGGCCTCGCAGTTTGCCCGCCAGCTCATTGCCGAAGGCGCGCTCGGCGAGATCGTGTCGTTTCGCTGTGTGCACGTCGAGGATTTTCTGGCCGATCCGGATCTGCCGATCGATTGGCGCATGCGGCGAGCCGAAGCCGGCGCGGCCGGGGCACTGGGCGATCTCGGCTCGCATTGCATCGGGATGGCGCATTGGCTGCTCGGGCCGATCCGCGAGGTCATGGCCGAGACGCGTATCGTGCACACCCATCGCCCAGACCCGGACTCCGGCGCGCGCGTCGCGGTGGAGAACGACGATCAGGCCGAGCTGCTGGTGCGGTTCGAGAATGGCGTCTCGGGCTCGCTTCATGTCTCCCGCGTCGGTACGGGCCACAAGATGGGGCTGTCCTACGAGGTGACCGGCACCGACGGCACGATCATGTTCGATCAGGAGCGCCTGAGCGAGATCCAGTTCTACTCGCGGCGCGACGACGCACGAACTCAGGGCTTTCGCCGTGTCCCAATGGGCCCGGCCCATCCGGATTACGGCGATTTCTGCCCGGCACCGGGCCACGGCACGGGCTACAACGACACGGTGACCGTGGAAGTACGCGATTTGATCGCGGCCATCAGCGGCGAGCGCGCGGCGCTCTGGCCGTGTTTTGCCGATGCGGTGCAGGTGCATCGCGTGATCGATGCGGCGCTGGCGTCCGTCGAGTCGGGACGCTGGGCCGCGGTGGATTGAATCCTTTGGACGCGGGTTAGCGCGGCTGGTCGCTCGTCGCTTTCGGAGCGGGTCACGCGCGCTGCTGCTATAAATCCATCGATTTTTGTCCGGTTTCGGCACGGTTTCGAATATCGGGACGCCTATATTCCATCGCCTCAGACCGGTCGGATGTCGCTTGGCTTGGCAACATCACGGAACGGGCAGGGCCTGGTTGTCGGCTTACGGCCTTCGGCCTAACCCGACCTACGGGTTGGTTCGATCACCGTGCCGTCGACGGTTGGCGTAGGTCGGATTAGCGAAGCGTAATCCGACGGATCGCAGCCCCGTTGAATCAACGAGTCGCACGGGCTCGCCCCGTGCTGGGGCTGGCCTGTTAGCGAAGAGTTGTCGGCTTACGGCCTTCGGCCTAAGCCGACCTATGCGGTCGTTCGATCACCGTGCCGTTGACAGTCCGCGTAGGTCGGATTAGCCGGCGGCGTAATCCGACGGATCGAAGCCCAGCCAAATCCTGCGCCTACGTTCCTCGGACATGGTCTGGGTCTAGCGGTCATGCATGGCGATGCTTCTGAACCGGTAAAGCAGCGATGCGCAATCCAAACAGATTTAGAAAATAAATTCCATTATAAAAAATGTCGAAATAAATAATTTGACCTGGGTTGCGCCCGGCACGTAGGTTCCCGTTGGGTAAAACGGCGTGCGAGCCATGGTCGGCTACTCGTGTAACCCGGCTCGACACGGGCGCTATCTCGGATCTCGCGGCGGACGCAGAAACACCCTTTTTCGAACCGCACGCCGACCCGGGATCAGACGGAATCATCGTCCAGGAGGAGTTTGACGTGAGTAATGGAGTGTCCTCAGCCTACGCGACCGTAGCCGCGAGCCAGGTCGGCTCGCATACCCGCAGGCTAGGCATGATTGCCTTCATCGCGACCTTCGGCGGCCTGCTGTTCGGCTACGACACCGGCGTCATCAACGGCGCCGTGAACCCCATGAAACTGGACTTGGGCCTCACGCCTATGAGTCAGGGATTCGTCGTGAGTATTCTGATTTTCGGGGCGGCGCTCGGTGCGGCGGTCTGTGGCCGGATTTCCGATGTCTCCGGTCGTCGATACACGATTCTCATGCTCTCCGGGATTTTCATCGTCGGCACGCTCGGCGAGGCGGTTTCGCCCAACTGGCAGGTGCTTTCGGCGTTTCGCTTCATCCTCGGGCTGGCGGTGGGCGGGGCGTCTACGACGGTGCCGGTCTATCTGGCCGAAGTGGCCCCGACCGAGAACCGCGGCAGTCTGGTTACGCGCAACGAAATCATGATCGTCTCGGGGCAGTTCGCCGCGTTCATCATCAACGCCGTGATCATGAATATCTGGGGCGACTATCCCGGCATCTGGCGTTACATGCTGGTGATCGGCGTGCTGCCGGCGTTTGCGCTGCTTATCGGCATGCTGCGCGTGCCGGAAAGCCCGCGCTGGCTGACCGAGCAAAACCGACGGGATGACGCGCTGGATGTGCTCAAGCAGATTCGCTCGCCCGAGCGGGCTCGCGCCGAGATCGCCGACGTCGATGCCCTCGTCGAAGAGAAGCAGGAAAGCCGCTGCGGCCAGTGGTCGGATCTGACCGTCCCGTGGGTGCGGCGGCTGATCGTCATCGGTGCGGTGCTGGGCATCTTCCAGCAGTTCACCGGCATCAACGCGATCATGTATTACGGCACCCAGCTGCTGGAAAACTCCGGGTTTTCGAACAACGGCGCGGTGATCGCGAACACGCTCAACGGGCTATTCAGTGTCTTGGGCATCACGGTCGGCATTCTGCTGATCAACAAGATCGACCGGCGCAAGATGCTGATGGGCGGTTTCTTTCTGATCGCCGTGTTCCATATCCTGGTTGGTCTGTCGGCCATGTTCATGCCCGATATCGCGATCAAACCGTATCTGGTGCTGATCTTTGTGGTGGCCTTCGTGTTCTCGATGCAGGGCACGCTTGGGCCGCTGGTCTGGCTGATGCTCTCGGAGATATTTCCGCTCAAGATCCGCAGTTTCGCCATGGGCATCTGTGTGTTCGTACTCTGGGTGGCCAATGCGATCGTGGCGTTCGGTTTCCCGCCGGTCGTGGCGGCATTCGGGGTCGGGCCGACCTTCTTCATGTTCGCCGCGATTTCGGTATTGGGCTTGATCTTCACGCTCGCCGTGGTGCCGGAAACCCGCGGCAAATCGCTCGAGGCGTTTGAAAGCCAGATCCGCGAGCGCTTCGCCTGATCAGCTGGCAATGAAACAACGGCAACGAGCCGGCCCGGGTGTGGAATACGAGCGGCGCCCTAGGGTCTGTTGAGGTTTCGTGCGAGCGCCGCGTTGGCGTCCGCAAATCGTGTCCGGCAAGGCGCGAGTCGCCGCGTCGTGGCGCGCCACGACCCAGACTCGCAACGCCGCCGGGCGGGATTTGCGGCCCAACCCGAAGGGACAAGCGCTGTTTTGCGGCAATCCAGCGTTATAGCTCTCTCGCGTAGGTCCACTACGCCACGTTCGCTACGCCTCGTCTTGCCGCAAAACAGCGCTTGGCGCGGACCCGCACGAAACCTCAACAGACCCTGGCCATCGAAACCCAGCGTGCGTTGTGTTGCCGGCCGCAATGTACTGGGCCCGCCGGACCATGCCGAATGCGCGTTTTCCGCCCGGCGCCGATACCGATCGAAGCCGGTCGCTCTGGTGGCGATATCGCACTCGCCATCATCGGCGCCAACCGCTGCGCTCACGGCCCCGAATCCAGTGGCCTCGCTCATGTGCGGCCCGGCCGTATCGATCGGCGTGCCCGGTCGCCGGCCGGCGCCAAGACGGCGGCGGTGCGGTTATCTATTTGATCCGTTTTACTTTGCAGCCATGGCACGGGAGCGATGAGGCGCCGACGGGGTGCCATTCGACCAATGGATTAGCGCAAAAATTTCAAAAATGCTTGCGGCGATATAAGCATTCCATCATTGTCATAACCACGGTCGCGGAGGGCCTCACGCTCGCGCCCGTTATCGATCAAAAAACCGGCCCGGTATCAAGTCGGGCTCGCCGAAGTAAAAAGCACGAAGGAGGAGAGCGATATGCGACTGTTCACCACAAGGCGTCGGCATGTACGTCTGGCCGCAGCGGCACTGGCCGTGGGCGTGGCTGCCGTATGCACGGCCGGCATCGCGTCGGCCGCCGACCAGAATTCCAGGCAACTGAAGATCGCGCTGATCACGCATGCGCAGGCGGGCGATACGTTCTGGGACCTCGTGCGCAAGGGCGCGAACGCCGCTGCCAAGAAAGACAACGTCGATCTCATCTATCTGCACGGCGACTCGCCCGACAAACAGGCCGCCAAGCTCGAGAACGTGATTACCCAGCATGTGGACGGCATCGCACTGACGCTCGCGTTTCCGGATGCCATGAAGCCGCTGGTCAAGAAAGCGCTGGATGACGGCATTCCGGTGGTCGGCGTGAACTCGGGCTTTTCTACCTGGAAGTCGATGGGCATTCCGATGTACGTCGGCCAGGACGAAACGCTCGCCGGCCAGGCCATCGGTAAACGCCTGAATAAAGAGGGCGCCAAGAAAGAGTTGTGTGTGAACCAGCAGCAGGGCGCGGTCCAGCTGGCCGCTCGCTGTGCCGGCGTGGCCGATACCTTCAAGGGCAAGTCGGAAACGCTCTATCTCGAGGGCTACGACATGTCGAAGGCCCGTTCGCGCATCATGGCCAAGCTGATGCAGGACCCGCAGATCGACACCATCGTCACCCTCGGGGCGCCATTCGCGCCGGTGGCCGTGGATGCGGCCAAGATGGCGCACAGCAAGGCCAAGGTCGTGACTTTCGACCTCAATCCGCGGACCGCCAAGCTCGTCAAGGAAGGCAAGGTCGCCTGGGCGGTGGACCAGCAGCCATGGCTGCAGGGCTACGAAGCCGTCGACTTGCTGTATCTGAACCTGACCAACGGCGACACCCTGGGCGGCGGCAATGCCGTGTTGACCGGGCCGGCCTTCGTAACGCCGCAGAATATCGACAAGGTCATCAAGTACGTCGAACGCGGTACGCGCTAAGCCACCGATTCGACCGCTCGTGACGCCCCGGCGGCTTGTGCCGCCGGGGCACCCCGGAGGAAAACCAATGGCAGCCACCATGGACGACGACGCACTGCGCGGCGCGCCGACGCTCGACAACAAAGCGACCGGCGCGGCTCAGAAGCAACCCAAGCAACGTATTTCCCGCGATCCGCTGTGGAAGAAAATCCTCAAGCGGCCGGAAGCGGGCGCGCTCGGCGGGGCGATTCTCGTATTCGTTCTGTTCTGTATCGTCGCACCGCCGTTCCGCACCATGCCGGCGTTCTCGACCGTGCTCTACCAGGCCGCGATTCTCGGCATTCCCGCGGTGGGCGTATCGCTGCTGATGATCGGCGGCGAGTTCGACCTGACCGCCGGCGTGGCGGTCATCAGTTCCTCGCTGGCGGCCTCGATGTTCGCCACCCAGATCGGCGGCAACATCTGGCTGGGCGTGGCGTTCGCTCTCGCGTTCTCGCTGGCACTCGGCGCGCTCAACGGCTGGCTGCTGATCAAGACCAAGCTCCACAGTTTTCTGGTCACGCTATCGACGTTTCTGATGCTACAGGGCCTGAATATCGCCCTGACCAAGCTCATTACCGGCGGCGTGGCCACCGGCGACATCAGCTCGATGCCGGGCTTTGCCTCGGCCCATGCAGTGTTTGCCTCGGATATCGTCATCGGCGATTTCGACATCAGCGTGGCGATCATCTACTGGATCGTGCTGGTGCTGATCGCCACCTGGCTGTTGCTGCGCACCCGCGTGGGTAACTGGATCTTTGCCGTCGGCGGCGATCCCGACGCCGCGCGCGCGGTTGGTGTGCCGGTTCGCGGCATGAAGATCGCCCTGTTCATGGGCGTGGGGTTCTGCGTGTGGTTCCTGGCGATGCACATGCTGTTCGCCTACAACACCGTCCAGTCCGGTGCCGGTGTCGGCAACGAGCTGCTCTATATCGCGGCCTCGGTGGTCGGCGGCTGTCTGCTGACCGGCGGCTACGGCTCGGCGGTGGGTTCCGCGCTCGGTGCCTTCATCTTCGGCATGACCACGGAAGGTGTGATCTATGCCGGCTGGGATTCCGACTGGTTCATGTTTTTCGTGGGCGCGATGCTGTTGATGGCCACCGTGGTCAATACGTGGATCCGCGTTCGCGCCTCGCAGGGGTAATGCAATGACTGACGAAACTGCCATCATCGAACTCGACGGCGTCGGCAAGAACTACGGCAACGTGCATGCGCTGTCCAACGTCAGCCTCAAGGTGAAGCAGGGCGAAGTGACCTGCATCCTCGGCGACAACGGGGCCGGCAAATCCACCCTGATCAGCGTGATTGCCGGGCTCACCCATCATTCGACGGGCGAGTACCGGGTCGATGGCAAGCCGGTGAAATTCGGCTCGCCGCGTGAGGCACTCGATCTCGGCATTGCCGCGGTGTATCAGAACCTGGCGCTGGTGCCGCTGATGCCGGTCTGGCGTAATTTCTTCCTCGGCTCGGAAATGACCCGTGGCGCCTGGCCGTTCAAGCGCCTCGACCGCGACAATATGTGGCGCGAGACCGACGACGCCCTGCGCAAGATGGGCATCGAGCTGGAGGATCTGGAACAGCACGTCGGGACGCTGTCCGGCGGCCAGAAACAGGTGGTCGCGATCGCCCGGGCCATTCACTTCGGCGCCCGCGTGCTCATTCTCGACGAACCGACGGCCGCGCTCGGCGTGCATCAGTCCGGGCTTGTGCTCAAGTACATCGCCTCGGCGGCGCGCGAGCACGGGGTGGGCGTGATCTTCATCACCCATAACCCGCACCATGCGTATCTGGTGGGCGACCACTTCACCGTACTCAGCCGCGGCGAGATGGATCTGGACGCGCCGCGCGAGGATCTATCGTTGGAAGATCTGATTTTCCAGATGGCCGGCGGCGCCGGACTCGATGCCCTTGAGCATGAGATGAAGCGCTGAAGCCGCTTACGAGGGCGCCAATTCGGCGCCCTTTTTCGTGGTGGGAAGCGCCTATTCGTCGGGGCCGCTTCTTGAGGTGTTTTTGAGGTGATTTCGCGTTGTGGGCGGGCCGGGTCGGTTCAAATAATGGAACCGCAATAACCCCACGCGAAACCGGAGGAGAGCCATGCTGGCCCACGACAAGACACAACACACGACGCCCGCCGACCGGGTCTGGCTGCATGCCGATGATTGCCGGCTCGACGATTTCGTCGCCAGCCTCGACCGGACGACCCGCGCCGAGGATTATCCGCTCGCCGCGCGCATCGAACGCAACGTACCCATCTACGACGGTCGCCACGTGGCGGAGCTGTCGGCGGCGGCCCGCGCCGACCTTCAGGCCGAACTGGCCGAAGCCATGCTCGAGGGCCCGGGCATCGTCGTATTCAGCGGCGCGTTCGGCCGGGCTACGCTCGACCGTGCGACTGCGCGCTTTCAGGAGATGATCGATGCGCAACACGCCGCGGGCACGGCCGCCGGCGATCATTTCGCCACGCCCGGCGCCAACGACCGCGTCTGGCGCGTCCAGCAGAAGCTGGCCGAACGCGATCCGGGGGCTTACATCGATTACTACGCCAACCCGGTGATCGAGCTGGTCAGCGAAGCCTGGCTGGGCCCGATGTATCAGGTCACCTCCGACCTGAACGTGGTGAATCCGGGCGGCGCTGCCCAGAGCGCGCACCGCGATTATCATCTTGGCTTCATGTCGACCGAACAGGCCGAGCGTTTTCCGGCGCATGTCCATCGCTTTGCCTCGCAGCTGACGCTGCAGGGCGCGGTCGCGCATTGCGACATGCCCGTGGAGAGCGGGCCGACGCTGTATCTTCCGTATTCCCAGCGCTATGAGTTGGGTTTTCTTGCCACCGCCAGGCCCGAATTCCAGCGCTACTTCACCGAGCGTCACGTACAGTTGCCGCTGGTGGCGGGCGATGCGGTTTTCTTCAACCCCGCGTTGTTTCATGCCGCCGGCAGCAATCGCTCGGCCGATATCCGCCGCATGGCGAACCTGCTCCAGATTTCCTCGGCCTTCGGGCGGGCGATGGGCCGCCTGGACCGGGCGCGGATGTGCCGGGCGATCTATGCCGAGCTGTGCCGGCGCGCACGCCAGGGCGAGCGCGATACGGTCGTGCGCACGGCCAAGGCTACGGCCGAGGGCTATGGTTTCCCCACCAATCTGGACCGCGACCAGCCGACGGCCGGCATGGCGCCGGAGACGCAATGCGAACTATTGATCCGCGCGGTCGGCGAACAGCTCGATGCGGATACGTTCGAGTCGCAACTCGACGCGCAGCTCGACCGTCGCCGGGTCGACTGACGGGCCGCCGGGCGAGAACGCGTGACGCACCGGTTCACCGTCAAGCAGATTGCAGCCCAGGCCGGGGTGAGCGCGGCCACGGTGGATCGGGTGCGCCATGGCCGCGCGCACGTCCACGAGCAGACCCGGCGCCGAGTGGACGCGGCGATCCGGGAACTCGAAGAGCAGGTCGAAGCCGGCATTCCCGCCGGCCACGGGCTGACATTCGATGTGTTGCTCAACAGCCCGGAACGCTTCAGCCAGGCGGTGCGCCGCGCATTCGTGGCGGCCGCTGCCGCGATGGCACCGCTGCGTATCGCGCCGCGTTTCCATGCCGACGAACGCATGAGCCCGGAGCGCATTGCGGCAGATCTGGGCGTATTCGAACCCAAGGCCACGCATGGCGTGATACTCAAGGCCCCCGAGCACCCGGCGGTCATCGCGGCGGTCGAGTCGCTGGTGGCACGCGGCGTTCCGGTCGTCACCTTTGCCACCGATATCGGCGCCAACGGCCGTCTTGCGTATGTCGGAATCGACAACGCCGCGGCCGGGCGAACTGCGGCTTTCCTGTTATCGCGTGTTCTTGGCCAACGCGGCGGCGTGGTGCTGGCCAACCTCGGCAGCCGCGGTTTTCACGGCGAGCACGATCGCTGGCGCGGCTTCGCCGATTTCATGGCCGCGCGCTGCCCGTGCGCCGACGTGGTTGCCATCGACGGCGGCCATGGCCTCGATCAGGCAACCTACGAACTCGCCCGCGCCACGCGTTCGGCGCGTGGGCCCATCGCCGGCATCTATAGCATGGGCGGTGGCAACCGCGGGTTGCTGCGCGCGTTGGATGAAGCGGGCGATCGCGATGTGGTCTTCGTGGGTCATGATCTCGACGACGAAAACCGCGGCCTGCTGCGCGCCGGGCGCATCGACGCCGTGGTTGATCACGACCTGCGGGCCGATGCCGCGCGGGCGATCCGACACTTGCTGTGTTTCCGTCGGCATGGCCGGGCTGCCGAAAGCGAGGCCAGCCGCGCGGTCATCGTCACGCCGTGGAACATGTGATGCCACCTTGGTGCGAAATCCAGGATACGCGGCTATCGGTATTGATATAAAAATGCCAGAAGCGCAACAGATTATCGGCGCGAAAAATGTTTGAGAAATTGCGGATATGGCACCTCCGCCGGACATCAAGTGTGTTTCGGCTGAACCGATCATTTGATTTGTGATGCATTTATTCCAGAAAATGCGTATATGCAGCGGGCACGCGCCGAGCGCGCGTCGATACACAATCCGAGGATCCCGACCCAGTCATGACCGAACAGGCACCGGAAACGCCGTCCGAGCTACAGCGCCGGATATTGGCCGAATACAAGAACCTGAGTAAGCGACTGCAGCAGATCGCTCAGTTCGCTGTCGACCATCCCAACGACATGGCGCTGGAAACCACGGCGGTCATCGCCGACCGGGCCGGTGTGCAGCCCTCGGCGATCATCCGTTTCGCCAAGGCGTTCGGCTATTCCGGGTTCTCCGAGCTGCAACGGGTGTACCAGACCCGGTTGGCCGAAACCGCCTCCAGCTATAGCGAGCGTCTGCGCCGGCTGCGCCGGGAAGAGGAAAACGATACCCAGGCGCTCACGCCCCACGGCGTGTTGCGTCAGTTCTGCCAGGCCAATCGCATGGCACTCGATCATCTCGCCGACGAGATCGATGCCGAGGGCCTGGCGACGGCGGCGCGGATTATGGCCCGCGCCGAGTGCATCCACCTCTGCGGGCAGCGCCGGTCGTTCCCGGTGGTGACCTACATGGCCTATGCGCTAAGCCGGATTCAGGCCAATGCCTGCCTGCTGGACGGGCTCGGCGGCATGCTCGCGCAGCAGACCGCGCGCGTACGGCCCGGTGATGTATTGTTCGCCGTCTCGTTTCATCCTTATGCCGAGGAAACCGCCGAAACCATTCGGCACGCCACCGAGCAGGGCACGCCGGTCGTCGTGCTCACCGACAGCCCGCTCAGTCCGGTGGCCGCACACGCCACGGTCTGCCTCGAAGTCCACGATGCGGAGATGCACAACTTCCGCTCGCTCACGGCATCCATGTGCCTGGCTCAGGCGTTGACCGTCGCGGTGGGGCTCGCTCTGGATGGGCAGCCGGACGAGCGCCGGTCGTGACACGGTGTTGCCAGGGCCTGTTGCCGTTTCGTACACGTGCCGCGTTGGAGACCGCAAATCCGTCGAGACAAGGCGCGCGTCGCCGGTCGTGGCGAGCCACGATCAAGACGCGCAACGCCGTATCGGCGGATTTGCCGCCCAACCCGAAGGGACAAGCGCCCAAAGATTAACGACACGACGGCAATCCAGCGTTGGTGCTCTCTCGCGTAGAACGACTACGCGACCTTCGCTACGCCTCGTCTTGCCGCAAAACAGCGTTTGGCGCGGACGCGCGCGAAACGGCAACAGACCCTAGTCTGAGCAGGCACTCTGACCATCCTGTCGTTGCAAGCCGTTGCGGGTTGGCCGCCGCAGACGCGGTCCATTGCGCACACCACGCGATGCCGTATGAAGCGGCTGAAGGGCCCGATAGTCGTTGGGCTATCGGGGCACTCGGGCGCTTCGATGCGTCGACCAATAGCAAAGCCGCGACAATCGTGTTGTCCGTGTGGGGCGTGGCTGCGCGTCATGCATCGTCATGGGCCGCGCCATGGCGTCAGCCACGGCTTATAACGCTTGGGCCACGAGAGCAATGCTGGGGTAAAGCAGCAGCGCGCGAGGAATGTTTCAATGATCGGCGAGTACATTAATACTGAAACGGGCGACACCCTAGTACTGGGCCGGGGGCATAGCATGAACGGCGGGGTAAGTGATCGACAACCAAGGTGCTCTGCATGGGTGACGCCCGTCCCGACCCGCGGGGGGTTCTTGCGCGTAATCTGCGACATTTGATGGGCCTCAAGGGCTGGTCGCAGGGGCGCTTGTCGCAAAAAAGCGGTGTCAGCCAGAAAAGCATCAGCAATATCCTGAATCAGGAAAAACAGCCCACTCTGGCAACCGTGGACAAGCTGGCCGCCGCCTTCGACCTGAATATTTGGCATCTGATGCTGCCGCGCCTGCCCGAGCAGCTGGTCGATTTGCCGTCAGTCGAGCACCTGCTCCTGTGTTACACCAAGGCCTCCGACCAGGGACGGCATTACATCGACCGTGTCGCTGAGCGCGAAGCCTATTATGGCCGGCATGCCGGGCCCGATGGCGAGCAGGGCGGGTCGGGGGCAACCTAGGCCACTTGCATCGCAATCCATGGTGCCCTTGGCGTAGGTCAAAATTCGCGCCAAAAAGTCTCGTTAGTACGGATGGTTGCGATGCAGTCCGTATCAGGGGCTGTGCCCGTGTTACACAACACGAAGGACTGGTGACCGCCCGGGGCGGGTAAGTGCTCGGCGTGTTTGCCTTTCGTGCCTTGCCTCGTGCGCGCGCCAGCGGTTTCGAACGGCCCTGACGATGTCGGCGCTCTTTGCCTTCGCAATGTGCTGTGGCGATGGCTGAGGTGTGGCGGCTGATTGCGCGCCTCGTTCCGTGAGAAATGGCTTTGCATAGCCGCTCATGGGAAAGCCTGGCGGCTTTTTGCTTTCTTGTCTCGGGCGCAACCGGGCGGGCAGGCCCGGGCCTGATAGCGTCTAAAGTCCGGGTTCGTCTCGGCTATTGCATGGTCGAGCTCAAGATGAGTAACATAAAACTTGAATATAAAATTTAATAAGTAATAAAATGCTTAAACTGCTGGCGTGGCGATCGTCGCTTGGCTGCGTAGCAGGCGGTGAGCGTCGCTCGGCGCGCTAACAAACAACGCGACAACCTGGCTGGCCGTGATATGCAAGGACCCCGAAAAAACGAGCCGGAGAAGCCCTTACGTGCAGCCGTTCGAAACCGGTCGCACGCCTGCGGTGGACAGCATAGCGCTATCTCGGAGCTGGAGCGGCAGGTCGACGCGGCGGAGTGTGCCCCGCACGTGATACATAACCTGTACTGCGCGCTGGAGCACATGCTGGCCCTGCATTCGCAGGGTGCGGCCCCCGACCGCCAAGACCTCGTTTGTTGCTACGGACGAATGCAGCTGATGCTGGCCAGTCGTATGTTTCCTGCCTTGAAGGCCGTCGGGGAGGAAATCCCGCGCGCTAGCCGGCGCCAGGACGCGGCAGCCGGATCGAGAGCTGCCCTGTGTGGTCGGTTCGGTTGAATCGGGCGCTGATTTATGTACTGCGGCCAAGATGTGGTTATTTTGCGATCACAGCCGCATCTGCGGGAGATAGGCTGAGCGCCAAGTTGGTCCCGTCGCTGCATGCCGGGCAACTCGGGGCCGGACGATAAGCCGCTCCCGCCTTATCGCCGGGCCCATCCGGCCTGGATCAGCTGGGAGCTCGGGGTCGGAGCGAGGGAGGGACGTTTCATCCATGGCGTTGAGCATGGCCGGCTATGGCCACGCCCTTTCTGATACTGTCTTCGCCCCTGGTTTTCAGTCCATTCGTCAACATGACCGTTATTCTGGGATTGCTGGCGGCAGTGGCCTACGGCGCAAGCGATTTCGCCGCCGGTGTGGGCGGGCGGCGGCTGGGCGCGGGCGTCGTCGCGTTGTTCGTCCAGATCGTGGCCTTTCTGATGGCGGTGGTCGCCGTGACGATGGAAACGCATCACGGTTTCACGGCATCGGCGTTAGGGTGGGGGCTGGTTGCCGGCATCGGCTGTGCCGCGGGCACGATGGCGCTGTATCGCGGATTCGTCGTCGGGCGCATCAGCGTCGTGGCGCCGTTGTCGGCGGTGGTGGCCGCCGTGGTGCCCGCGCTCACGGGTATTGCCCTGGGCGAGCATCTCACATCGCTGGCCGGCCTGGGCCTCGTGTTCGCGTTGCCCGCCATCGGGCTCGTATCCTGGCATCGCGATACAACGGTGAAAACCAAGGCGCGCCCGGGCGTGCTCGAGGGGTTGATCAGCGGCGCCGGGTTCGCCGTTTTGTTCATCGCCCTGGATCAGGCCGGCGCGGCTGCTGGATTCTGGCCGCTCGTGCCGGGTCTTGCCCTGGCCGGCGTGTTGATTCTGCCGTTCGCCCTGAAAGAGCCGCGCCCCATCCCTGTCGACACCGCCGCTCTCGCACTCCTGCTGACGGCCGGCGTGTTCGGCGGCGCGGCCGATCTATTGCTTTTGACTGCCACCGGGCGCGGCCCATTGTCGATCGTCGCCGTGCTGACAGCGCTCTATCCGGCCGTGACCATCCTGCTCGCCCGTGTTTTCCTCGGCGAGCGATGGAACGCGGCGCAGACCTGCGGGCTCGTAGCCGCCGTCGTCGCGATTACCCTGATTACGCTGGGTTGATTACTGCCAGGGCGGACGTTTTACCAGCCAGGTTTGGCCGTAGAGGCTATGCTCGGGGAGGTCGTCGAACGACAAATACGACTACATATGACGCTCTTTAACAGCACTGAAATACCGGCGTTCAGGTTGGTGCTTTTTCCCTGTCTTTAAAATCCCTGTTAAAACAGCGATGTATTTTTAGAGCGTTCCCCGCAGGCGCGGGGATGAACCGAAAACCCCCGGCACCGGAACGTTCGGCAACACGCGTTCCCCGCAGGCGCGGGGATGAACCGGTCACGGTTTCGCCGGGTGTCACCGCCAAGGGGCGTTCCCCGCAGGCGCGGGGATGAACCGCCTGAACAAGTCGCAGGCGAGCGCACTGGAAGCGCGTTCCCCGCAGGCGCGGGGATGAACCGGTCTCGCAAGCTCAAGCCGCCGACCGCCTTGGGCGTTCCCCGCAGGCGCGGGGATGAACCTATGGCGCCCGGTTACACCGCGTTAGCGGTGATGCGTTCCCCGCAGGCGCGGGGATGAACCGCTATTGCTATAGCGGCGGATCTGGGGGCGCCGGCGTTCCCCGCAGGCGCGGGGATGAACCGCAAACGGCGCGAACACGGGCGGATTCAGACCCGCGTTCCCCGCAGGCGCGGGGATGAACCGGGAGCCCGCGCCGCTCATCCACGAAGGAACAGGCGTTCCCCGCAGGCGCGGGGATGAACCGCCAATCATTTCTACCAGCAGAATGTTGTGCCGGCGTTCCCCGCAGGCGCGGGGATGAACCGCCAAGGCCGGCGCCCGGCTCGGCGTCTCCGGAGCGTTCCCCGCAGGCGCGGGGATGAACCGTCGATGTCCTGCTTGACGCTGATTTCCAGCGTGCGTTCCCCGCAGGCGCGGGGATGAGCCGGGATTGGCCCAAGCAGACCGGGGAAGCGAAATGCGTTCCCCGCAGGCGCGGGGATGAACCGCCGGATCGGCCGCTGTCGGATGACGATCGGCGGCGTTCCCCGCAGGCGCGGGGATGAACCGGCCGACGCGGCTTCGTTCGCCGAGCGCGAAGCGCGTTCCCCGCAGGCGCGGGGATGAACCGTCCGCGTTCGTGCGCTCGACGACGCCGCGGCCGCGTTCCCCGCAGGCGCGGGGATGAACCGTGCGACCAATGCAGTTGGTAGGCCAATGCGTTGGCGTTCCCCGCAGGCGCGGGGATGAACCGGATCTGATCCGGCGTCGCGGAAGCCCAGCTTCGCGTTCCCCGCAGGCGCGGGGATGAACCGATGAAATCACCTGCTCAGGTCGAAAAGGTCGTGCGTTCCCCGCAGGCGCGGGGATGAACCGCATGCGGGCCAAGATGCCGGCGCCATCGACGTCTGTTCCCCGCACGCGCGGAGATGAACCTCTATCGTCTATCGACGGGCGCTCAGAGACAGCGTGTTACCCGTGGGCGCACGCATAGCCGGGGCATTGACTTACTGTATGCGCTCACCCGTCTATGTCTGATGTAGCGACGAGCGGACAAAACCTGTCTGTGCATCGCCTATCGCCTTAATGTCGTTGTCAAACGAGTTGCAACTTTCTCCGCAGCCCTTATGATTTACACGTACATCGTAAGGGGGCGAGGCAATGAGCCGAATGATCAATTTTCGTGCCGACGACGAACTGGATGCCCGGCTCACGCGGCTCGCGCGGCTCACCGGGCGAACGAAGACGTTTTACGTTCGCCAGGCCGTAGAAAGTCAGATCGAGGATCTGGAAGATATCTACCTGGCTGACCAAGTTATGTCTCGTGTCGATGAGGGCAGCGAGGCCACTTACGATCTTGATGAGATAGAGCGCGGTCTTGGCCTGGCGGATTGAGCTCACCGACACGGCGCGCAAGGCTCTGGAAAAGCTCGACCCGCAAACCGCGCGGCGTATTTCCGCTTATCTGCGCGAGCGTGTTGCTGCCGCGGACGAGCCGCGCCAATTAGCAAAAAGCCTGCAGGGCGAGTTGCGGGAATATTGGCGTTTTCGAGTCGGCGACTATCGCATCGTCTGTGATATTCAGGATGACGTCCTTCGCGTTCTGGTTGTCCGTATCGCGCATCGAAAGCGTGTTTACCGGCGGCGTTAACTCGCAGTCGCTGTATGCGCGGAGATGAACCGACGGCGCCGGGATATCACGGCGACGGCTGCCTGTATTCCCCGTATGCGCGGGTAGAAACTGGCTCTTGAACCTTGCGGCTATTCTGCCATTGACCGTTCCCTGCGCCTGCCGGAACGGGCGGATCACGATCTGCACGGCTGGGTCAGCCGTCTTGTGGTGTTTCGACTGCCGATCGTTTGTTGTCGCCGAGTCTGAAGTATCGACCCCGTCCTCCGTGTTCGGCGTCCGCTGTTTTTTCTCTGAGTTGTTCTCGCAGGGTCACGAATTGACCCACTGCGTATCTCACACTAACGCTGTCGGTTTGGGGAAAAGAGAAAACGCATGCTAGAACGAGAAAGCCGAAAAGGTCCGATCCAATCCATAGCCAAGTTTTCTGCGCTAAGCCCGCAGGCGCGTTCGATCTGGTCCAAAAGCGCGGTAGATGAAGGGGAGGGTCACAACCTGCTGGCCCACATGCTGGACGTGGCTGCGGTGGTTGAAGCACTGCTCGAACGGGAGCCAGAGACAAGCCTGGATTGGGCGAGCCACGCGTTTGGCTTGCCGAGGGAAGGTTGTATTCGCTGGATTGCCGCCACTGCCGGGTTGCACGATTTTGGTAAAGCCATCCCAGGGTTCGTAATCAAGTGGCCAATGGGGCATGCGCGTGCCGAGGTGGCTGGTCTTATTTTTCCGGACCAGGCTGAGGAACGTGGAAACCACTCGCTAGCTACCGCGGCGCTTCTAGCAAAACCGCTCTGCGAGCTGACCCAGGCGCCGTGGGGATGGGTACTGGCGGTCGTGCAGGCGATCGCCGCGCATCACGGCCGTCATTTCCGTGCGGACGAGACAGCTCATGGTCGGCCTATCAACGAGCCTGCCGAGTGGGCGCGAGCGCGTCGCGAAATACTCGACGTGTATTGGCAGACGCTTAATCCTCTAGGCTGCCCGAGCCACGACGATCTGGATCTGGTCGCGGTGAATTGGCTGGCCGGTCTGACCAGCACCGCGGATTGGATCGCGTCCAACGTGGAATGGTTCGCGCTCGGCGAGCGGCACGATAATTTGCACGATTATTACGCGCAGGCGCGTTTGCTCGCGACCGATGCATTGGTGGATGCCGGTTGGCCACGCTTTCAGAGCCTTCTGTCCGAACCCCTGGCAACCGAGACATTGCTCGGCCGTATCCGCGGCAAACCGACGACACCACGCCCGTTGCAGCAGGCCGGCGAGGCGCTGCTGCAAGACGCAAAAGGGCCCACGTTGCTGCTGGTCGAAGCGCCTATGGGCGAAGGCAAGACCGAGTTGGCATATCTGGCCTATCTTCGCTTGCAGGCCGCGAATGCACATCGCGGACTATACGTCGCCTTGCCGACACAGGCGACCGGCAATGCGCTTTTCGACCGCACCAAGCAGTTTCTGCGAGCCTTCGACGAAACCACGGCTGTAAAAATCGTTCATGGCGGCGCCGCGATGAACGCGCAGCTACGCCATCTCCGCGGTATCGCGGACGACGAACAGGAAAGCGTGTCGGCCTCGGTCTGGTTTTCCCAACGGCGTCGGCCATTGTTGGCGCCGTACGGTGTGGGCACGGTCGATCAGGCCTTGCTCGGCGTGCTCAATGCCAAACACCATTTTGTACGGTTGTGGGGCTTGGCGAATCGGGTGGTGGTGCTGGATGAGGTGCACGCCTACGACACTTACACCAGCGTATTGATCGAGGCACTCGTGCGTTGGCTCAAGGCCATGGGCAGCTCGGTTGTACTCATGAGCGCGACCCTGCCGCAGAGCAAACGGGATCGACTGGTTCGGGCCTGGGGTGCCGATCCGCAGGAGCTGCCCCAAAGCGACTACCCGCGGTTGACACAAATCGATGCGCGCTCGGTCCGCGGCATAACGGTTGGCTACCGGCCGCAGGCGCCGATTACGGTGCATGGGGTCGACGAGTCGTTGGAGGCGATCAAGGAGCAGGCGATCGCCTTGCTTGAGGAGGGTGGTTGCGGGGCCGTGATCGTCAATACGGTCGATCGCGCGCAACAACTATTTCGTTTGCTGGAGTCGCACGCTAAAGAAAACGGCATCGAAACGGTGCTGTTTCATGCGCGGTTTCCGGCAGATCAGCGCGCCGACATCGAGAAGCGCGTCCTCGCACTCTTCGGCGAATCGAGCGATGCCAAGGCCGGGCGTCGCCCGGCCAGGGGCTTGCTAATCGCGACCCAGGTGGCCGAGCAATCGCTCGATTTGGACTTCGATTTCATGCTGAGCGATCTCGCGCCTATCGATCTGCTTCTGCAGCGAGCGGGGCGCATGCACCGCCACGACCGACAGCGCCCGGCCTCGCATGAGCAAGCGCGCCTGTGGGTCGCGGGGTTGCATCACGATCGCCTGCCGTCGCTCAAGGAAACCGCCTGGGAGTATGTCTACGACCCATGCGTGCTCGGCCATACCTGGGCCTGTCTACGCGAGCGCGACACGCTAAGCCTGCCGGGCGATATCGATGCGCTGGTGCAGCATGTCTATAGCTTTCCCGAGTTGCCGGCCTCGATCGACGAAAAAATTAATGACTTTATACAGATCGAATCCTACGGCGCGCATTTGGGCACTGAGAAAGGCAAGCATCAGCAGGCGGTCGATATCTCGTTGGACCCGGACGACCCCTTAAGTGTGTACCAAGACCATTGGTTCGGTGGCGACGACGAAGAAGGGCAACGTAATAAGACCCGGCTCGGTCCGGACTCGGTGAATCTCGTGCCGATCGATGTAATCGACGGCGCCTGGATGGTCGACGGGGTCTCCATCGATCCGGCGCAGGTGCCGTCCGACGATATCGCAGGCCAACTCTACGCGCGCCAGTTGCGCGTGTCGCGCAAGGCGGTCGTGCTCCATTGCCAACAAGCGGAGCGGCCACTGGCATTCGATGAGCATCCGCTTCTGCGCCATCTCTATCCAATGCCGCTGGTCGCCGGGCGTTGTGAGCTGGGCGGCCAGTCGCTCTATCTGGACCCGGCGCTGGGGCTTGTTTACGAAGCAGGTGAGAGGTGAGGGGAAGAAGCTCTTCCCCTCGTCGTCCCCGTGGGCACGGGGAAATGTTGAACGGCGGCGTTTACGCCAGTAACCGTCACGGTTCATCCCTACCAGTAGGGATCTTCGAGATTATAAATCATGAGAGCGGAAAAAATTGCGCTAGTAATCGTCACTTGATTATGAGATTGTGCCACAGTAATCTACAGGCTCTGATATCTCTGCGTCCAACCCGCCATGCTTATTTTCCGCTATCTCTTGATCGATTGGCTTCATCGACTGAGCGGTCTATCTCTGGCTCAAACAGCCTTGCTTGTTTGCATTGTTTTCGTTCTTGCTGCAGGCGTCGCATTTTGGCGCGCGAAGCGATTTCGCATCGTTGTCGAGTACGACTCGCGTGAATAAAACCAAAAAGGGGGATCGGTATGGACGTCTCGTATGACTTGCTGCGAGAACCTTGGCTTTCGGCCTGTCTAACAGACGGCACGGTCACCTCGATGGGATTGATGGAGGTGTTTGAACGCAGCCGGGATATCGTCGCGCTGGCCGACACCGCGCCGCCGACGCTCGTTGCGCAATACCGGTTGCTGCTGGCCATCACCCATCGCGCGATCACGATGGCGCAGGGGCGGTGGCGCGAATCCGAGCGAGCCGGCTGGTATCGCAATGGCCTGCCCATCGAGGCGATACGCACGTATCTTGAGCACTGGCAGGACCGTTTCTGGCTGTTTCATGACACGCATCCGTTCATGCAGGCGGCGGTTCTGGACACGGCCAAGCCGACCCGCGATAAACGCAAGAGCGTGGCCCAGATCTCGCTGGCGAGCGCGACTGGGAACACGCCGGTGGTGTTCGATCACGCTTACGACAGCGAGCCGACGGAACTCACTCCGGCACAGGCGCTGAATACGCTACTCGGATTTCTGCAATTCACTCCGGGTGGTCTGGTCAAGGTATTTCGCAGCTCGGACAAGGCCGGTGCGCTGGCCAATACCGCCGCGGTCATCCCGTTGGGTCAGAATCTCGCGGAGACGATCGCCCTGGGTCTGCATCCCGATCAAAGGCGATCCGATGCGGAACCCGATAGACCGAGCTGGGAACGCGAGCCGCTAACCGAAAGTCAGCTTGGTGATGCGCCAGTTTTGGCCACCGGACCCAACGACCGCTACACACGGCAGAGCCGTGCCGTGCTGTTTCAGCGCGAAGATAACGGCAATATCCGTTGGCTGCGCTTCGGTGCCGGATTGGCACTGGGCGATAGCGATACCCAGCCCGATCCGATGGCGAGCTTTCGTGCCGGGCAGAACGGCCCGGTCCGCATCAGCTTCACCGAGGGCCGTGCGACTTGGCGCGATCTGCCCGCGCTCGTGCCCGGGCCTGCGACAGAAAATGAAAATCGACGCCCGGCGGCGGTCATGGCCTACGCGGCCAGTCTGCACCGAGCACTCGGGCCCGGCGCGCATCGTCACCAGCCATTGATGGTGGCCGGCTTGGCGAGCGATCAAGCCAAGTTGCTGCGCTGGCGCATGGAACAGATCGTGCTGCCTGCGAACCTTCTGATTGATCCGGATCGCTCCGAAACACTCCAGAAGAAAGTGGCGGATGCCGAAGCGCTGTACTACGCGTTGCGAGCACTCGCCCGCGCAATGCTCGTGCACAGCATGCCCGATCCGGATAACAAGGAAACCAAGGCACGGGCCCAGAACCTGCTAGCGGCCGGGCCGCTCACGGCGACCTATTTTTCTGCGGCCGAACGCGCTTTGCCCGAGCTTATGCGGCAACTCGGGGCCGGCGATTTCACGGCGGCGACGCGACACTGGAACGAGGCGCTGGATCGAGCGGCGCGGCGCGCCTGGAACGATGTCGTCGTTGGACTGGGGAGTACGCCCCGCGGCTTGCGTTCAGAGGCCCGCCATTATCCGCGTTTGGTCGGGCTGCTCGGCAAACATGCGCCCACCAATAAACGCGCAGCGCCCGGAGACAAGTCATGACATCGCATGCGCAGACATTCGTCGACTATCTCGAAACGCTCCATCAGAACGATCGCGGCGCAATCGCCCATCTGCGCCACAGCCTGACGCGGGAACTTGGTGAAGATCCAAAAGCAATAACGCTCGTGGAGCGTTTTGTGGGTGGCGATCGACAAGCCGACGATCCGCATCGGCGCGCGCTGTATCTCGTGGCTGGCCTGTTCGCCAGCCATCCGGAACGCGCCCGTGCCTCTTTCGCCGAAGCGTTCGGCGCGCTTTGGCGTACACGAGACAATCCAAGCGTCGAACAGCGTTTCATCGCATTGCTTGAAGCCGATGAACAGCAGGTGGTTGCGCGTCTGCGCCAGGCCACGACGCTGCTCGCAGCAGACGGCTACGGATTCGACTACGCCCAGTTGATATCCGATATCGCGCTGTGGCTCGACCTGCGCAAGGACGAGCATCGGTGGCGTGCGATACGACAACGCTGGGGGCGCGATTTCTATCGGGCGGCGTTCGCGGATCGGGTGGTAAACAGCGATCCGGAGGTCTTCACGAAACACCTCGTAACCCTTACGAAAGACAAATCCAGTGGGCTGGCGCGTCTGCGTCGAAGCCTGACGTTGCCGCCCGGCGAGGATCCTGCGGTATTCCCGTGGATAGAGCCCTTCGTGGACCCGGCCTGGAAAAGCAGCGATCCGAGACGACGCGCACGTTATCTCGTGGCCGGTCTGTTCGCGATCCATCCGGTGTATGAGCCGAACCGAAGCCTGGCCACAGCGCTCAACCGGCTGGCCGCTCATCAGAAAGACGACGGCGAAAGCATCGAACGTCGCTTTATTGCAGTGCTCGGCGCCTCGGCCGACACCGTGGCCGACCATCTACGCCAGGCGGTGGCTTTGCTTCGCGATACCGCGATCGGTTACGACCCGACACTACTTATCGAAGACCTGTCGATCTGGTTGGCGCGGTCAACGAATATCGCGCGTCTGGATCGGCGGCGCCAACAATGGGCGCGGGATTTCTACTGGATACCGCGTAGCAACGAACCCGATACCCAAACCGAAACATCACAAGAGCAGGGGGCCTGAACATGCGTGCATTCCTCGAATTCCACATCATCCAGAACTTCGCGCCGTCGAATCTCAATCGCGACGATACGGGCGCGCCCAAGGATGCCATCTTCGGTGGGCATCGCCGAGCACGGGTGAGCAGCCAGTGTTTCAAGCGGGCGACGCGATTGGCGGCGGCCGAATACAACCTCATCGACGAGTCACACCGCGGCATTCGCACCAAACGCCTCAAGCGGTTGCTGATCGAGCGATTGAATGATCGCGATCCGGAAGAAGCCGCGGGCAAGATCGAGAGCGCGCTGGCGGCGGCGGGGCTCAGCCTGTCCAAGAAAGACAGCGAAAAGACCGAATATCTGCTCTTTCTTGGCGAGAAGGAAATTGCAGGCTTTGCCGAATTGGTCGACGAGCACTGGGATGAACTGGCGGATGTCGATTCGACCGCCAACAAGAAACAGCGCAAGGCGGCCGCGCCGCCGGAAGTCACTAAGAAAGCCAAGGCGCTTCTCGATGGCGGCAAGGCCGTGGACATTGCGCTGTTCGGACGCATGCTCGCCGATCTGCCGGCAGTGAACCAGGATGCCGCGTGTCAGGTTGCCCATGCGATCAGTACGCATCGCGTGGAACGCGAATTCGATTACTACACGGCGGTCGACGACGACCTGGGGCCCGAGGATGAGCCGGGCGCGGACATGATCGGCCAGATCGAATTCAACTCGGCCACCTTCTATCGCTACGCGGTGCTCGACATCAACAAGCTGCTCGACAACCTGCAGGGGGATCGTGAGCTTGCCTTATCGGCTATCGAGGCATTCGCCACGGCGTTCGTGCGTGCCGTGCCCACCGGCAAACAGAACACCTTCGCGGCTCACAACGCGCCGGATTTCATCGGCGTGAGCCTGCGTCATGTCTCGCCGATGAGTCTCGCGAACGCGTTCGAAAAGCCGGTAACGGCGGATCTGCGCGAATCGCTCACGGAACAATCGGTTCAGCGCTTGCAAAAGACCGACCAGAAGCTATCCGCCGTCTACAGCGACGGTCACGACCAGTGGCTGTATCTGGATCTGACCGGTCAGTGGCAAGACAACGATCAAAGTGAAGCGTTGCCGAACCTCGTTCAGCTTGCCCAGCGCGTACGCGAAATCACAGATACGGCGCTGGAGGCGTAGTCGTGGCCACACTGCTGATGTGCCTGGCCGGGCCCATGCAATCCTGGGGCACGACCAGCCGATTCGACGAGCGCGACACGCAGCTCGAGCCCTCGAAGTCGGGTGTGCTCGGGCTTGTCTGCGCCGCACTCGGGCGCGACCGGACGCGGCCGATCGCCGATCTCGCGGCATTGCGGATGGCCGTGCGCGTTGATCGCGAAGGTATCCCGATGCGCGACTATCACACCGCCACCGGCGTGGTCGCGTCATCGGGCAAGGTGGATTCAAATCGGACGGTCGTCAGCCAGCGTTATTACTTATCGGACGCGGTTTTTCTGGTGGCGCTGGAAGGTGAACGCGAGCTACTTGCTCGAATCCACGATGCCCTTCGCGCGCCCCACTGGTCGTTGTGTCTCGGGCGTAAAAGCTTCGTTCCGTCGCGCCCGGTATTCATGCCGGACGGTTTGCGCGACGGTGGTCTGTTGGATGCGCTGGAATCGACGGCGCTGCTCACCGAGCGAGACACCCGTGAGAAAACGCAGCAGCGACGCGTCGTGATCGAAGATCCCGACGAAGGCACCGTTCGGGTCGACCAGCCTATCGCGCCATTCTCCGAGCGTCGGTTTGGTCCGCGTTTCGTCAAGACATTCGATCTGGAACTGGAGGTCGACGATGTTTCTGACACGACTGACGCTTGACCTGCGCCATAGCGCGGTTCGCCGCGACCTCGCCGATGCCTACGATATGCACCGCTCTCTGGTCCGTGCCTTTGTAACCGAAGACGACGAAGTGCCGCCGCGTTTTCTCTGGCGTGTCGAGCCCGAATCGGTATGGCGGGCCCCCGTGCTGATGGTTCAATCGACCGTCGAACCGGACTGGCGTGTTTTCGAGGGAAGCGGCTACCTCAAAAGAGCGCCAGAGACCAAAGAGGTCGATCCAGCCGCGCTCATTCAGGTCGAGCGTTATTATCGGTTTCGGCTGTTCGCGAACCCGACGATTACGCAACAGGGCAAGCGCTACGGTTTGCAAGCCGAGACGGAGCAACAAGCCTGGCTCGAACGGAAAGGCGCCAAATGTGGTTTCGAGATACAGAACGTTCTAGTCACGGCAAGCGACGTAGTGCATATGAAAAACGACGCGATCTGCTTGCAACAAGCCTGTTTCGAGGGTGTTTTGAAGGTCACGAATGCGACGATCTTACAGGCCGCGGTCGAGCAGGGCATCGGCCCCGGTAAAGCATTCGGTTTCGGATTGCTGAGCCTCGCGCCACGCTGATCGTAAGTCCGATATTCGATGGCCTTTTTGCCCCTAAAACCCATCCCGATCAAAGAGCGCCGCTCCATGATCTTCGTCGGCCGCGGTCAGATCGACGTGCGTGACGGGGCGTTTGTCGTTATCGACGAGGTCAACGGCGAGCGCATGCATATCCCGGTTGGCACGACCACTTGTCTGCTGCTCGAGCCGGGTACGCGGGTGTCGCATGCCGCGGTCAAGCTTGCCTCGACGGTCGGCACGTTGTTGATATGGGTCGGCGAGGCCGGCGTACGGCTGTACAGCGCCGGCCAGCCGGGCGGGGCGCGCTCCGACAAGCTCCTATATCAGGCCCGGCTCGCGCTGGAAGACGATCTGCGTTTAAAGGTCGTTCGCAAGATGTTTGAACTGCGGTTCGGCGAGGCGCCGCCGTCGCGGCGCAGCGTTGACCAACTCCGCGGCATCGAGGGTGCTCGCGTACGCAAGCTCTATCAGCAATTGGCCAAGCAGCACGGGCTGAAGTGGCACGGCCGGCGCTACGATCCGAACAATTGGGATGCGTCTGATCCGATCAATAAAGCTTTGTCGGCTGCGACGGCCTGCCTGTACGGCATTACTGAGGCCGCGATTCTTGCCGCCGGTTACGCGCCGGCCATAGGTTTTCTGCATACTGGTAAACCGCAGAGCTTCGTCTACGACATCGCCGATATCGTCAAATTCGATACCGTGGTGCCGGCGGCGTTCAAGGTGGCCGCCCGCGGTGTCGCCAAGCCTGATCGCGAGGTGCGAATCGCCTGTCGGGATGCGTTCACGAAAACGAGATTGCTCAATCGCATCATTCCAATGATTGAGGACATTCTCGCCGCCGGCGAGATCGAGCCGCCGCAGGCAGCGCCCGAGCAGGTGCCACCCGCCATTCCCACGCCGGACTCGCTCGGCGACGCGGGCCACCGGAGCGGTTGATATGACGATGCTGACGGTCGTGACCGAAGCGGTGCCGCCGCGATTACGTGGCCGGCTAGCGGTGTGGCTGCTCGAAGTGCGAGCCGGCGTCTATGTCGGAGATGTCAGCAAACGCGTACGCGAGATGATCTGGGAACAAGTCAACGGTTTGGCCGAAGATGGCAACGTGGTGATGGCATGGGCCAGCCGCCACGAATCCGGTTTCGAGTTCCAGACCTACGGCGAGAATCGCCGGATGCCGGCCGACCATGATGGGCTGCGTCTGGTGCGTTTCGTGCCTGATTCTCCAAGCAATTGATTTACAAAGATCTTTAACAAAACGAACTGAGGAAAAAGTAACCAATATCGCTGGTGGATTTTCTGCCGGTGGTTTTGTCTTTTGAAAACAAACGTCTATGATTAGACCGTTCCCCGCAGGCGCGGGGATGAACCGGTCTATGGGCGGCTCATCATCTGGCCTCCAATCCGTTCCCCGCAGGCGCGGGGATGAACCGGTCGAAAGCATCATGCGGACGGCCTTGTCTGCCCCGTTCCCCGCAGGCGCGGGGATGAACCGATGGACAAGTCCGGCACGATCACCATTCGATTCCGTTCCCCGCAGGCGCGGGGATGAACCGACGGCTCGCTGAATCTGGCGGACGTGGCCCTCCCGTTCCCCGCAGGCGCGGGGATGAACCGCTGAGTGATGACGTTTATCGTCGGCTAATCCGCCCGTTCCCCGCAGGCGCGGGGATGAACCGACGAATGCCCGGCCGAGGATTACTGGCAAGTCCCGTTCCCCGCAGGCGCGGGGATGAACCGCATTTAATCAACAGATTCCGACATATCGGCGCCCGTTCCCCGCAGGCGCGGGGATGAACCGAAAACGACCACGCCGAAGCTGAGTTATCCCGACCGTTCCCCGCAGGCGCGGGGATGAACCGAAATGATCAAGCAAGCGATCGTGCACGCCCTGCCGTTCCCCGCAGGCGCGGGGATGAACCGGCCTTGGTCGTATGCACGTATAACAACTGCATCCGTTCCCCGCAGGCGCGGGGATGAACCGCGTTGGCGTGCCGACATGGCCAGGTACACGCCCCGTTCCCCGCAGGCGCGGGGATGAACCGTAATCCCGCCAGTCGGACCCTCGGTTGTCGTTCCGTTCCCCGCAGGCGCGGGGATGAACCGCTGGCCAGTAATCGACAACCTGCCGCCCGTGGCCGTTCCCCGCAGGCGCGGGGATGAACCGTTCAGATGGACATGGGCGGGGCCGGCGCTGGCCCGTTCCCCGCAGGCGCGGGGATGAACCGGGTAGACCTCCCGGCTCTCGGCCGGATAATCGCCGTTCCCCGCAGGCGCGGGGATGAACCGGCCATCTGGGAAGCGATCAACCCGCATACCGGCCGTTCCCCGCAGGCGCGGGGATGAACCGCTGCCATGTTGACCCGCACTTGAGACGAATCACCGTTCCCCGCAGGCGCGGGGATGAACCGATCCGAAGCACGCGGCATTTGTGCTGGGTGTACCGTTCCCCGCAGGCGCGGGGATGAACCGCGGCGGCACTTCAGCTAGCGGTGTTATGCCGCCCGTTCCCCGCAGGCGCGGGGATGAACCGCCAATCATGCGATGTGCCGGGGCTATGCCGAGCCGTTCCCCGCAGGCGCGGGGATGAACCGTTGGCAAAGTGCTGGGTCCGGTTCGAGCAGTCCCGTTCCCCGCAGGCGCGGGGATGAACCGAATCCGTGGAGCCCGGAGCATTCGAACATGACCCGTTCCCCGCAGGCGCGGGGATGAACCGGGCTCGATGTAAGGAGCGTATGCCATGAGCTACCGTTCCCCGCAGGCGCGGGGATGAACCGTTGCCCGTGGCCGCGTTGAGCACCATCGTGCCCCGTTCCCCGCAGGCGCGGGGATGAACCGCTCAAGCTGACGTTCGACCCCAAGAAGGTCGACCGTTCCCCGCAGGCGCGGGGATGAACCGGGCTAGCTATGCATTGGATCGCGATACTGGCCCCGTTCCCCGCAGGCGCGGGGATGAACCGAGTATCGAGGGTGCAGATTTGACAAGCCCGGGCCGTTCCCCGCAGGCGCGGGGATGAACCGTTCGCTGAATCGAAACCCAATAGCGGCCGGTTCCGTTCCCCGCAGGCGCGGGGATGAACCGGCCGGCAACATGCAGTTCCGCGTCAAGGCGCTCCGTTCCCCGCAGGCGCGGGGATGAACCGGGACGAACGAAAACCGGACGACTCAAGAAAGGCCGTTCCCCGCAGGCGCGGGGATGAACCGACGAGTCCATGGGTCTTGGCGTTCAGCGGTATCCGTTCCCCGCAGGCGCGGGGATGAACCGTGCTGCAGGCCGCTGCAGGAGCCGTCCAGAGCCCGTTCCCCGCAGGCGCGGGGATGAACCGCAGATCAAGAACTTCGGCAACGACGACTAACCCCGTTCCCCGCAGGCGCGGGGATGAACCGAACTCCTCCAGAACGGGTCGTATCTCGGCCCACCGTTCCCCGCAGGCGCGGGGATGAACCGAACGCGGGCAAGACGAACGCGCCCGCGGCGCACCGTTCCCCGCAGGCGCGGGGATGAACCGATAAACTCGTTCGCTCGATGCAAGGCAAGTACCCGTTCCCCGCAGGCGCGGGGATGAACCGCCGTCATGGCAGGGCGTCGCCGCCGGCCAGACCCGTTCCCCGCAGGCGCGGGGATGAACCGGTGGCGGCATGATCGTCAATAGCCAGGAATCACCGTTCCCCGCAGGCGCGGGGATGAACCGAAATTCGCACTCATCGCCGCCGTCGCTCTCGGCCGTTCCCCGCAGGCGCGGGGATGAACCGTGCGTGGTGGAGTACATCGGCCCGTTCGGCAGCCGTTCCCCGCAGGCGCGGGGATGAACCGATCCGAAGCACGCGGCATTTGTGCTGGGTGTACCGTTCCCCGCAGGCGCGGGGATGAACCGCGGCGGCACTTCAGCTAGCGGTGTTATGCCGCCCGTTCCCCGCAGGCGCGGGGATGAACCGCCAATCATGCGATGTGCCGGGGCTATGCCGAGCCGTTCCCCGCAGGCGCGGGGATGAACCGTTGGCAAAGTGCTGGGTCCGGTTCGAGCAGTCCCGTTCCCCGCAGGCGCGGGGATGAACCGGACGAGGCGACGACCGTAAGGCCATCGTGTTCCCGTTCCCCGCAGGCGCGGGGATGAACCGCATGTCTCGCTCCTTGTTGTGGTTGGCGCTACCCGTTCCCCGCAGGCGCGGGGATGAACCGGGCTTTGGCCCAATCGCCTGCGCGCAATGCGTCCGTTCCCCGCAGGCGCGGGGATGAACCGAGCCCGAACCGGCCGCGAATGACGCGCCGGCCCCGTTCCCCGCAGGCGCGGGGATGAACCGCTTCTAGCTCATCGGACACTTACTCCGGCGCTCCGTTCCCCGCAGGCGCGGGGATGAACCGTTGAGGTTTTCCAGCGGCGGCACCGGGGTGTACCGTTCCCCGCAGGCGCGGGGATGAACCGGCGAATACGGCGATGAAGACGACGTAATTGAGCCGTTC
Organism: Salinisphaera sp. RV14; assembly: GCF_052044135.1. NCBI lineage: Bacteria > Pseudomonadati > Pseudomonadota > Gammaproteobacteria > Salinisphaerales > Salinisphaeraceae > Salinisphaera > Salinisphaera sp. RV14. The sequence continues at coordinate 89,453 of NZ_JBQDYF010000008.1, forward strand.
CCCGCAGGCGCGGGGATGAACCGATTCCACCCCGGCCGCGCGACACCGCGGCTCACCGTTCCCCGCAGGCGCGGGGATGAACCGGCGTCTGTTTGGTGTTGTCGATGGTGGGTGGTCCGTTCCCCGCAGGCGCGGGGATGAACCGATAAACTCGTTCGCTCGATGCAAGGCAAGTACCCGTTCCCCGCAGGCGCGGGGATGAACCGCCGTCATGGCAGGGCGTCGCCGCCGGCCAGACCCGTTCCCCGCAGGCGCGGGGATGAACCGGTGGCGGCATGATCGTCAATAGCCAGGAATCACCGTTCCCCGCAGGCGCGGGGATGAACCGAAATTCGCACTCATCGCCGCCGTCGCTCTCGGCCGTTCCCCGCAGGCGCGGGGATGAACCGTGCGTGGTGGAGTACATCGGCCCGTTCGGCAGCCGTTCCCCGCAGGCGCGGGGATGAACCGACCGAGAACACCGATGTCTTCCGGCTATCGCTCCGTTCCCCGCAGGCGCGGGGATGAACCAACCGTGCGCACGGCGGCGCGCGTGCTGAAAGATAGTTTGGAACTCGTGGATTAGTGCGCTGCGTTCTTTGCGCTTACGCCGGATGCTGCCCCCAGAAACCCGCCCGACTGCATGGCCCACAGGCGCGCGTACAGGCCGTTGCGCGCGATCAGTTCGTCATGGGTGCCGGTTTCGACGATGGCGCCGCGGTCGATCACTACCAGACGGTCGAGTTCGGCGATGGTGGATAGTCGATGGGCGACGGCGATCACGGTCTTGCCCTGCATGATGGTGTGCAGGTTTTCGGTGATGGCGGCTTCGATTTCGGAATCCAGTGCGGCGGTGGCTTCGTCGAGCAGCAGGATGGGGGCGTTCTTGAGCATGACGCGGGCGAGTGCGACGCGCTGGCGCTGGCCGCCGGAGAGTTTCACGCCGCGTTCGCCAACGTGGGCGTCGAGTCCGCGGCGGCCCTTGTTGTCGGTCAGGTCGTGGACGAACCCGGCATGGGCCGCGTCGATCGCGGCCCGGAGTTCGGCGTCGGTGGCGTCGGGCCGGCCGTAGCGGATGTTGTCGGCGATCGAGCGGTGCAGCAGGGCGGTGTCCTGGGTGACCATGCCGATCGCTTCGCGCAGCGAGGCCTGGGTGACGCCGGTGATGTCCTGGCCGTCGATGGTGATACGGCCGTTCTCGGGTTCGTGGAAGCGCAGCAGCAGTGCGAGCAGGGTGGACTTGCCGGCACCGGAGCGCCCCACGAGCCCGATTTTTTCGCCCGGCGCGATCGACAGCGAGAAGTTGGAGATGATACCGGCGTCGTCGCGGCCGTAATGGAAGGAGACATCCTCGAAGGCAATCGCGCCGTGGGCGACCTGTAGCGGGCGCGCGTCCGGGGCGTCGACGATCGCCCGGTTGCGGGTGAAGCTGCCCATGCCGTCGCGGATGGTGCCGATGTGCTCGAACAGGTTGGACACTTCCCACATGATCCACTGGCTCATGCCGTTGATCTGCAAAACCAGCCCGACAGCGGTGGCGACCGCGCCGGCGGTGATCGCGCGCTCGCTCCAGAACACAATGCCCAGCCCGGTGACGGCGAACAGCAGCAGGGCGTTCAATAGATACAGGCTGGCGTAGAAGCCGTTGATGCGCCGCATCTGGGTGTACACGGTCGACAGGAACGACGACATGCTGGCCCGTGCGTAGTCGGATTCGCGCTCGGTATGGGCGAACAGTTTCACCGTGCCGATGTTGGTATAGGCATCGACCACGCGCCCGGTCATCTCGGCGCGGGCGTTGGCCTGGGCTTCGGCGATCGCCTGCAGGCGCGGCAGGAAATACTTGAGTAGTGCGATATAGCCGATCAGCCAGCCGCCGAACGGCAGCACGAGCCGCCAGTCCGCGCCGGCCACCATGATGACGACGCCGCCGAAATAGACCGCCACGTAGAGCAAGACGTCCACGAACTTCATCATCACTTCGCGGATGGCCAGGGCGGTTTGCATCATCTTGGAGGCGATGCGGCCGGCGAAATCGTCCTGGAAATATGTCAGCGATTGGTCCAGCAGCCAGCGGTGGACCTGCCAGCGAAAGCGCATGGGCACATTCGGTGCCATCGCCTGGAAGGTGGTCAGCCCCTGGCCGAAGACCAGCGCGGGCAGCAGTACCAGCACAACGATTGCCATGCCGACGAGCGGCCAGGCGTTATCGGCGATGAAATGCGCGCGGTCGCTGGTCGAGAACCAATCGACGATATGGCCGAGAAAACCGTACAGCGATACCTCGATGATCGAGGACGCCGCGGTAAGCACGGCGGTTGCGATCAGCAGCTTCCACACCGGCCGCGCGTAGAAGGCGATGAAACGCGGGATGCTGGTCTCGGGCGGCGTACGGTCGTCGTCGGGAAACGGATCGACGAGCCGTTCGAAGAACTGGAACATGGGCGGGTCGGTCGCGAGGGCGGCGGCGTCGGCAGGCAAGGCGACGTAGTCTAACCGCGTTGCGCATCGGCTTCGATAGCGGCGAGGCCAGGCACGGCGGGGCGTGCGATCCGGTGCCGACCTGCGGCTTGGGGCGGCGTATGGTGGCGACTGGTGACGCACGGGGCGCGGCTGTCGGATTACGCCGTTGGCTAATCCGACCGACAAAAGCAAGGTGCTTGCCGTGATCTGTAGGTCGGCCTGGGCCGAAGGGCGTAGGCTGACAGCGGGCGCTTTATCGAAGCCGCCATCGGCTACGGTTTCGCTTGGGCCGGCGCCTGTTTCAGACGCCGGCCCACCAGTCGTAGCCGCGATCTTCCCAATAACCGCCGTGGCCGCCCTGGATATGGGCGAAGCTGTCGACCAGTTCGATGTGCATCACGTACTTGGCCATTTTATAGCCGAGTTGGCGTTCGGCGCGCAGGCGGATGGGGGCGCCGTTGGCCACCGGCAGGTCGGCGCCGTTCAGGCCGTAGGCCAGAATCGTCTGCGGGTGCCGGGCTTCGATCATGTCGAGGCTTTCGTAGTAGGGCTGCGGCGAGCCGTAAAGGTGGTCGGCGCAGTGGAAGACCACGAAGCGGGCGTTGTCCGTCGGCCGCACGCGCTCCAGCAGGTGGCCGAGCACCACGCCGGTCCATTGGCCGATGCACGACCAGCCCTCGACGCAGTCGTGACGGGTGATCTGGGTGCGCGAGGGCATGGCCTTGAGCTCGGCGAGCGAGAAGGACGCCGGCTGCGCCACCAGGCCGTGAATGTCGAGCCGGTAGTTGGCGAAGTGGGTGGCGACGAGTTGCCGGTAGGCCGCGCTTTGCGGATTGATCGTGCCGTTGGATTTGAACGTCGGCGCAATGTCGCTCGGACTGTATTCCCGTGCCAGCGATGCGCGCGAGGCGACCAGACGCTGGGCGGCCTGGGTGAGTTTCTCGGTGCGGCCGAGGAAATTGCGCACTGACTGGCTGTGGGTCCAGTCGCAGCCGGAGAGCATGCCGGCGGCGCCAAGCGCGCTCAGCCCGGTCAGGATACGGCGGCGGGCCTGGCTCGGTCGCCCTGTGTGGCGGTCGTCATGCGACATGATCAGTATCCTCGCGGCCGGGCGCGGCTTCGGTTGCAGGCGGCTCGTCTAGCTTGTAGCCGCCGGTGATCATCGCGCGCATGTTGTTTACCACGCCGGAGACGAGCACGAGCGCCAGGTGGACGATGAAAAAGCCCACCAGCGCGAAAGCGCACAGGAAGTGGAGGGTGCGGGCGCTCTGGTGGCCGCCGAACACATACGTCAACCACGGCCAGGCCGCGTCCATGGTCGGCGACATCGTCAGCCCTGTGAGCACCATCAGCGGCAACAGCCCGAACAAAACGAGCAGATAGGTCAGCTTCTGGATGATGTTGTAATCGCGGACCCGCGGAAAACGGAATTTCGCGTGTTCGGCCACTTCATGCCCGAACCGGCTCATCTCGCCGCGGTGGATGCCGATCAACCGTCGCCGGCGGCGGCTGAAGATGGAATAGATCAGATACAGCACGAGCATTACGCCAAATACCCAGGCGGCGGTGAAATGCCATTGCCGGCCGAGCGACAGCCATTGCTGACCGGGCAGCGTGGCCCAGGCGGGAAAGGCGCGGGCCTGCATCTGGCCGTCGACACGCGACCAGCCGAGCACGCCGGTGGTGGGGATCTGCAGCCCCTCGATATTCACGTAACCCATCGGGTCGCCGCTGGCGTCGCGCTGTGCGCCGATCGACAGGAAGGGGTGGCCGAAGTCTGACCCGTGGCCCCAGTAAAGCGCCGGGTGCGCATTGAATATCTGTAGCCCGCTCATGAGCAGCACAAGCAGGCACACCGCGTTCATCCAGTGCCAGAGCCGGGTGGCCCAGCCGTGGCGGCGGATCACGCCGGAGGCACGGGCCGTCGATTCAAAGCCCTTCGCCATGACGAAGCCGGTTGCGGAGTACTTGGGGATCAGTATACGGCGTCGCGCGCGGCGGGGATGCAATTGTTTCAGGCAGTCGACCTCAGTTCATATTGTTGGCGTTTGGGGTCGAGCCGGTCGCGGTGGCCGGCATGCCGTTGTGGCCGTTCGCTGCAGCGGTCGCGCCCATGGTCTGCGTGGTTGTGTCGCTGTTCGATGCGGCGGTGCCGTTGCCGTCGTTGTCGGCATTGCTGGAATTGTCGGACGGCGGCTGATGGGTGGCGATGAACTGAGCCAGCTGCACATCGCTCGGGGCGTTGAAGTTGGCGGCGCCGTAGTCGCCGGGTTTGGGCTCGGGCAATGACTGCGAGGGCGCAGCGGCGTTGCCGTTGGCGTTCGACGCCGACGGCTCGGTGCTGCCCGCGGTGCCCTGGTCGCCCGTATTCAATAGGCTGCTCTGGATGGGTTGCGGCGACTGGGCGCTACCGTCCGGCGACGCCTGGCTACCGGGGCTGTTGGTCTGGGCGAACGCCGGGGCGGCCACGGCGAGCGCGGCCAGCGCCGCGACGATGGGCAGCCGCGCTGGCGGGTGGGCACGTGTCGGGCGAATCGGCATGACGGGCTCCTGGGTCGAACGGGTGGGGCGCGCGGGCAACTCGGGCCCGGGCTGGCCATGACTGTTCAGACCGGTTTGGCGCGCTGAAGTTTCAATGGTCTTTGCGATGCCATCGCTATGTAGTAGCGTATATATCGTTCATGGCCTGTCGTGCGCGCGTTCGCACCGGGTTCGGCTCTACCCAATCGGAAAACGATCGATGCATATTCATGAAGGGATAGTGCGGCGGGGGCTTTTGGCCCTGGCCGTCGTGGCGCTGGCGGCCGCGGGTCTCGCCCAGTCTGCCTGGGCCGAGGGCGCGAAAACACAGGATAAGCCGCTGATCGTGTTCGCGGCGGCCAGCCTGAAGAACGCGATGGACGGCGTGGCCCAGGCCTATGACAAGAGCCACGACGGCGCCGATGTGAAGGTGAGCTACGCGGGCAGTTCCACGCTGGCCCGTCAGATCGAGGCCGGGGCGCCGGCCGACGTGTATGTTTCGGCCAACCAGCAGTGGATGAACAAGCTGGCCGCCGACGGGCTGATCGACAAATCCAGCCGCTACAATCTGCTGGGCAACTCGCTGGTGCTGGTGGCGCCGAAGAGCAGCGATGTACAGGTCACGCTGAAAAAACACGTCGATCTGTTGGCCAAGCTCGGCAAGAGCAATTATCTGGCGATGGCCAATACCGACGCCGTGCCGGCCGGCATCTATGGCAAGCATGCGCTGCAATGGCTGGGTGTGTGGTCGCGGATGCAGGGCCATATCGCCCAGGGCGACGACGTGCGTGCCGCGCTGGCGCTGGTGTCGCGCGGGGAGTCGCCGCTGGGTGTGGTGTATGCGTCCGACGCGGTCGCCGACAAGGGCGTGCGTGTGGTGGATACCTTTCCGCCGGCGAGCCACAAGCCGATCATCTATCCGGCCGCCGCCACCGCCGACAGCCACAATTCGCAGGATGCCGATTTCCTGGCCTTTCTGAAATCGGATACGGCGGCGACGATATTCAAGCGCTGGGGTTTCAAGGTGGTTGCCGGCCAGTAAGCGGTGGTTACGACGCCGGGTTTGGCGGGCCAGCCGGTATGACCCGATCCGAGGATATGCGTGCTCGACGCCAATCAACTCCAGGTTCTTGAACTCAGCCTGAGGGTGGCCGGCACGGCGGTCGCCTTCAGCTTGCCGCTGGCGCTGGTCGTGGCCTGGTTTCTGGCACGCTCGCGTTCGCGGTTGAAGATGGCGGTGGACGCCCTGGTGCATCTGCCGCTGGTGCTGCCGCCGGTGGTGACCGGTTATCTGTTGCTGATCGTGCTGGGGCGGCGTGGCCTGATCGGCGGCTGGTTGGCCGAGCATCTGGGGCTGGTTTTTGCCTTCCACTGGACGGGTGCGGCGCTGGCCGGCGGTATTATGGGCTTTCCCTTGATGGTGCGCCCGATCCGGCTGTCGCTGGAGGCGATCGACCCGCGCGTGGAGGCCGCCGCGGCCACGCTCGGCGCCCGGCCGATTCTGGTCTGGCTGACCGTGACCGTGCCGCTGGCCCTGCCGGGCGTGATTGCCGGTCTGGTGCTGGCGTTCGCGCGTGCGCTTGGCGAGTTCGGCGCCACCATTACTTTTGCCTCGAATATTCCGGGCGAGACGCGCACGCTACCGCTGGCCATCTATACCTTCATCCAGGTGCCGGGCGGCGAAGGGCAGGCCGCACAGCTGATCGTGATTTCGGTGGTGGTGTCGCTCGGTGCGCTGGTGGCCTCCGAGCTGATCGCGCGGCGTGTTAAACGGTTGCAGGCATGACGTTGTCGCTCGACGTGCGCCTGCGCCAGGGCGATTTCGAGCTGGCGTGCGAACTGGAATCCAACGCGCGGGTAGTGGGGTTGTTCGGCCCATCGGGCGCGGGCAAGAGCTCGTTGCTGCGGGTGATCTCGGGGCTGGCCCGGCCCGACGCCGGGCGCATCGAGATCGCCGGGCGCTGTGTGTTCGACAGTGCCCGCGGTCTGCACGTGCCGGCGCATCGGCGGCGCATCGGCGTGGTTTTCCAGCAGTCGCGGCTGTTCCCGCATTTCAACGTGCGGCACAACCTGGATTATGGCGGCTGGTTCAGCCGGCAGCGGCCGAGCCGGGCCCGCTTCGATCAGGTGGTGGGCATGCTCGACATCGGCCATCTGCTGGCCCGGCGCACGCGCGATCTGTCCGGCGGCGAGAGCCAGCGTGTGGCGATCGGCCGGGCGCTGTTGTCCGATCCCGATCTGTTGCTGCTGGATGAGCCGCTGGCCTCGCTGGACGCGCCGCGCAAACGCGAAGTGCTGCCTTATATCGAACGGCTCAGCGCCGAAAGTGCCCTGCCGATCGTGTTCGTCAGCCACCAGCTCGACGAGCTGCTGCGCCTGGCCAATCGGCATGTCGCCGCGATCCGCGATGGTCGGATCGTGTTTTCCGGCGCCACCGCGGAGTTCCTGGCAAGGCCGGACCTGCTCGGCGAAGACGCCGGCCCCGCGGCGGGTGTTTTGCTCAACGCGCGGCTTGTTTCGCACGAAACCGAATATGGGTTGAGTGTGCTGGCCTGCCCGCACCAGAAACTGTATGTGCCACAGTTGACCGAGCATCGCGTGGGCGAATCGGTGACCGTGCACGTGCGCGCGCGCGACGTAATCCTGGCCTGCAAGCCGCCCGAGCAGACCAGCGCGCTCAACCAGCTGGCCGGTGTGGTCATCGGCGTGCATCCGGACGACAACGATTACGCCGTGGACGTGGTGCTCGATATCGATGGCCAGCGTCTCGACGCGCGCATCACGCGCCGCTCGGCGGCCGTGCTCGACCCGCAGCCGGGCCAGACGCTGCACGCCGTGATCAAGTCGCTGGCGCTGGCCGAACAAGCCTGGCAACGGCTGGGTGGGCTGTAGCGGTTCGCGCGCCTGTCCGTGGCGGCGACGCCATTTTGCCGGCCAAACCCAATAATTGACCGGCGTGCGGCGAGGGTCGGGTTGAGTGTTGTCGGATTAGCGCAACCCGCGTCATCCGACACGGGCTCATCGGGGCGGCCGAAGTCGATCGTGGCGGCGGACCATGCGACTCAGCTCTTGCCCGCGAACCGCCGATGAATTTCCACGATATGGATCAGGCTGGGCAGTACGGCGGCCAGCGTTTCCTCGGCGCCGGCGCGGCTGCCGGGGAATGTGAGGGTCAGGCTCGATCCGATGAAGCCGGCAACCCCGCGTGAGAGCGCGGCGTAGGGCGTGCGCTTCAGGCCGAAGGCGCGAGCGGCTTCCATCAGGCCCGGCATGGGCGTGGTCAGTTTCGGCTCGACCGTTTCGACGACCTTGTCCTTCGGCCCGATGCCGGTACCGCCCACGGTCACGATCAGCGGGGTCTCCCAGGAGACGGCTTCGTTGATCGTGGCATCCACGGCGCCGGGGTCGTCGCGCAGCACGCGATAGTCGATCGGGTCGAAACCGGCCTGGGTGAGGCCGTCGGCCACGCTGCGCCCGGCCGCATCGCTCTTGTGGCCATCGGCGACCGGGGTGGAGACCATGAGTACGGTGGCGGGCAGGGCGGTCTTGAGCCGGCGCGAATAATGGCTCTTGCCACCCTGTTTTTCCAGGAGATGGGTATCACCGATGCGCAGCTGCGCCGGTTCGGCATAGGGCTTGAGCATGTCGTAGAGCGTCAGCGCGGCCATGCTCGCCGCGGTCAGCGCTTCCATTTCGACACCGGTGGGGCCGATGGTATGCACTTCGGCCTCGATCGCCACGTGATCGGCCTCGATGGCGAAATGCACCTCGGCGGCATGAATCGGCAGGGGATGGCACAGCGGCAGCAGTTCGTCGGTGCGCTTGGCCGCGAGAATGCCGGCGATGCGGGCCGAGGCCTGGGGGTCGCCTTTTTCGGTGTCGCGCGAGGCGATGCGCTGCAGGCAATGCTGGGGCGCATAAAAGCGCGCTGCGGCCACGGCCGAGCGCAGGGTGTCGGGTTTCATGCCTACGTTTTTCACAGGCTGCGATCCTCGGGGTCGATAACGAGCCAGGGCTGGGGCCGGCGGGCCGGCTCAGCGCGGCCGCTCGGGGTGGGGCACTTCGGTGCCTTCCAGATAGGCATGCGTGCCGTCGCTATAGTATTCGTTCTTCCATACGGCGACGCGGGCCTTGAGCTGTTCCAGGGCAAATCGCGCGGCATCGAAGGCCGGCGCGCGATGCACCGCGCGCACTACGACGTAGACGCTCATCTCGCCGAGGCCGAGACGGCCGGTGCGATGCTGCAGCCGGCAGGCATGAATATCGAAGGCGTCCATGGTTTCGCGTTCGATGTCGGCCATGGTGCGCGCGGCGAGCGGCCCGTAGGCGGAGTAGTCCATCGATTCGACCGTGCGGCCCGCGTTGGTCAGCCGCACGGTACCGCCGAACACCACCAGCGCGCCGCAGCGTGCGTCTTCGGTTTCGGCCATGAGTGCGTCGAGATCGAGCGGGGCCGCGGTCAGATGCGATGATGGCTCGCTGGCGGGCGCGCCGCCGGAGACCGGCGGAATCAACGCGATGCGGTCGCCCGCCCCGACTTCCGTCTCGGGCGGCAGCAGCGCATCGTCGCGCGCACAGGCCGTGCGCGACAGCAGTCCGGCCGCTTCCGGCCACCGGGTCCGGGCACAGGCCAGGAGATGATCGATGGTATGCGGCGCGTCCAGCGCGAGCTCGACCATGTCGCCGCCCATGTGCTCGCTCAGCGCGCCGTGGCATTCCAGAAAAACGTCGATGGTTTCGGCCATAGCGGTCTGTCCTTATCCTTGCCGGTGTGCGGGCCGACCGTCACATCGGCCAAAATGAGGGTCTGCGACGCGGGGCGCAACCGGTGGTGCGATGCTTTCAAGGCGCACGTTCGGTCATCCAGAACACGAGCGCGGTGGTTTCCAGCAACCCGGCGACCGCCATGGTGCCCGGCCAGCCGCCGAACTGGTAACTCACGCCCGCCAGCGCGGAGCCGACGGCACCCGCGACGAAGAAGCAGCTCATGTAGGCGGTGGTGATGCGGCTTCGGGCCTCCGGCCGCAGCGCGTAGATCGTGCTCTGGTTGAGAATCTGCACGCCCTGCACGCCCAGGTCCATGAAGAACAGCCCGAGCATGATCGCGACGAGGTGGGTGCTGAACAGCCCCATGCCCGCGAACGACACGATGGCCGCCAGCATGAAACCGGCGACGGCGCGCTGGCCGAGCCCGCTGTCGTGCAGCCGGCCGGCGGCATTGGCGCCCAGCGCGCCCGCGGCCCCGAGCAGGCTGAACAGCCCGATCAGGGTTTCGCTGTAGTGATAGGGCGCGTTGGCGAGCAGGAAGGGCAGCGCGGTCCAGACGATGGTGAAACCGGCGAAGCCGCAGCCGCCATAGACGATACGCCGGCGCAGGACCGGTTCCTCGGCCAGAAGCCGGGCCACCGACAGCAGGGTGGCGCCATAGGACGGACGCGATGCCGGGGCCGCCTCGGCCGGCAGCGCGCGATAGAGCACCCCGGCCAGCCCGAACATGAGCACGGCCGCGATCCCGAACACGGCGCGCCAGCCCGCGGCGTCGGCCACGATGCCGGAGAACGCCCGCGCCAGCAGAATGCCGATCAACAAACCGCTCATCACGCGGCCGACCACGGCGCCGCGCTTGGCCTCGGCCGCCAGATGCGCGGCCATCGGCACCATGATCTGGGCGCAGGTCGCGGTCAGCCCGATGAAAAAGCTCGACGCCACGAACCAGCCTATACCGGGGCTGATCATGGCCGCGACGGACGCGGCACCGGTGCCGGCGGCGACCCAGGCGATCAATCGGCGCCGGTCGAGCTGGTCGCCCAGCGGCACGATGAAAACCAGGCCCGCGGCGTAGCCGATCTGGGTGACCGTGACGATTAGCGACGCGGTGCTGCTGGTGATGCCGAAACTGCGAGTGAGCAGGGCCAGCAATGGTTGGGCGTAATAGATGTTGGCGACGGCCAGCCCGCAGGCCACGGCCATGAGTTGCACGAGCGGCGCCGACGGCGTCAGCGCGATTTGCCGGGAGTGGGTCACGAATAGCGTTACGGTTGTGGACGCGGGCCGTGCCGGGCGCGATCGGGCCGGCCGGCGCGTCGGAGTGAAATCAGCGCGTCAGCGTTTCCACGCCGTGCTTGCCGGCGACGATCAGCACGTCGGCCGGGCGGCGCGCGAACAGGCCGACCGTGACCACGCCGGGGATGGCGTTGATCTTGTCTTCCATCGCGATGGCGTTGGACAGGTCCAGGTTATAGACATCCAGGATCGGGTTGCCGTTGTCGCTGCGCACGTTCGGGCGCAGTTCCGGCGAGCCACCGAGCTTGACGAGCTGGCGTGCCACCGCGCTGCGGCCCATTTCGATCACCTCGACCGGGAGCGGGAAGTTGCCGAGCGGATCGACCCGCTTGGATTCGTCGACCATGCACACAAAGCGCCGCGATACGCTGGCGATGATCTTCTCGCGGGTGAGCGCACCGCCGCCGCCCTTGATCATCTCGAAATGCTTGTTGATTTCGTCCGCGCCGTCGAAATAGACCGGCAGATTACCGGTGTCGTTGAGCTCCTCGATCTCGAAACCCGCCTTCTTGAGTTTCGCGCTGGTGGCCTCGGAGCTCGATACACAGGCCCGGATCGAGGGTTTGCGCTCGGCCATCACGTCGATGAAGTGATTGACCGTGGTGCCGGTGCCGATGCCGATGTAATCGTCCTCGACGAGAAACTCATAGGCCGCTTCGGCCGCGGCGCGCTTGGCTTGGTCGCTGGAATTCATATCGATGGCCGGGTTCGGTAACGAGGTGCAGTGTAGCCCGCAACGGCGTCGGTATAAATCGTTCGAACGGCTCGGCGTTCAGCGGTCGCGCGGGCCGAAGATGGCGGTGCCGATGCGTACATGCGTCGCGCCTTCGGCGATGGCGGCCTCCATGTCGGCGCTCATGCCCATCGACAGCACATCCAGCGTATGGCCGCGCGTGTTCAGATCGTCGTGTAATGCACGCAGCGCGGCGAACGGTCGGCGCTGGGCCGCGAAATCGTCGGTGGCCGCCGGCAACGCCATCAACCCGCGCAGCCGAATGCCGGGCAGCTCGGCCATCCGGTCCGCCAGCTCGGCAACCGCATCGGGCGCGAGGCCGGACTTGCTGGCTTCGGCGTCGATATTCACCTGAATGCAGACGTTGAGCGGCGCGGCGCCCTGGGGGCGCTGTTCGGACAGGCGGCGTGCGATCTTGAAGCGATCCACCGCGTGCGCCCAGGCGAAGTGGGCGGCGATGTCGCGGGTCTTGTTGGATTGGATGTCGCCGACAAAATGCCAGGCGATGTCACGGTCGGCCAGGGTTTCGATCTTGGGCAGCGCATCCTGAAGGTAATTCTCGCCGAAGTCGCGTTGCCCGGCCTCGACGGCGGCTGCGACCATCGCCGCCGGCTTGGTCTTGCTGATCGCCACCAGATGAATGGTGGCGGGGTCGCGATCGAAGCGTGCCGCGGCCTGGTCGATGCGATGCCGGACATCGGCCAGTCGGGCGGCAACGTCGACGCCCGCCGCGGGGCTCGAATCAGCGGTTCGGGACATTCGATTCTCCAGTGCAGCAGGGGCCGGCCGATATGGGTAGGATAACGTGTTCGTATCGTGCGGGCGGGGGAAAGAACGTACGCGCGTTTCGGGGAGACATTGCATGGATATTTCGCAGCTGCTGGCGTTCTCGGTCAAACAGGGCGCCTCCGATCTGCACCTGTCGGCGGGGCTGCCGCCGATGATTCGCGTGGATGGCGATATCCGCCGCATCAACCTGCCGTCGATGGAAGACAAGGAAGTCTTCGATCTCATCTACGACATCATGACCGATCGCCAGCGGCGCGATTTCGACGAACATCTGGAAACGGACTTCTCGTTCGAGATCAGCGGCCTGGCGCGCTTTCGCGTTAACGCCTACAACCAGAATCGCGGCGCGGCCGCGGTGTTTCGCACCATTCCCGCGGACGTGCTGTCGCTGGAGGACCTGGAAGCGCCGCCGATCTTTCGCGAGATCGCGTCGTTGCCGCGCGGGCTGGTGCTGGTGACCGGGCCGACCGGCTCCGGCAAGTCGACCACGCTGGCGGCGATGGTCAATCACAAGAACGAAACCGAGCTCGGGCATATCCTCACCATCGAGGATCCGATCGAATTCGTGCACAGCTCGCGCAAGTGCCTGGTCAATCAGCGCGAAATCTCGCGCGATACGCACTCGTTCAGCGCGGCGCTGAGATCCGCGCTGCGCGAGGATCCGGATACCATCCTGGTCGGCGAGCTGCGCGATCTGGAAACCATCCGGCTGGCCTTGACCGCGGCCGAAACCGGGCATCTGGTGCTGGGTACGCTGCATACTTCGTCCGCGGCCAAGACCATCGATCGCATCATCGATGTGTTCCCCGGCGAGGAGAAGGAAATGGTGCGCGCGATGCTGTCGGAGTCGTTGCGCGCGGTGATTTCGCAGACCCTGCTCAAGAAAAAGCCGCGCGGACGGCTGGCCGCGCACGAGATCATGATGGGCACGCCGGCGATCCGTAACCTGATCCGCGAGGGCAAGACCGCACAGATGTATTCGGCGATCCAGACCGGCCAGCAGGCCGGCATGCAGACACTCGATCAATGCCTGCAGCGACTGGTTCAGCGCGGTATGGTCGATCGCGAGGAGGCCGCCCGCAAGGCGGCCAACAAGGATTCGATCTGACGCCCGTGTTGTCTTGATTTCGCAGTAACCGCTTATGGATCGCGCCCAGGCCACCAAACTCGTGACCGTACTGCTGGAACGGCTGATTGCCGATGGCGGCTCGGATCTGTTCATCACCGCCGGCTTCGCGCCCGCAATCAAGAAGGACGGCCAGCTCACGCCGCTCATGGAGCGCCCGCTCACCGAGGAACAATCGGCGCTGATGGTGCGATCGCTCATGAACGATCGGCAGGCGCGCGAGTTCGATGAGTTCAAGGAGGCGCAGTTCGCGATCTCGCCGTCGTCGGGGCGTTTTCGTGTTTCGGCGTTCGTGCAGCAGGGCCGGGTGGGTGCGGTGCTCCGCGTGATCAATACCGAAATCCCCGAGTTCGACGATCTGGGTCTGCCGCCGATCCTCAAGGATGTGGTCATGGCCGAGCGCGGCCTGGTGATCTTCGTCGGCGCGACCGGCTCGGGCAAATCGACCTCGCTCGCGGCCATGCTTGGCCATCGCAACGCCAACCAGGCCGGCCACATCATCACTATCGAGGACCCGATCGAGTTCGTGCATCGGCATCGCAAGTCGATCGTGACCCAGCGCGAGGTCGGCGTGGACACCCAGTCCTGGGAGAACGCGCTCAAGAACACGCTGCGCCAGGCGCCGAACGTGATCCTGGTGGGCGAGGTGCGCACGCGCGAGACCATGGAATACGCGCTCAACTTCGCCGAGACCGGGCATCTGGTGCTGTGCACGCTGCATGCGAACAACGCCAACCAGGCGCTCGACCGGGTGATCAATTTCTTCGATGAGGGCAAGCGCGAACAGGTGCTCATGGATCTGTCGCTCAACATGCGCGCAATCATTTCGCAGCGTCTGGTGCGCAAGGTCGGCGGCGGTCGTGCCGCGGCGGTCGAGGTGTTGCTCAACACGCCGCTGGTGACTGACCTGGTGTTCAAGGGCAAGGTCGCCGAACTGCGCGATGTCATGGCGCGCGGCACGGAGCTGGGTATGCAGACCTTCGATCAGGACTTGTTCCAGCTGTTCGAAGAGGGGTTGATCGACTTCGCCGAGGCGCTGCGCAATGCCGATTCGCAGAACGAACTGCGCCTGAACATCAAGCTCAACAGCACCCGGGCGCGCCAGAACCTGTCGATGGACCCGGAGGTGCGCTCGCTGACCATGGCCGATCACGAAGACGACGCACGGCGCGGCGACGAGGGCGATCCGCGTGGACGATAACCCCCGTATCGAGGCGTTCCTGCAGCTCGCGATGGACAAGCAGGCGTCGGATATCTATTTCACCACGCATGCCCCGGTCACCCTCCGCATCGACGGCCAGATCTACCCGATCCGGGCAGCGGCCGAACACACGCTCACGCCGGCCTATATCGAGAAACTCGCGTATTCGCTCATGAGCGAGGCGCAGCAGGCCGAGTTCGAAACCGAACGCGAGCTGGATTTCGCGTTTCGCTTCGGCACCACGGGCCGCTTTCGCGTCAACGTGTTCCGTCAGCGCGGCTCGGTGGCGATGGTGTTGCGCAACATCGGTAACGTGCCGACGATGGCCGATTTCGACATGCCGGACGTGCTCAAGCGGCTGGCGCTGTTGAAGCGCGGGCTGGTGCTGGTGGTCGGCGCGACCGGATCGGGCAAGTCGACCACACTCGGGGCGATGGTCAATCATCGCAACGAGAATGCGGCCGGGCATATCCTCACGATCGAGGACCCGGTCGAGTTCATGCACCGCCACAAGCGCTCGATCGTGAACCAGCGCGAACTCGGCACGGATACCCGCAGTTTCGCCCGCGCCCTGCGCTCGGCCATGCGCGAGGCGCCCGATGTGGTCCAGGTCGGCGAGATCCGCGACATGGCGACCGCCGACGCCTGTGTCCAGCTGGCCGGCACCGGGCACTTGGCGATGGCCACCATGCACGCCGCCAACGCCTATCAATGCCTGCAGCGTCTGGTATCGCTGTTTCCCGAATCCCAGCGCGAGTCGCTGTACATGGACTTGTCGATGAACCTGCGGGCGATCGTTTCCCAGCGGCTGGTCGCGGGCAAGGACGGCGGGCGTGTGGCCGTCTACGAAATTCTGCTGAACACGGCCTACATCGCCGACCTGATTCTCAAGGGGCGGCTGGAAAAAGTCGCCGAGGCGCTGGCCGACGCCGACCCGGCAAGCGGCGCAGTGACCTTCGACGACTCGTTGCTGGCTCGGGTCAAGGCGGGACATATCGCGGTGGACGAGGCCCTCGACCAGGCCGACTCGCGCGATAATCTTCAGAGCCGGTTGGCTTTCGCAAGCCACTGATTTGCCAGCCCGGCCCGATATCTGCGAGCGATGCGACATGCATGAGACCAACAATCCGATGCCCGCCCGGACCCATGTGGGCTGGCGCGAGTGGGTGAGCCTGCCCGATCTGGGCATTGACTGGATCAAGGCCAAGATCGACACTGGCGCGAGAACGTCGGCGTTGCACACGTTCTCGCTCGAAACCGGGCAGGAACACGGCCAGCGCGTCGCGCGATTCGGCGTTCATCCATATCAGGGCAATACCGAACACGTCGTCTGGTGCCAGGCGCCGATCGTCGATGAGCGCAATGTGCGCGATTCCGGCGGTCATCGCGAATGGCGGCATGTCATCGCCACCGATCTGATGATGTCGGGCCGGCGCTGGCCGGTCGAGATCACGCTGACCGCACGCGATACGATGTTGTTCCGGATGCTGGTCGGGCGCACCGCGATGTCGGCGCTGTGCGTCGATCCGACCGTTTCGTTTCTGACCGGCCGACCGCCCTGGGCGTAGCGTCGGGCCTTGCCGGCGGTGGTTGCGTCGCGCGGGGTTGTTCGCCCAATGCAGCCCCGGGTGTACCGGGGCCGCGCACGAGTCTTTGAGGCCGAGAGGTTGAGCCATGCAGATCGCCATCATGTCCCGCAACAGGAACCTGTATTCCACCTCCCGGCTCAGCGAGGCGGCCAAGGGGCGTGGCCACGACGTGATGGTGGTCGATCCCCTGCGTTGCTACATGAACATCGTGCCGCACGCACCGGAGATCCATTACAAGGGCAAGAAGCTCGAAGGCATCGACGCGATCATTCCGCGTATCGGGGCCTCGATCACCTTTTATGCCACGGCGGTGCTGCGCCAGTTCGAGATGATCGGCGTCTATCCGCTCAACGAGTCGGTGGCGATCTCGCGCTCCCGCGACAAGCTGCGCTCGATGCAACTGCTCTCGCGCAAGGGCATCGGCCTACCGGTGACCGGTTTTGCGCATTCGCCGGACGATACCGACGACCTGCTCGACCTGGTCGGCGGCAATTCCTACGTGATCAAGCTCACCGAGGGCACCCAGGGCAAGGGGGTGGTGCTGACCGAGACGCGCGGCGCGGCGGAATCGGTGATCGATGCCTTTCGCGGGCTGGACGCCCACTTCCTGGTGCAGGAATACGTCAAGGAAGCCCGGGGCGCGGATATCCGCTGCTTTGTGATCGGCGAGAAAGTCGTGGCCTCCATGAAACGCCAGGGCAAGGACGGCGATTTCCGCTCCAACCTGCATCGCGGCGGCTCGGCCAGCGTGGTCAAGATCACGCCGGAGGAACGCTCGACCGCGGTCAGAGCCGCCAAGATCATGGGCCTGAACGTGGCCGGTGTGGATCTGTTGCGCTCGAACCACGGTCCGGTCGTGATGGAGGTCAACTCTTCGCCGGGCCTGGAAGGTATCGAGGGCGCCACCGGCAAGGACATCGCCGGCCAGATCATCGCTTTCATCGAAAATCACTCCAAGCGTGGCAAGACCCGCACCCGCGGCGTGGGCTAGCCAACCCCGCGCAGCGGGCCGGCGGCGGGGCGCCCTGCGACACAGGGCCGGCCCGTGTGCTGGGCAGCGTCGCCCGCACGCCGTGAGTGGAGCAAGCCGGATACCGGGGCCCCATGACTGACAACCACAAGAGAAAATCCCGCGCCGCGCCGCTGGAGATCGCCGGCCGGACGGTGCCACCGGGCGAGAACGTGACCATCGATATCCCGGTCGCCGATCTGTACACCCACGCCAAGCTGACCATGCCGGTCAACGTGATTCGCAGCCGCAAGCCCGGGCCGACATTGTTCATTTCGGCCGCAGTGCACGGCGATGAACTCAACGGCGTCGAGATCATCCGGCGGGTTCTGCGCCTGCGCGAACTCAAGCAACTGCGCGGCACGCTGATTGTCGTGCCCATCGTCAACGTCCACGGCTTCCTGCGCAACTCGCGCTATCTGCCGGACCGGCGCGATCTCAATCGTTCGTTTCCCGGCAGCGAACACGGCTCGGTGGCGGGGCGGCTGGCGAAGGTCTTCATCGAGGAGATCGTCTTGCACTCCGATTACGGCATCGACCTGCATACCGGCGCCATCCACCGCGCCAACCTGCCACAGATCCGGGCCGACCTGTCCCAGCCGACCGTCCGCGCCATGGCCGATGCCTTCGGCTGCCCGTTGCTCATCGACGCTTCCCTGCGCGAGGGATCGCTGCGCGAATACGCCGACCGCAAGGGCGTGCCGCTGTTGCTCTACGAGGCCGGCGAGGCGCTCCGCTTCGACGAATTCTCGATCCGGGCCGGCGTACGCGGCATCCGCGGCGTCATGCGCCATCTCGGCATGCTGCCGCGCCGCAAGATATCCAGGCGCCCGCCCAAGCCGGTGGTCGCCGAAGACTCATCGTGGCAGCGGGCCCCCGAGTCCGGCATTCTGCGCTCCCTGGTCGAACTGGGCGAGTACGTCGAGACCGAGCAGGTGCTGGCCTATGTCGCCGATCCCTTCGGCGCCGACGAAGTGGCGGTGACCGCCGAGCATGCGGGGATCGTCATCGGCCGTTCCTATCTACCGCTGGCGCACGCCGGCGACGCGATCTACCACGTGGCCCGGGTCAAGCGTGCGCAGGAAGTGGCCAATCGGGTCGAGGCCTACCAGGAAGCGCACGAGCCTGACGACCACGAGGATTATGGGTCTTCGGGTGAGCCGCCCCTGGTCTGATCCGCGATCATCGCCATCACCGCCATGCGTATGCCGATGCCGTTTCGCACCTGTTCGAGGATGAGCGACTGGTCCGAGTAGGCGATATCGGCCGTGATCTCGACGCCGCGATTGATTGGGCCGGGGTGCATGATCAGGGCGTTTTCCGCCGCGTGTGCCAGGTTGGCCGGAGTCAGGCCGAAGTCGTGGTGATAGTCGGCCACGCCGGCCAGGGCGTCGCCTTCGATGCGTTCGCGCTGGATGCGCAGGCCCATGACGATATCCGCACCGGCCAGGCCGGTGCGGATATCGGTGGTCGCGGTCACGCCCAGCGCGGCCGGGTCCGGCGGCAGGAAGCGGTCGGGCCCGATGACGCGGATATCGGTGGTGCCGAGCGTGCGCAGGGCGTGGATGGTGGAGTGCGCGACCCGCGAGTGCGCGATATCGCCGACGATGGCGATTCCGAGATTTTCGAAGTCCGGCCGATGACGGCGAATGGTGAACACATCCAGCAGGCCCTGCGTCGGATGGGCGTGGCTGCCATCGCCGGCGTTGATGATGGCCACGTTCGGCGCGGCGTTTGCGGCGAAACGCGCGGCGGCGCCGTTGTCGGGGTGGCGGATCACGAAGATGTCCGCCCCCATGGCCTGGAGCGTGAACAGGGTGTCGAGATCGTCCTCGCCCTTGGTGCGCGAGGAGGTGGCGACATCCATGTTGATGACGTCGGCGGACAGACGCTTGGCGGCCAGTTCGAATGTGGTGCGGGTTCGGGTCGAGTTTTCGAAGAACAGGTTGAACACGGTCTTGCCGCGCAGCAGTGGCACTTTCTTCGGCGGCGCGCCGATTTCGGGTACCAGCGATTCCGCCGTATCCAGTATCCGCTCGAGCAGGAGCTTCGGCAGCCCTTCGGTGGTCAGCAGATGGCGAAGGCCGCCCTGGCTATCGAGCTGGATATCCGTGTTCATGCGCTTTTCTGGCAGTCGTGACAATCGGCAGGCAGGTCGGGTGCAGCGCGTCCGGGTGTCCGGTGAAGCCCGTGCATCGCCGGGCCCGGCCGGGCACGAAGAATCGCTGGCAATCCATGGTGTGAAATCACGCTAGCGCATGGTCAGGCGCAGCGGTTCCGGACCGGTCAGTTTGATCCGGCGACTCTTGTCGAGGTCGAGCTTGAGGCCGGCGGCATCGGGCGCGAATGGCAGCTCGCGCGCGCCGCGATCGACCAGCACGGCCAGTTTCACCGCGGCCGGGCGGCCGTAATCGAACAGTTCGTTGAGCGCCGCGCGCACGGTCCGCCCGGTGTAGAGCACATCGTCAACGAGGATGACGGTCCTGCCGTCGATATCGGCCGGGATATTCGAGGGGCCGACGCTGGGATGCAGCCCGACCATCGAGAAATCGTCGCGATAGAAACTGATGTTGAGGGTGCACATCGGGGTGGCCAGCTCGAAATGCGCGTGCAGGCGTTCGCCGATCCAGGCGCCGCCGGTTTCGACGCCGACGATCACTGCCTGCGGATGCTCGGCGATCAGTGGTTCGACCTGCGCAGTCAGCGCCGCGAGCGCGGCATCGACGTCGAAGCTTTCGGACGGATCGGTCATCGGCTGTTCCCTGGCTTTGTGCGTTGAATTATGCGCGCGATGCGGCTGCGCTGAGAAGGCCGGCCGGTGCCCCGCACGCTTCGGGATCAGGTCGCCCCGATTTGGCCGGTCAACCAGCTTTCCAGAATCGTCTGCGCGGCCATGGCGTCGACATCGCCCTTGGCCAGGCGTTTGCCGCGACTGCCCGACGCACGGGCGGCGCGCAGTCGCTCACCCGCTTCGATGCTGGTATAGCGCTCGTCCACGGTGTGCACGGTCAGCCGGTAGCGGCCCCAGATCTCCTCGGCGAAATTACGCGCACGATGCGTCATCTTCTGGGTTTTTCCGTCCGCGTTCAATGGCAGACCGACAACGAGCGCGCTCGGGCGCCATTCCTCGATGAGGGCATCGAGCGCGGTCCAGTCCGGCATGCCGTCGTGGTGGGTCAGCGTCGTGAGCGGCTGCGCGCTGGCGGTGACCGTGCTGCCGACGGCGATGCCGACTCGTCGTTTGCCGTAATCGAAGCCGAGCGCGACCTCGGCGTCAGGCATGGCCGGCGATACCGGACAGCTGGTGCGCGGATACGCCCAGCAGCCCGGCAGCGTCCGACCAGCGTCGCTCGATCGGCGAATCGAACATGATGTGGGGGTCGGCCGGTGTGGTGAGCCAGCTATTCGCGAGCACCTCCTGTTCGAGTTGGCCTTCGCCCCAGCCGGCGTAGCCGAGCGTGATCAGGAACGCGCTCGGGCCGAACCCGTTGCCGATTGCCTCGAGAATGTCGCGCGAGGTGGTGATCGCCAGGCCGCCGTCGATATGCAGGCTCGACTCCCAGTCGCCTTCATCACGATGCAGGACAAAACCGCGCTCGGTCTGTACCGGGCCGCCCCAGTAGACCGGCATGCCGCGCGCAACATGCGCCTCGATGTCGAGCTGCGACAGCATGTCCGCCACCGCGAGATCGCTGGGTTTGTTGATCACGAGCCCCATCGCGCCGTCGTCATTATGCTCGGCAAGAAAGGTCACGCTGTCGGCGAATTCGCCTTCGACACGGCCCGGCATGGCCAGCAGGAACTGGTTCTTGAATTGAATTGCTTCCATGTCCTGATTATCGGCCGACGCCGGGGGCGACGGCAAATGCGCTGGTGGTGTTCCCGAGCGTTCGGCCGGGCCGCGTCGGGAGCCAGCGCGGCCCCGACCGGCGCCGGCTATGCCGATCGGACATCGAGCCGTTTCTCGATGGCGTCGAACAGCCTGGCGCAGATATTGATGCCGAATTGCGCCTCGAGCTCACGTACGCAGGTGGGGCTGGTGACGTTGATTTCGGTGAGTTTGTCGCCGATCACGTCGAGGCCCACGAATAGCAGTCCCTTATCCCGGACGTACGGGCCGACTTCGCGTGCGATCTTCAGATCGGCCTCAGTCAGCTCGCGGCCGACGCCCCGGCCGCCGGCCGCGAGATTACCGCGCAGTTCGCCTTCGGCCGGAACACGGGCCAGGGCATAACCGACCGGTTCGCCGTCGACCAGCAGCACGCGCTTGTCGCCATCGACGATCTCGGGCAGATAGGCCTGGGCCATGGCATAGCGCGTGCCGTGCTCGGTCAGCACTTCGAGAATCACGCTGGTGTTGTCGTTGCCCTGGGTGACGCGGAAGATGCGCGAGCCGCCCATACCGTCCAGCGGCTTGAGCACAACATCGCGGTGCTGCTTGATGAAACGCCGAAACGCGTCCGCGCGCCGGGCGACCAGCGTCGGCCCACACAGATGGGCGAAGCGATTGATCGCCATTTTCTCGTTCACGTCGCGCAGCGCGTCGCAACGATTGACCACCAGCGTGCCTTCGTTCTCGGCCAGCTCCAGAATATAGGTGGCGTAGATGTATTCGGTGTCGAAGGGCGGGTCCTTGCGCATCAGGATCACGTCGAGGTCCGCCAGTGGCAGGGTGTTGGATTCGCCGGCGAAGGCGAACCAGTCGTCGTTGTCGTCCGCAACCCGGATGGCACGGCCCGTGCCGTAGCCCACGCCGTCGGCCACGAACAGGTCGCTCATGGTGAAGTAGTGGATCGTGTAGCCGCGGCGCTGGGCTTCGAGCAGCAGGGCCAGCGTTGTGTCCTTGTAGGGCGTGATGTCCTCGATCGGATCCATCACCACGCCGAGCGAATACGCCATTGCAGATTCCTTGGGCGGATCGGGCCGCCGGACAGTGTGCTATGCCGCGCATGGTAGCGCAGCCGGAGCTTTTTTCATCCGCCGATCGGCGAGACCGTGTCCGGCTGGCTTCGCTTGGCCGATCGGTTTGTTTGTCCGCAGCTCGACGCCGATCTACACAGATGAAAAACGATCAGTCTTAGCAGAACGGCTCGTCGCGTTACTTGAGGGCTCACGATGCCGGTAAAGCGAAACGCGCCGGATCGATCTGCGCGAATCTGCGTCGACCTGCGGATAGATTCAAGCAACGAAGCTCCGGGCTGCGAAAAGTGCTCCAGCTGGGTGGCATGGCGGCTCTTGCCGGATGTATTCGTCCGCCGATTGACGACGGGTGATCGGCTCGCTTCGCTTTGCCGATCTGTTTTTATCCGCAGATGTACGCAGATTCACACAGATTTGAAATGAGGGGAATTCAAGCACCG
Organism: Salinisphaera sp. RV14; assembly: GCF_052044135.1. NCBI lineage: Bacteria > Pseudomonadati > Pseudomonadota > Gammaproteobacteria > Salinisphaerales > Salinisphaeraceae > Salinisphaera > Salinisphaera sp. RV14. The sequence goes on from NZ_JBQDYF010000008.1 coordinate 112,285, forward strand.
AGCTCGGCGCAGACATCAAGGACTTTTCAATTTCGGCGAAGCGAAAGCGAGCCGCGTCCATCCGCGTGAATCTGCGGACAGATTGCCTCAAGGACTGAAAACCGGCCGGCTGCTATCGCTTGCTGAAGCCAGGATGCGTACGATATATTGCACATGTTCTAAATTATGTACAGGTCATTGTTATGGACGCCATCAGCTACACGGCCGCCAGAACCCACCTGGCAAAAACAATGGAACAGGTCTGTGACGACCACGCGCCCGTCATCATCACCAGAAGCAAGGCCGCTTCGGTGGTGATGATGTCTCTGGAAGACTATGAAGCCCTCCAGGAGACTGCATACCTTTTGCGTGCGCCCAAAAACGCGCGCCGTCTGCTCGAATCGGTTGCCGAGCTTGAACAAGGGGGCGGCGAGGAGAGGGAGCTTCTTGAATGAAACTCACCTTTTCCGAGCATGCCTGGGAAGACTACCTCTACTGGCAGAAAACGGAAAAAAAGACCGTACGTCGCATCCATCAGCTCATCAAGGAGATTCAGCGAACGCCGTTCGAGGGGATCGGCAAACCCGAGCCGCTCAAGCATGGCCTGTCCGGATACTGGTCCCGACGCATCAATGGCGAATATCGAATCGTATACAAGGTAACCGAGGATGCACCGCTTATTGCGCAATTGCGATATCACTACTGATGCCGTGCCTCGGCGGGCTGGGTGTTTAGCGGAGGAGCGAAAGCTCGATCTTTTCGAGCCGCAGGGCAAGACAGCCGTGCGCCGCTTCACGACCCTCGAGAGCATACAGTGATCGCCCTTGGGCACGCTGAATAATGATACGCGGCCCGGCTCGTTTCGCCGATCGGCTTGTTTGTCCACCGATGTAGACCGAGTCACACAGATTGGAACTTGACAGGTGGGTTTTGTCCGCAGATCGACGCCGATCTACACAGATGAACGGCAATCTGTGTCAGCAGAACAGCTCGTCGCGTTACTTGAGGGTACGATCCCGGTAAAGCGAAACGCGCCGGATCGATCTGCGCGAATCGGCGTCGATCTGCGGATAGATTTAAGGAATAAATCCGTGGACCGCGAAACGTGCTTCAGCTGCGTATCGTCGTCTGGTCTGGCTGCATGTACTCGTCCGCCGAATGACGATGGACGATCGGCTCGCTCCGCTTTGCCGATCTGTTTTTATCCGCAGATGTACGCAGATGTACGCAGATTTGGAATGAGGCGAATTGAAGCGCTGAGCCCGGCACCGAGATCAACGACTTTCAATTTCGGCGAAGCGCAAGCGAGCCGAGTCCATCTGCGTGAGTCGGCGTCGATCTGCGGACAGATTGCTTCAAGGAACGAGGCCACTCAGCCCGCCAGATCGCCCCAAGCCGTCTGCAGCGCGGCCAGTGCGGCCATGCCGGCGGTTTCGGTGCGCAGTACGCGGGGCCCGAGCGCCAGCGGCTGCCAACCGGCGGCGGCGGCGCGGGCGATTTCGTCGTTCGACAGGCCGGATTCGGGGCCGATCAACAGCGCAATGCGGGTCGCCGGCGTCTGCGCGGCCAGGCCGACGTTCGCTTCCGGCGCCAGCATCAGGTAACGATCGGCGGCGGGCGGGTTGTCGATCTGTCCGGCCAGATCGGTGGCGTCGCGTAATTCCGGACAGAGCAGCCGCCCGCTCTGTTCGGCCGCCGATTCGACGATGCGCTGCCAATGGCCCTGTTTCTTGGCCAGACGGGCGCCGTCGAGCTTGACCTGGCCGCGCGCGGTGAACACGGGCTGGATGGCGGTGACGCCCAGCTCCACGGCCTTGGCCAGCGCGAAATCCATGCGATCGCCCCGGGCCACGGCTTGCAGCAGCGTGATCTCGAGCGGGGATTCGCGCCGGGGTGTGGTGCGTTGGTCGATACGGGCTTCGGCACGCTTGCGGTCGGCCGTGATCAAGCTGGCGGCGTATTCGGCGCCGTCGCCGTTGAACAGCACCAGCGCATCGCCGGCCGACAGGCGCAGCACGGTCGCCAGATGATGACGTTTGGCGTCCGGCAGCTCGATGGTCGCGCCTTCGGCCAGCGCCTGGGCAACGAAAACCCGCGGAATATGCTTCGCGCGTGCCATGGCGGCGTGATCAGGCGGTGATCAACGGTTTGATCAATACCGCCGAATTACGCTGATAGTTGTACATCGCCCGCTTGGCCAGCGGCAGGGCGTCGATGCTCGACGGGGCGAACCCGTGTTCGACGAACCAGTGCGGCGCGCGCGTAGTGAGCACGAACAGCTGCGTGAGCCCGGCCGCGCGGGCGCGTTTTTCGACCTCGGCCAGCAGGATGGCGGCCCGGTTGCCGCCGCGATAGGCGGGATGAACCGCCACGCAGGCCAGTTCGCCCACGGCTTCCTCGCTGTAGGGCATGAGCGCACAGCAGGCGGTGATCAAGCCGTCGCGGGCCATCACCACATAGCGTTCGATATCGAGCTCGATCGCCTCGCGCGAGCGCGGCACCAGCAGCCCGGCCGCGGCCAACGGCTCGATCAGCGCGAGCACGCCACCCAGATCCTCGGGCGTGGCGGTACGCACGGCGTCGTAAGTGTCGGCGGCGACCATGGTGCCGAGCCCGTCGCGCGAATACAGCTCGCGCAACAACGCGCCGTCGGTTTCGAAACTCACGAGATGGCTGCGTTCGACCCCGGAATTGCAGGCGCGGATCGCCGCCTCCAGCCGCGCCCGGTCCGCGGCGGCGAGATCGCTGTTCCCGGTGTCCAGCATGGCCTGCGCGGCGTCCACCGTGAGCCCGGGCGAGGATTCCGCGAAGCGTGCATGCATCGCTTCGCCCGGATGCATGAGCACGAATTTGTCGGCCGCCAAAGCGGCCGCGGTGGCGCCGGCCACGTCTTCGGTGACCAGGTTGAAGATCTCGCCCGAGGGCGAGTAGCCGATGCACGACAGCAGCACGATATGCCCGCGCGCCAGATGCGCATTGATGCTGGCCGCGTCGATACGCCGGACTTCGCCGGTATGGCCGTGATCCACGCCGTTGACCACACCCATGGGCCGGGCCGTGACCAGGTTGCCGCTGGCGGTCGAGATGCGTGCGCCGCCCATCGGCGTGCTCGCGAGGCTGGTCGACAGGTGCGCCTCGTAGGCCATCTGCAGGCTGCCGACGGCCTGGCGCACGCAGGCCAGTGCGGCGGCATCGGTGATGCGGACGCCGTTCGCGAAACGGGGCATGAGGCCGGCGGCCGACAGGGCGCCGTCGATCTGCGGGCGCGCCCCGAACACGATCACCAGTCGCACGCCGAGGCTGGCGAGCAGCGCGATGTCGTAGATCAGGTCGACGAAACGCGGCGATGCCGCAGCCTCGCCCGGCAGGTGGAGGACGAACGTACGCCCGCGATGCGCGTGCACATAGGGCGCGGACGCGCGCAACGCGGCGACCATGGCGTTCTGGTCGACGGCTAACGGATTGTGATCGCGGCTGGCGTGCATCGCGGCATTAGACCAAAAAAAGCGGGTTTTCGGCGACTGAAGGGGCTTAGCCGGGCCGGCAGAAACGCTGCACCAGCGAACGAAGAATCGATTGCATCGGCGCCACGCGCGACAAGGCCAGATATTCGTTGGGCTGGTGGGCCAGCGCGATGTCGCCTGGGCCGAGAATCACGGTTTCCATGCCGATGGCGTTGTAGAACGCGCCTTCGGTGCCGAAATCCACGGCGGCCGCTTCATGCCCGGTCAATTCCTCGCAGGCGGTAACGATCGGCGAGTCGGGTGGCGTTTCCAGCGCTGGCGTGCCCGCGAACAGCGCTGAGAAGCGGACCTCGCAGTCGCTTTGGGCCAGCGCGGCGCGGACCCGATTGCGCAGCGACTCGCGCAGGTCATCGATCGAATCGCCCGGCAGGAAGCGCAGGTCGATGTCGAGTCGGCAGCGCGCGGGAATCCGGTTGGCGGCATCGCCGCCGCGTACGGTGCCGAGGTTGAGCGTGGCGTGCGGCACGGGAAAGCCGTCGGCCGGGTCGCGTCCGGCGAGTTCGTCGCGCAGCGCGCGGATGGCGCTGATCGCCAGATGCATGGCCTCGATAGCGTTGGCGCCGTGCGCCGGATTGCTGGAATGGCCGGAGGCGCCGATGGTCTCGATCGTCTCCATGAAAATACCCTTGTGCTGGCGGATCGGTACCAGCGAGGTCGGCTCGCCGATCACGCAGTAGCGCCCGGCGGCGATGCCGTTATCGGCCAGCGCGCGAGCGCCGTCCATGCCGCATTCTTCGTCGGCGGTGACCACAAGCGACAACGGTGCCTCGAGCGGCTGGTCGGCGTATTCCGTCGCCACGCCGGCGGCCAATGCCACGAAGCCTTTCATGTCGGTCGTGCCGAGGCCGTAGAGGCGATTATCGCGTTCGGTGAGCGCGAACGGGTCCGAATCCCACCCGGTATCGTCGTAGGGCACGGTATCGAGATGTCCGGCAAACACCAGGCCCGATTCCGAGCGTCGTTCGGTCGGGCCGAGCCGCGCGATCAGGTTGACCTTGTCCTCGCGCTCGCCGATCGGGTGGATATCACAGTCGAAGCCGAAGTCGTCGAGCCGAGCGGCAAGCCTCTCGGCCGCGCGGCGATTGCCACGATCCAGCGTCGGGTCGTCGCTGCTGATGGTCGGTTCGGCGACGAGCTCGGCGAGCACGTCGCGCCAGTTCAATGCGGGCATGAACAAAAATCCCGGGCGGAATCTGAAGCGCGATCATACCGCGTCGAAACCGTGCGATGCCCGATCCCCGAATCGGGACATGCCCCGCGGCGGACGATGCGGGCATTGAGGGGCGTGGCATTGCAGACCGCGCGGCAGGGACGTCCGGGGCGCGGTTGCGCGGACATGATTTCAATCGAGTGGGCGACCGACCGTTTCGTTTGTGTCGCGCACCAGGGCCTGGCTCAGTTGCCGTGCCATTGGATCGCCGCGTGCTTCAGCGCGATGAACGGGCAACGTGCACAACACGGCCGCGCCTTCGCCCAGCGCTCGCCGTGCGATGAGCGCAGCCCCGCGATGAATCCAGCCCATCACCATGCCGGCGCGCACGTCGTCGGCGAAATCGTCGGTGCGGAAGCCCAAAAGCACATGGCCGGGTGTGATCGCGGCGAAGGCCTGGCCGAGCATCGGCGGCCCGGGAATGTCGGCATAGGCACCGGTCCGGCGCAGCCAGGAAAATCCGGACGCCCAGTCCCCGCGCCAGACCGAGCTTTCCCGCGAGACGACGGCAGCGCGCGGGAATTCCGGGTAGACCGGTACCACGCCGGGGGGCGAGGGGATGGCATCGGTATCATCCACGAGCAGCAGCAGCTTGGCACCGCGCCGCACGCGCTCGACGAGTTCGTCGTCGAGACGGGTCGCCACCAGGACCCGCGCCTGATCGCGGCTCTGGGCCATCGGTATACCCGCGTCCTCCAGCCACGGTGACAGCTCCGGTCTGGCCGGCCAGACCACGGGAGTCGGGGCGCCGGCGCCGGTCTCGGGCATCACCGTCAGGGAGGTCTCGCCCAGCGCGCTCGGATGCCCGGCGCGATCGACCAGCGCGAGGTGTAATCGTGCTTCGCCCGGGGCGCGATCCGCTGGAATGTCGAGCGGCAGCCCCGGCAGCGGCTGAACGCCTCTATCCAGGCGTGGTATCAGCTGTTCGCCGTATTCGGTGTGACCGTCCCAGCGCCATTGCAGGCGCATGCCATCGAGCGGCGCCGGATCATCGTGCGCGATGCCAAGGGCCAGGCTGACCCGCTCGCCCGGCTTCACGGCATGGCGGGGCAGTCGTGGCAGCAGCGCGGTCGGGGCATTGACCGCCGCGAAACGCTCGGCGAAGTCGCGCGGATTGCGCGCCATATCCATCAGGCCATTGGCTTCCCAGTGGACGTCGGTCAGCTCGGTTACCACGTAACCGGCGATCGTCGGCTGGGCGCGCATGGATTCGATTTCGTATTTCAGCGACTGGAACTGCTGTTCCTGGGTGGCGGCGATGAAGCCATCCAGCGACCCGAAGACACGATCCAGATGATATTGGCCGAAACGCATCTCGATGCCGCGGGGCAGCATCACGCCGTCGCCCCAGTCGCTGCCGGTATCGAACCACCAGGGCTCGCGCCCTGCAGCGTCGCGCAGGGCATCGACTCGAGGCAGCCCCCAGTTGCCGAATTCCGACAGGATCAAGGGCTCGTCGCCGGCCGTCTCGGCGTCGCCGTGTGGGCTGAACAGGGGATAACGGCGTTCGGCGAAGGCCGCGATGAATGCATCCCATTGATCGCGCCGGTCCGGAATGCCGCGATAGAAATGATAGTCGGCAATATCGGTGCGCAAGTGAAAATTGGGTTCGCAGGGCGAGTTGTCGACCACCAGCCGGGAGGGGTCGAGGGTCTTGATCCGGCGGAATGCCCGTTTGAGCCAGGCGCGCTGGTCGCCCGCCAGGGTCAGGTCGGTACCCCAGTCTTCGTTGACAAGGGTCCAGGCGATGATCGAGGGGTGATGATCGTCCCGGGCGATCATGCCTTCGAGCGTGGCCAGGCCACGTTCCGCGGCGGCCGTCGACCATTGACCCCAGTTCGGCATTTCACACCAGAGCAGCATGCCCAGGCGGTCCGCGACGTCGAGATAACGGGGGTCGGGAACCTTGATATGACAGCGCAGACAGTTGAAGCCCATCGCTTTCGCCTGGCGCAACTGATTCTCCAGAAAGGCTTCCGACGGCGGCGTGCAGAGTGTATCCAGGTAATAATCCTGGTCGAGGGCGCCGCGCAGGATGAACGCCTCGCCGTTCAGCAGCAGCTCCCCGCCCTCGGCCACGATGCTGCGAAAACCGGTCTGGCGGTGAAGCGCATCGACCACCGCGCCATCGCGCACCAGTTCGACGCCGATGTCGTAGCGTAACGGGTCGTCCGGCGACCAGAGCATGGGCAAGGCGACTTTCGTCTGCAGGTCGTATTCGTCTGCGACGCCGGCATGCGTGCACTCGGCGACCGTCGTGCCATCCGGGGCCCGGACGGTGAGGCGAAGCCGTTCGTCCGCCGCGGGCCGGCCATCGCCGTGCAGTCTGCCCCGGGCCCGGCACACGCCGGCGCCATCGGAGCCGAGTTGGGAGCCGAGTCGCAGGTCTGCGATGTGCCGGACAGAACGGGCCTCGATCCAGAGCGACTGCCAGATGCCGCCGAGCGGGCCATACCAGCTCTGCTTGCCGTGGGGAATATCGGCGAAACCGGGCTTGCCGTCGGCTTGCGGGCGTGGCGAGGGCAGCGTGACCCGAATTTCCAGCAGGACCGCTTCGCCCGGCGTGACGTGAGCGGTGAGATCGCAGGCAAAGGGCAGATAGCCGCCCTCGTGGCAGGCGACCGGGGTTCCGTCAACGTACACCGCCGTGCGGTAATTCGAGGCGCCGATGCACAGGTGTATCGACGCGCCGGCCCAGTCGGCCGGCACCGTGACGCGCCGCCGATATACGCCGGTCCCGAAGGCCATTCTGAGGGCAGCATGCTGCGCCTGCCAGACGCCGGGAATCTCGATGTCCGGCATCGGCTGGCGCGTGTCGTCTTCGGGCTGGAATTCGAACCCCCAGATGCCGTCGAGGCTGATCCGAGGGCGGTGGGGGAACCTCCGGGAGGCGACATCGCCGCCCCCGTTCTGGGTGGCAAAAAACACGGGTCAGGTCTCCTCGACAGGCTCAGTGACGGCCGGACAGGATGGCGTCGACACGTTTCTGAGCCGCCTTCAGCGCCGCGTCCTGGCTCTTGCCGGTGAGATAGGTCGCCTGCAACTGCTGGTTGAGGGCGTCCTGGATGCCGGCCTGGGAGCGGGTGGCACCGGGTATGCCGCGGGCTTCGTGGGTCGTGCTCAGGATCGCTTTGCGATGGGGCAGATCGCGGAAGGCGTCACTCTTGAGTACCGACTCGCGCACCGGCAGATGGCCCGTGTGGGACCAGGCCAGGTCGTGGTCGTAGAAATACTTCAACAGCTTCGCCGCGGCATCGCGCTGATCGCCGGTGGCACCGCCCCGCGGCATCACCCAGCAGTGGCCGTCTGCCCATACGGCGGGCTGGGAGTACAGCGTCGGGAAGGTCGCGACGGCATAGCTGTGCAGTGCACTGCTCTTGTTGGAAGCCTGCTGGTCGTAGGCGTTGATCACCCAGGTGCCGTTGATGATCACGCCGCCCTTGCCATCGAGAAACGCCTGTTGGGCGTCGGTGTAGTTGTACTGAGCCGCCATGTAGCCCTTGTCGATGAGCGTGTTGATCAGGGCGAGCGCCTTGTGCGCGTCGGGGGAATCAATATCGGCGTGCTTCAGATCGGAATCGACCAGATGGCCGCCCTGCTGCCAGACCAGCGTTTCGAACAGCCGCGTCACCATTGGATCGACCGAGCCGGCAAGCAGTATGTAGGGCTTGCCCGTGGCTTTTTTGAATTGCTTCGCCTGTGCCATGAGTTGATCGACGCTGTTCGGGATCCGGGGTTGGCCGTCCGCGCCGACGAGGCCCGCCTTCTTGAGCAGGCCGGTATTCATGTGCCACAGGATGGCGTGCAGATCGAAGGGCAGGGCGTAGATCTTGCCGTTGAAGGTCACGCTCTTGAGCGCTGCGGGCACGAAGTCTTTGGTATTGATCCCGACTTTTTTGAACAGGCCGTTCAAGGGCGTGAGCAGGTGGCGTGCCACGTAGTCGGCCAGGTGGCTGCGGTGCATCACCGCGACCGCCGGCGGGTTGCGGTTCATGAACGTGGCGTTCAGCCGGTTGTAGTAAGTGCCCCAGTCGACCGCCTGTGTCTTGACCGCGATATTGCCCTTGTGCTCGGCGTTGAACTTGTTGGTCAGGACTTGAATGATCCCGCATTCGCCCACCGCCTTGTCGAGATGGGTGACGTTGGCGTACTGGTCGTTACAGCTGCCGAAAAAACGGAACAGCGTGATGTCGGTGGCCGCGACGGCCGGTGCCGCCGCAGCCACGCCCAGGCTGGCCGTGAGGGCCACGGCCAGCAGTTTCTTCATCTTCATGGGTCTCTCTCCTCGGGTGCGCAGGGGCGGGGCGGCCCGTCCCTCGGGTTTTTTCTGTGAACGCATCATTTGCCCGAGGACATGGCGATGCCCCGGACGATATAGCGCTGGAAAATCAGGTAGACGATGAGCACGGGGGCGCTGGCGAACACGGCCGTGGCCATGAGAAAGCCCAGACCCTCGGACTGCGCGAAATTGCCCTGCAGGCTCGCCAGCCCCGTGGTGATGGTGTAGTGGTTCTCCTGCGTGGCCGATACCAGTGGCCAGAGGTAGTCGTTCCAGGAGTAGAGGAAGGTGAAGATGCCGAGCGTGGTCAGCGCCGGCCGGGCCAGCGGCAGCATCACCCTGAAGAAGATCTTCAACCGGCTCGCGTTGTCCAGGATCGCCGCTTCCTCGAGTTCCTTCGGCACCGCCTTGAAGAACTGCATCATCAGGAACACGCCGAAGGGCACCGCCAGGCGCGGCGTGACCAGGGCGATGATGGTGTTGTTCATGTGCCAGTTCGCGAACATCGTATCCAGCGGAATGAATACGGCCTGTTCCGGCACCGTCAGCCCCGCGATGATGAAGATCAGCATGAAGCGCGCGCCGCGGAAGGGGATGCGGGCCAGGGCATAACCCCCCAGCGACGACAGCACCAGCGTGATGCTGGTCATGAGCACGGCGACGCCGACGCTGTTGAGAAACCAGCGCGTGACCTTGGCCGTGTCGAATATCTGGATGAAGTTGTCCAGCGTGAACGGCACCGGCAACAGGCCGGCCGTGGAGCGCATCAGCACTGCGTTGGGCTTGAGCGACATGGCCAGCACCCAAAGCATCGGAACGAGCCAGAGGAACGCGGCGACGGTGAGGATGACGAGGATCACGATCCGCCCGGTGTCAGGGCGGTGGGTGGGTTCGTTGCGCATCGGGTCAGTCCTCCTTCCGCGAGAAGTACAGCTGGGCCAGCGACGCCACGAGCATCACCACGAACAGCACCATGGCGCCGGTCGAGGCATAGCCGAGATGCCAGTCGCGGAAGCCGCTTTCGTAGATGTACTGCACCAGCGACCGGGTGGCGCCGGCCGGGCCGCCCTTGGTCATCAGGAAAGGTTGGCCGAACACCTGGAAGTGCAGAATGATCTCGATGAGGACGACCAGCACCGTGGTCCGATGGAGCGCGGGCCAGGTGATGTAGCGGAATGTCTTCCAGCGGCTGGCGTTGTCGAGTTTCGCCGCTTCGTAGATGTCGCCCGGGATCTGCTGGATCCCGGCCGTGAAGAGCATGAGCGGCAGCCCCAGGCTCCACCACACCGTGGCGATGACGAGCGCGAACATCGCGAGATGCTGGTCGTTCAGCCAGTCCAGCGGCGGGATGCCGATGGTGCCCAGCGCCTGCGCGAGGATGCCCTGGCTCGGGCTGAGCACCATCTGCCAGATCAGGGTGACGACCGTGACCGAGACGATGCTGGAGGAGAAGAAGATGGCTCGGAACACCGCGTTGGTCCGCGTCGGCCGGCTCAGCGCCAGGGCAAGCGCGAGGGCCAGCGCCGTCGTGATCGGGACGGTGAGCACGACGAAGTAGAACGTATTGGTCAGGGCGTTCCAGAACGCCGGGTCGGACAGCATGTCGCTGTAGTTCTGCAGCCCCGTCCAGCCGAGCGGGCCGGCCAGCAGATCCCATTGATGCAGGCTCAGGAAGAATCCGCGCCACAGCGGGTAGATCAGAAAGACCGCATACACGATCAGAAACGGGGCCAGAAAGGCATAGCCGGACACCGTGTCCGCCGAAATACGCGGCCGACGAGGCGTCGGCTTGGTGGGGGCTCGGGCCGACGCCGCGGATGCTGTGTCGTCGATTGCCATGATGACCTCCTCGCCCTCAGGCGATCGCGGCGGCGTGCGCCAGGGCGGGGCAGGCAATCCCCTGCCCGTCGAACAGATGACAGGCCGACTCGTTGAAGGCGAGCTGGAGATTCTCCCCGGCAGCGTGCGTGGAACGCCCTTCATCCCGGGCGATGACCACCGAGTCTTCAGCGAGGCGAACATGCAGCAGCGTCTGATCGCCCAGATGCTCGACCACTTCCAGCGTGCCGGCGAGCGTGCCGTCACCCGCTGGGCGCACGTGTTCGGGGCGCAGGCCCACGGTGACGGTATCGCCCGGGGAAACCGCCGAGCCGTCCCGCGCGATGTGCAGGCGCCCGCCGGCCGCCAGCTCGACCCCGACCCCGTCGGCGTCGCGATCGGTGACCGTGGCGGCCAGGAAATTCATGCTCGGTGAGCCGAGAAAACCCGCCACGAACAGATTGCAGGGTGCCTCGTAAAGGTCCGCCGGCGCGCCGGCCTGCTCGATGCGTCCGTCGCGCAGTACCACCATCCGGTCGGCCAGGGTCATCGCTTCGACCTGATCGTGGGTGACGTAGATCATCGTCGCCTTGAGCTGTCGATGCAGCCGGGCCAGCTCGATACGCATCTGGACCCGGAGCTTGGCGTCGAGGTTCGACAGCGGCTCGTCGAACAGAAAGACCTTGGGTTTGCGCACGATCGCGCGTCCGATGGCGACGCGCTGTCTCTGGCCGCCGGACATGTCTTTCGGACGGCGTTCCAGCAGCGGCTCGATACGCAGTATCGCGGCGGCATCGTCGACCCGCTGGCGGATCTCCGATTTCGGCGTGTTCACGTTGCGCAGGCCGAACGACATGTTCTCGCGCACTGTCATATGCGGGTACAGCGCGTAGTTCTGGAACACCATGGCGACGCCGCGCTGGCCCGCCGGCACGTCGTTCACGCGCGTGTCGCCGATATGGATGTCACCACCGCTGATCGGCTCAAGGCCGGCGATCATCCGCAGCAGGGTGGACTTGCCGCAGCCCGACGGACCGACGAACACCACGAATTCCCGTTCGCGGATATCCAGGTCGACGCCGTGCATGACCTGTTCCTCGCCGTAGCGCTTGATCACGCTGCGCAATGTGAGGTCCGTCATGATTTTCTCTCCTCCTCGGCCCCTGTTTTCGGCCGCCGGCCGTTTGGTAATAAATATTGGCTAATTTTTATTAGCAAGCTAGCATCGCCTTGAAAGAGTGGCAACAGCCGGCCATGGCATATGCGGCTAAAGGTGGAGATCGGGCGATGGCGAGGTCGAGAAGCAAAGTCACGATGATGGATGTCGCGCGCGAGGCCGGCGTCTCCCAGTCGACGGTGTCGTTTGTCGTGAACGGCTCGACCAGCGTGCGTATTTCGGATGCGACCCGGCAGCGGGTACTCGAAGTGGCCGAGGCGCTGGGTTATCGCCGGTTCAGCCATTCGGCGCTGGACCACAAGGGGTCCCGGGTGATCGGATTCCTGGTGGACGAGATTTCGACGAGTCCGTTCGCCGTGGCCTCGATGGACGGTGCCCGGGAAGTGGCGTGGGAGAACGACCGCGTGCTGCTGGTCAGCAGTAGCGGCAGCGATCCAGAACTCGAGCGTAGCGCCATCGAAACGTTGCTTTCCTGTCGCCCCGAGGGCATGGTCATCGCCTCGATTCTGACCCGCCAAATCGAGCTGCCGGCCGCGCTGCGGGGCGTGCCTACCGTGCTGCTGAACTGCTACGAGTCCGGCAACGGTTTTCCCAGTGTCGTCCCCGGCGAGGTTGCCGGCGGTCACACGGCGACTCGACGGCTGATCGATGCCGGCCATCGCCGGATCGCCATCATTGGTGGGGAACCCTGGATGGAGGCGGCGCGCGACCGGCTGAAGGGCTACCGCCAGGCGCTGACCACCGCCGATATCGCTGCGGCGCCTGAACTGATCCGTGAGGGGAACTGGCTTCCGAGTAGCGGTTACGAGCAGACGCGGGCGCTGATGGCGTTGGACGCGCCGCCCACCGGCATCTTCTGTTGCAACGATTCCATGGCGATCGGCTGTTATGAGGCCTTGAAGGAGCAGGGGCTGCGCGTCCCCGAAGATGTCTCCGTGGTCGGATATGATGATCAGGAGGTGGCGCGGCACATGTATCCGCCGCTGACCACCGTGGTACTGCCCCATGACGAAATGGGCCGATGGGCTGTGGAGACACTCATCACGGCGGTGGCGAGCGGTCAGAAGCCATCCCTACGCCGGGTGAAAATGGAATGCCCGCTGGTTGAGAGGTGCTCGGTCGCGGCGCCCCGTGTCATCCCGGATCGGCGAGCGGCGATGCCCTGAGTTCAGGCGAGGCTCAGAGCTCATTGCCGTTTCACTCGAACGGCCGGTAGAACTGTTAATCCGGCATCAAAACAGCTGACTTCATCAGCTGTTTTAAACGCCTTGAAAATAAAAGACGGCGCCTGTCATTCTTGTATTTTCAAAAGCCTAGCGGCCAATAGCTGCGGCGAACATGCGCTCGCATACTCGCGCTGTTAACCCGAAGAATCATCTATTTTTGTGCCGGACGTTCGCTACGCATGGCTTGCCGCAAAACAGCGCTTGCCGCGGACTCGCACGAAACCGCAGCAGGCCCTAGTCAGAGTCCGAGCCAGCGCCATGGCCCGGTGAAACGGGCGGCGTGTTATAACGACGTCCGCGCGGCAGTGCGCGGGGCTTTTCATTCGCGATGTGAGATCCTTCATGTCGATCAAGCAGTTGTGTATTTCCGGCTCAATCGTTGCGGCTCTGGCGATGGCCAGTGGCGTGGCGACCGCCGCCGATTCCGGTCAGACGATTTATCTCGATCCGCAGACCGGCAAGGTGATTCCACACCCCGCGCCCGGGTCGCCCGGGTCGCCCGGTACGCCGCCGGGCGCGCAGGCAACGAGCGGCGACGCCGGGCCGAAACAGGGCGGCGGTCGGCAACGCCGGCAGGCCCGCGCGGCCCGGGGGCAGTCGGCCGATCCGGTCTCAGCCTCTAACCGGGCGAGCCACAAGGCGCGGATTGTGCACTGCGCCGACGGCAGTCTTCGCATGGGTTCGGTCGGGCGCGATGACGCGCAGGACAAGCATGATCCGGAGGCACTCTGCGGCCGGCCGGTTGACTGACGCGCGCGCCGGCGCGGGCGGTGCCCGGCGCAACCGGCGCCCGGGCTTTGCTACCATGAGGTCGCTTTAACGCAAAGGTCCGACATGAGTCAGTCCGATATCTTCATGGCCCTCGATCACGGGCTCAAGCAAGCCGGGTCGGTGCAAACACCCGGCGAGACCCACGGCACGCTGACCGGCATGTTGTGCATCGATAACGAGCAGCCGCCGGCGGCGGCCGTGGACGATGTCGAGGCCGAGAACCTGACCGCCGCGCTCGAGGCCCTGCGCGAGATGACGCTCGAAGGGCTGTTCGATCCCGACCTGAGCTTCACGCCGTTACTGCCTGACGACGACGAGCACTCGCTGGATCGTCGCGTCAACGCGCTCGCGCGCTGGTGTTCGGGCTTTCTTTTCGGCCTGAGCTATCGCGGTCGCTTCGATCCGGATCAGTTGTCGGATGAAGTTCGCGAGATCGTGACCGATCTCACCGAACTGTCCAAGGCCGAGCTCACCGCCGAAGAGGATGCCGACAGCGCCGAAGCCGACTACGCCGAGCTGGTGGAGTACGTGCGCGTCGGCGTGCAGATGATCTTTCTCGAACTCCAGCCGCGACGGGAAGGCCCCGAAAGCCGGGAGACGCTGCATTGATTGCCGACCCGTCCCATCTGAATCACGCCGACGACCCGTCCGATCACGCCGAGCGCCGCGCTGCGCTGGCGCGCGAGATCGGCGCCTCCGCCATCGCGGTCATTGCCGCCACGCCGGAACGCAATCGCAACAACGACGTCGATTATCCGTATCGGCCGAACAGCGATTTTCGCTATCTGACCGGCTTCGGCGAGCCTTGTGCGATCGCGGTGATTGCGCCCGGACGCGAAGACGGCGCGTACGTGCTGTTCTGTCGCGAGCGTGATCCGGCGGCCGAGACCTGGATCGGCCATCGCGCCGGCACCGAGGGGGCGATGGCGCGGTTCGGCGCCGATCAGGCCTTTCCGATCGAGGAATTCGACGCGCGCATCGGTGACATGCTCTCGACTCGTAAGTACCTGTACATGACCCAGGGCATTCATCCGGAATTCGAACAGCGCCTGCTCGCGCGGTTGAACGACGTGCGTTCGCGCGGCCGGCATGCGGCGCCGCCCGAGCACATCATCACGCTCAACAGCGTGGTGCATGAAATGCGGTTGCGTAAGTCCCCGGCCGAACTGGCCCTGATGCGCCAGGCCGCCGCGACGTCGGCGGCGGGGCATTGCGCGGCCATGCGCGCGGCCCGACCGGGTGTGTACGAATATCAGCTCGAGGCCACGCTGCATTACATTTACGGCCTCGACGGCATGCACTGGGCGTATCCGACCATCGTCGGCGCGGGGGCCAACGCCTGTGTGCTGCATTATGTGGAAAATGCATCGGCGCTCGCCGACGGCGATCTGGTGCTGATCGACTCCGGCGCCGAGTATCGCGGCTATGCCGGCGATATCACGCGTACGTTCCCGGCCAACGGCCGTTTCACCGACACCCAGCGCGAGGTCTACGACATCGTGCTGGCCGCCAACGAAGCCGCGATCGCGGCCTGCCGTGCCGGGGCGAAGGCCAACGCACCGCACCAGGCCGCGCTCGAGACCCTGGTCGACGGTCTGCTCGAACTGGGCTTCGTCACCGGCGATCGCGAATCGGTGATGGCCGACGAGCGCTACAAGACGTTCTTCATGCACGGCACGAGCCATTGGCTCGGCATGGATGTGCACGACGTGGGCGCGTACAAGCAGGACGGCGAGTGGCGCGCGCTCGAACCCGGCATGGTGCTCACGATCGAGCCCGGCTTGTATATCCCGCCGGGCACCGAGGGCGCGGACCCGCGCTATTGGGGCATTGGCATCCGGGTAGAGGACGATGTCGTGATCACCGGTGGCGATCCGGAGGTCATGACCTCGGCCGTGCCCAAGGCGCCGGCGGCCATCGAGGCGCTCATGAGCGAGCACGCGTGAACACCGATTACGATATTGCCGTCGTCGGCGGCGGCCTGGCCGGTGCCAGCCTGGCGTGCGCACTGTCCGGCAGCGGGCTGCGCATCGCGCTGATCGAAGCGGTGGCCTTCGATGCGCCGGTTGACGAGAACATGAAGGCACGCACCACGGCACTCGCCTGGGGCACGCGCGCCATGTTCGACCAGCTCGGGCTGTGGTCGGCGATGGCCGAGGACGCGGCCGCGATCGAGCGCCTGCATGTCTCGCAGGCCGGGTATTTCGGCCGCGTCACCGTCGACGCGGCGGAGTACGATCTGCCCGCGCTCGGCTATGTCGTGCCCAATCTCACCATGATCGCTGTCCTGCGCGAGCGGCTGGCCGGCATGGATCATGTGGATACGATCGCGCCCGCGGCCTTCGAGTCGCTGGCTTATCGGGGCGACGCGGCGGTTGAACTCACACTGGCCGAAGGTGAGGGCAAGCGCCGGCTGACCACGCGGCTGGTGATCGGGGCCGACGGCACCCACTCGAAAGTGCGCTCGGCGCTGGGCATCGGGGCGACGGTCGACGACTATGGTCAGTCGGCGATCATCACCAAGGCCCACACCGAACGCCCGCTGGCCGGTTGTGCCTACGAACGTTTCACCCCGGACGGGCCGGTGGCGCTGTTGCCGTTCGTACATGACACGGCGGCCGTGGTCTGGACCGTGCCGACCGACGAGGCGCGGCGCTTGCTGGACTCGAGCGACGACGATTTCACCGCCGAGTTGCAGGCGCGTTTCGGTGATCGCCTGGGCCGGTTGACGCTGGCCGGGCCGCGTGGCGCCTATCCGCTGGCGCGCGTGCTCTGCGACCGGGCCTGGTCGCATCGTGCCGCATTGATCGGCAATGCCGGCCACGCGCTGCACCCGGCCGCGGCCCAGGGCTTCAATCTGGCGATCCGGGATGCGCTGGGCGTGGCGGCCGCCCTGCGCGAGCACCAGCAGCTCGACGGTGCCGCGTTCGATCCGGGCGACGCCGATCATCTGGCGGCCTGGGCCGAGAGCCGGCGACCGGATCAACACCGCGTGGCCAATTTCACCGACCGCATCGTGCGCCTGTTTTCCAACCGCGTGCCGGGCCTTGGTCATGTGCGCGGCGCCGGTCTGTTCGGTTTGTCGCTGGCGCCGGGCGTGCGCGGCGGCATGGCGCGGCGCAGCATGGGGCTGGCGCTGCTCGATGACACCGCAATGCGCCGCTCCGACCGCAGGATGAACTCATGACCACAGGTCCTCGTTACGATGTCGCCATTGTCGGCGGCGGCATGGTGGGCGCGGTGCTCGCCGTCGCACTGTCCGACGCCGATTTCCACGTCGCGCTGATCGAGGCCAGGCAGCCGAAGCCGCTCGACCCGGACGCCGACTACGATCTGCGGCAATCGGCGATCGCGCCGGGCCCGCGGCGGGTGCTGGACAATCTAGGTCTCTGGGAGCGCGTGCCGGCGCAGCGAATCTGTGCCTTCACCGGCATGAAGGTCTGGCAGGCCGGCGGCGATGACGAGCTGTTTCTCGAGAATACCGCGGTCGGCCTGCCCGAGCTCGGGCATATCGTGGAGAATGCGCTGGTGGTCGATGCCGCGTGGCAGGCGCTCGAGCATGTCGATGTCTATTGCCCGGCCCGCCTCGCGTCGCTGGCAGTCGACGACAACGCCGCACGGCTGACGCTCGATGATGAACAGGAGATCACCGCGGCCCTGGTGGTCGGGGCCGAAGGGGCGAATTCGCCGGTGCGCGAAGCCGCCGGCATCGCCACCACGGGATGGGCGTATGGCCAGCGTTGCACGGTCGGCACGGTCACGACCGCGCACCACCACCGACATATCGCCTGGCAGCGCTTCACCGAAACCGGCCCGGTGGCGTTTCTGCCGTTGTCGGATGGCCGGTGCTCGCTGGCCTGGCACGCCGACGAAGCGCTGGCGGATGAATTGGCCGCACTCGATCATGACGAATTCTGTCGCCGGCTAACCGAGGCCAGCGGCGGCGCGCTCGGGCGCATCGAGCACATGGGCCCGCGTGCGGCGTTCCCGCTCAAGCTCATGCATGCGCGCGAATACGTACAACCGCGCGTGGCGATCGCCGGCGATGCCGCACACGTCGTCCATCCCATGGCCGGGCAGGGGGTGAACCTGGGGCTGCTGGATGTCGCCGAGCTGGTGGCCGCACTCGAGGCGGGCCGCGCGGCGGGGGCGGATGCCGGCGAATTGCGCTACCTCAAGCGTTATCAGCGCGCGCGCATGGCCGACAACATGATGATGCTGGCCGCCACCGATGGCCTGAAGCGGCTCTACGGCAGCCGCAACCCGCTGCTGCGCGCGTTGCGCGGACTGGCGATCGGCGGTGCGTCGCGGCTGGCGCCGATGCGCCGGGTCATGATCAGCCAGGCCGCGGGGCTTTCCCCCGACGGCGCGCGACTGTTGCGCTAGCGCGGGCCGCGCGCGCTAAACGGCGACAGGCCCGGGGCGCGCCATTTGGCATGGTCCGGCGCGCCCGGTATAGTTCGTCCCACGATCGCAAAACGCGTGGGAGAGAGCGGGCACGCCCGCCGCCGAAGGCGCAATTCCGCCCGGAAACGCTCAGGCCACAGGACCACGCGCGGGCCGGCTCGCCGGCCACGATCGACTCTGGAGAGCAACCGCCAAGGCGGTTCACCGACGGGGCGAATCTCTCAGGTGCCAGGACAGAGGGGCGGCGGAACGAGACCGACGGTCTTTGAACTGCTGCAATTTGCCCAAACAGAGTCGATCGCATGGCCAATCAGACCCCGTTGTACGACGAGCACGTTGCCCTGGGCGCCAAGCTGGTGACTTTCGCCGGCTGGGAGATGCCGATCGACTACGGCTCCCAGATCGCCGAACACAAGGCCGTGCGTGAATCGGCCGGCATGTTCGACGTCTCGCACATGCGCCCGGTCGACATCGAGGGGCCGCAGGCG
This sequence comes from Salinisphaera sp. RV14, assembly GCF_052044135.1. NCBI lineage: Bacteria > Pseudomonadati > Pseudomonadota > Gammaproteobacteria > Salinisphaerales > Salinisphaeraceae > Salinisphaera > Salinisphaera sp. RV14. The sequence continues at coordinate 131,164 of NZ_JBQDYF010000008.1, forward strand.
CGCGACCTGCTGCGGCGGACTCTGGCCAACGATGTGGCCAAGATCGACCAAGTGGGCCGTGCCTTCTATACCTGCATGCTCAATACCCGCGGCGGCGTGGTCGACGACCTGATCGTCTATCACCTGGGCGAGCACTGGTATCGCATCGTGGTCAATGCGGCCACCACGACCAAGGACATGGCGTGGATCACCAGCCAGGCCCGCGACTTCGACGCCACGGTCACGGCGCGCGACGAGCTGGCAATCATCGCCGTACAGGGACCGCAGGCACGCAAGCTTTGCCAGCGCATTCTCGACGACGAGCTCGCGGCCGCGGCGATGGAACTCAATCCGTTTCGCGTCACGGTCGCCGGTGAATGGGCGATCGGTCGCACCGGTTATACCGGCGAGGACGGGTTCGAGATCATGCTGCCGGCCGACGCGGCGGTCGAGACCTGGCGGGCGCTGCATGAGGCCGGCGTGTCGCCGATCGGCCTCGGTGCGCGGGACACGCTGCGGCTCGAGGCCGGGCTGAATCTCTACGGCCAGGACATGGACGAAGACACCACGCCGCTGGAGTCCGGCCTGGCCTGGACCGTGGCCTTCGAGCCGGCGGAGCGCGAATTCATCGGCCGGGATGCGCTGGCACATATCCGCGAGCATGACGAGACCAGGAAAATGGTCGGCCTGCTGCTGGAAGGGCGCGGCGTCATGCGCCACGGCGCGGCCGTGCGCGCGGCCGGCGACGAGGCCAGCGATGCCGGGGACGCGCCCGGCCAAGTCACCAGCGGCAGCTTCGCGCCGACCCTGTCGCGCTCGATCGCGCTGGCGCGCGTGCCCGCCGACTGGACGGATCCGGTCGAGGTCGAGCTGCGCGGCAAGTGGGTGCCGGCGCGCATCGTCTCCTATCCCTTCGTGCGTCACGGCGAGATCTGCATCGATCTCTAGCGGCCGGACCGACGCTTTTCCCCGCGAGCGGCTGGAATACGGGGCCGCCTCGCTTATCATTTCGACTCGTCAAGGGGCCAATCCAGGATAAGACAATGAGCGATATCCCGAACGAACTTTCGTATACCAAGAGCCACGAATGGGTGGCCAACGACGGCGACGGCACCGTGACCGTCGGCATCACCGAATACGCCCAGGGCTCGCTGGGCGACCTGGTGTTCGTCGAACTGCCGGAGACCGGCACCAAGTTCGCCGTGGGCGACCCGGTGGCGGTGGTCGAATCGGTCAAGGCCGCCTCCGATATCTATGCGCCGGTCGACGGCGAGATCGTCGAGGTCAACGAGGAACTGGCCGATTCGCCCGAGCGCGTCAACGAAGATCCGTTCGGCGAGGGCTGGTTGTTCAAGATGACGGTCGATAACACCGCGCATCTCGACGACCTGCTGGACGCCGATGCCTACGGTGAGATCGTCGAAGCCGAAGAAGACTGATCGATCGCCTTACGGTGCCGGCGCGCGTCGTCGGCGCCGCTTCCTGGTTTTCAGCCCGGTTTCAACCTGCAAACGCTATGCCTTTCATTCCCCATACCGACAAGGACATCACGGACATGCTGGCCGCCATCGGCGCGGACAGTGTCGATGCCCTGTTTTCCGAGATCGACCCGAAGCTGCGCAACGTCGATATCTCGGCGATTCCGGAACGCGCCAGCGAGCAGGCCGTCACCCGCTTGATGCACCAGCGCGCCGCGCGGGATGCCGGGGGGTTGTGCTTCATCGGCGCGGGTGCCTACGAGCATCATGTGCCGGCCGCGGTATGGGAGATCACCACCCGCGGCGAGTTCTATAGCGCCTATACGCCTTATCAGCCCGAGGCCAGCCAGGGCACGCTGCAGGTCGTGTACGAATACCAGACGATGATGTGCGGTTTGACCGGCATGGACGTCGCCAACGCCTCGCTGTATGACGGCGCCTCCGCGCTGGCCGAGGCCGTGCTGATGGCCGTGCGGGCCAATCGCAAATCCAAGTCCAGGCGGGTGCTGATGCCGGCCGGCGTGCACCCGTACTATCGCGAAGTCGCGCATAACATCTGCGCGAACCAGAACATTATCTTCGAGACCATTCCCTACGGCGCCGACGGCAGGATCGACCGCGCCGCGCTCGACGCCCGGGCCGGCGCTGACATCACCGCGCTCGTCATCCCGCAGCCGAATTTCTTCGGCGTGCTGGAGGATGTGGATGCGCTCACCGACTGGGCGCGCGACAACGGCGCGTTGGCGATCGGTGTGGTCAACCCGGTGTCGCTCGCGCTGCTGACGCCCCCGGGCGAGTGGGGCGACGGCGCCGGTGCCGATATCGTGGTCGGCGAGGGCCAGCCGCTGGGCGCGCCACTGGCCGGCGGCGGGCCGTACTTCGGCATTCTGTGCTGTCGCAAAACCCATGTGCGCCAGATGCCGGGGCGCGTGGTCGGGCGCACCCGCGATATCGACGGCAAGCCGGGCTATGTGCTCACGCTGCAGCCGCGCGAGCAGCACATTCGTCGATCGAAGGCGACGTCGAATATCTGTACCAATCAGGGTCTGCTGGTCACCGCCGCGACCATTCACATGAGCCTGCTGGGCTCGCATGGTCTGGAAACCGTGGCCGCGACCTGTGCCGCGACCACGCGCGATCTGGTCGCCCGCCTGACCGCACTCGACGGTGTGGGGCGCGTATTCAATACACCGTTCTTCCACGAAGCCGCGCTGCGCCTGCCGGTGCCGGCCCAGCCGGTGCTCGACGCGCTGGCCGAGCGCGGCATTCTCGGCGGTCTGGCGCTGGGCGCATTCTTCGACGACATGGACGACGTAGTGCTCGTCTGTGCCACCGAAACCAAGACCGACGACGATCTGGCGGCCTACGCCAACGCGCTGTCGGATGTGCTGGCAGAAATGACAGAGGTGGCCTGATATGAGCCGAACCATCACGCGCCGCGGCGCCGAAATGCACGTCGCCGGCGAACTGCCGCAGCCGGGCGATCGATTGCCGCCGCTGCGGCTCACCGGCAGCGATCTGGTCGATGTCGGGCTCGACGCGTTCGCCGGCCGCGCCAGGATCTTCAATATCTTCCCGAGCCTGGACACGCCCACCTGTGCGCTGTCGGTCAAGCGGTTCAATGCCCGCGTCGAGGCCATGACCGGTGTGGTGCTGTTGCAGGTCTCGGCCGATCTGCCGTTCGCGCACAAGCGCTTCTGTGCCGCCGAAGGGTTGGAAAACGGCGTCACGCTGTCGATGATGCGCGACAAGACCTTCGCCGCCGACTACGGCGTGCTGATCGAGGACGGCGGCATGGCCGGGCTGTGCGCCCGCGCCGTGATCGTGGCCGATGCCGACGATCGCGTCGTCTACAGCGAACTCGTGCCCGAGATTTCCCAGGAACCGGACTACGACGCGGCCATCGCCGCGCTCGAATCGGCCTAACGTTATCGATTGCCATGACTGAACGACTGATCTTCGAACACAGCCGGCCCGGCCGCCGGGCCACCGCCCAGGCGCCGGCAAGCGCGCCCGCGGTGGACGATCTGCCGGCGAACCTCCGGCGCCGCAGCGCGCTTGGCCTGCCGGAAGTCTCCGAACTGGACGTGGTGCGGCACTACACCCGTCTGTCGCAGCTCAACTTCTCCATCGATACGCACTTCTACCCGCTGGGTTCGTGCACGATGAAGTACAACCCACGCGCCTGTAACACGCTGGCCTCGCTGCCCGGTTTTCTCAACCGGCATCCGCTGGCGCCGGCCAGCCACAGCCAGGGCATGATGGCCTGCTTTTTCGACCTGCAGGAAATGCTCAAGACGGTCACGGGCATGGCCGCGGTCTCGCTCACGCCGATGGCTGGCGCGCAGGGCGAATTCACCGGCGTGGCGATGATCAAGGCCTACCATGAGGCCCGCGGCGATACCGAGCGCGACGAAATCATCGTGCCGAGCGCCGCCCACGGCACCAATCCGGCCACGGCCGTGATGTGCGGCTGCACCGTGGTCGAGATTCCGACCGACGCCGATGGTGACGTCGATCTGGAGGCGCTGCGCTCGAAAGTGGGCCCGAAGACCGCCGGCATCATGCTGACCAACCCGTCCACACTGGGCGTGTTCGAACAGGACATCCTCGAGATCTCGAAGATGATCCACGAGGCCGGGGGCCTGCTGTATTACGACGGCGCCAACCTCAATGCCATTCTCGGCAAGGTGCGCCCGGGCGACATGGGCTTCGATGTCATCCACATGAACCTGCACAAGACCTTCTCCACGCCGCACGGCGGCGGCGGGCCGGGCTCCGGCGCGGTCGGTGTGTCGAAACGTCTGCGCGATTTCATGCCGATCCCCGCGGTCGGCCGCGAAGGCGAGGGCACAAACGTCAGCTATCGCTGGCTGACCGAAAAGGATGTGCCGCACACGATCGGCCGCCTTTCGACCTTCATGGGCAACGCCGGCGTGCTGCTGCGGGCCTATGTCTATGCGCGCCTGCTGGGGCGCGAAGGCATGACACGGGTCTCCGAATTCGCGACGCTCAACTCGAACTACCTGATGACGCGGCTCAAGCAGGCCGGCTTCGAGGTGGCGTTCCCGGACCGACGCGCCAGCCACGAGTTCATCGTCACGCTCAAGCGCCAGAAGCAGCAGTTGGACGTCACCGCGACCGACTTCGCCAAGCGGCTGCTCGACTACGGCTATCATGCGCCGACCATCTATTTCCCGCTGCTCGTGCCGGAGTGCTTTCTGATCGAGCCCACCGAGACCGAATCGCGCGAAACGCTCGACGGCTTCGTCGACGCCATGGTCGCGATCTGGAACGAAGCCAGAAACGATGCAACCACTTTAAAAAACGCCCCGGTGAGCCTGCCGGTGCGCCGGCTGGACGAAGTCGCGGCGGCCAAGTCGCTCGATTTGAAATACGAGCCCGAAACCGGCGGCGAGCGTTCGGCGGCCTGATGCAATGCTTACAGAGTGCGCCGGCGGATTGATACCGGCGGCGCCTCGGCGGGCGATGAAAGTGCGCCACCCGTTCACTTGACGAAAGGACAATCTATGTCTGCGCTGATCTGCGGTTCCTTTGCTTTCGATACCATCATGGTCTACTCCGGGCAGTTCAAGAACGAGATTCTGCCCGACCAGGTGCACATGCTGAACGTCTCCTTTCTGGTGCCGGAAATGCGTCGGGAGTTCGGTGGCTGTGCCGGTAACATTGCCTATTCGCTGGCGCTGCTGGGCGGCGAGGGCAAGGCCATGGGGACGGTCGGCAAGGATTTCGACGACTATGCCGACTGGATGGATCAGCACGGCATCAGCCGTGATCACATCTTGCGTATCGATGATGCCTACACCGCGCAGGCGTACATCACCACCGACATGGACGACAACCAGATCACGGCCTTCCATCCGGGCGCGATGAACCATGCCCACGAGCAGGCGGTGCCGGATAATGCCGGTATCACGCTGGGCATGGTGTCGCCGGATGGCAAGGACGGCATGGTTGCCCATGCGCAGCAGTTTGCCGATGCCGGGATCGATTTCATCTTCGATCCGGGGCAGGGCCTGCCGATGTTCAACGGCGCGGAGCTGAACACGATCATCGACCAGGCGGCGTATCTCGCGGTCAACGACTACGAGTCCAAGCTGGTGCGCGATCGTACGGGCATGAGCGAGGCCGAGATTGCATCCCGGCTCAAGGCGCTGATCGTGACCAAGGGCGCCAAGGGGTCGGTGATCTATGCCGACGGCAAGACCTACGAGATACCCACCGGCAGCCCCTCGGCATTGAGCGACCCGACAGGTTGCGGCGACGCGTTCCGGGCCGGGCTGATCTACGGCCTGCAGCAGGGTTACGACTGGGCCACCACAGGTCGCATCGCCTCGCTGATGGGCACGATCAAGATCGAGCGGCCCGGCACCCAGAACCACGCCTTCACGATGGACGAGTTCAAGGCGCGCTACGCCAAGGAATTCGGCCACGCGCTGGGCTGAAAATAGCCTGCGCGGCCTGAGGGGAGATCGCGTTCGATGATGACCGTCATGCCGCGCAGCGTCGATACCCGGCGGTTGCATCTGCGGCCGCCGGAGCCTACCGATGCCGGGGCCATCTTCGCCTACGCCAGCGATCCGGTGGCCACGCGTTACATGATCTGGCCGACCGCGGCGGACATCGATGACACCCACGACTTTCTCGACGATGTCGCGGCCGGCTGGGCTGCGGGCGACGATTTCTGCTACGCCGTGACCGACCGCGCCACCGGCGTGCTGCACGGGGCGGCCTCGTGCCAGTTCGATCAGCACGGCGCGGAGATCGGTTATATCCTCGCGCCCTCGGTCTGGGGGCGGGGGCTGGCCACGGAGGCGGCCGCGGCCATTGTCGAGGCCGCCTGGGGCAACGACGATCTGTATCGTGTCTGGGCGACCTGTGATGTCGAGAACACCGCCTCCGCGCGCGTGCTGGAAAAACTCGGCATGCGATACGAAGGGCGGCTCGCGCGCTGGGCGCCGTGCCCTAATCTCGGCCATGCGGCGGCGCCGCGCGATGCGCTGTGCTATGCGCTGACGCGCTGACCCCGCGGGCCAGGCGACACGCGCGATGTGTCCACCGACGGCCGGATGCGGTTTCAAGAATTCGTCATTGGTTTGATCGCCACGACAGGGCGGCGTGCTGCTAAACTCCGCGCCCATGTTCGTACGTCCCGATTTCGACCCGATCGCGTTTTCGATCGGCCCGTTGGCCGTGCACTGGTACGGCCTGATGTATTTGTTGTCCTTCCTCATCGGCTGGGGCATGGGCATTGTGCGCACGCGCCAGCCGCATGTGCACTGGCACAAGGAGGAAGTCGGCGACTTCCTGTTCTATGTCGTGCTCGGCGTGGTGTTCGGCGGACGGCTGGGCTATGTGCTGCTGTACCAGCCCGATCTGTTCTATCACCATCCGTTGCAGATCTTCGCGGTCTGGGACGGCGGCATGTCGTTCCACGGCGGTCTGATCGGTGTGTTGATCGCATCGATGTGGTTCGCGCGCAAGACACACCGCACCTTCTTCCAGATTACCGACTTCGTGGCGCCGATCGTGCCGATCGGGCTGTTCTTCGGGCGTATCGGGAATTTCATCAACGGCGAACTGGTGGGCCGGGTCACGGATGTGCCCTGGGCCATGATCTATCCGCATGTCGGCCCGCAGCCGCGGCATCCCTCGGAACTGTACGAGGCCTCGCTGGAAGGACTCGCCCTGTTCGCGATTCTCTGGATCTATGCGGCCAAGCCGCGCCCGCGCGCGGCGGTATCCGGTGTATTCCTGGTCGGCTATGGCTGCTTTCGTTTTTTCTGCGAGTTCTTCCGCCAGCCGGATCCGTTCGCCGGCTTCGTCGCCTTCGGCTGGATGACGCTGGGCCAGATCTATTCGGCGCCCATGATCGTCGGCGGCATCGCGCTTTTGATCTGGGCATATACCCGACGCGATCCGAATGAGGGCGGCGCCAGGTGAGTGCGGCGATCGAGCAACCCTATCTCGACCTGATGCGCGAGGTGCGCGATCACGGCGTGACCAAGGCCGATCGTACCGGCGTGGGCACGAAGTCGGTGTTCGGCCGCCAGATGCGGTTCGATCTGGCCCGCGGTTTCCCAGCCCTGACCACCAAGAAACTGCACCTGCGCTCGATCATCCACGAGCTGCTGTGGTTCATCGCCGGCGATACCAATATCGCCTACCTGCGCGAGCACAAAGTCCGGATCTGGGACGATTGGGCCGACGAGAACGGCGATCTCGGTCCGGTCTACGGCTACCAGTGGCGCAGCTGGCCGGCGCCGAACGGCGAGTCGATCGATCAGCTGGCACGCGTGATCGAGGGTATCCGGCGTAATCCCGATTCACGCCGGCATATCGTGACCGCGTGGAATCCGGCCCAGGTCGACGATATGGCGTTGCCGCCGTGTCATGCGATGTTTCAGTTTTATGTCGCCGGCGGGCGTTTGTCCTGCCAGCTCTATCAGCGCAGTGCCGATATTTTTCTGGGCGTGCCGTTCAATATTGCCTCTTATGCGATATTAACGCACATGATTGCCCAGGTATGCGATCTGGCCGTGGGCGACTTTGTGCATACGCTCGGCGACGCGCATATTTACTTGAATCACCTCGACCAAGTGGCCGCCCAGCTTGCGCGCGAGCCGCTCGCGCCACCGCGCCTGCATCTGAATCCGGCCATCGACGATATCTTCGATTTTCGTTTCGATGACATTGAATTGCTTGATTATAAAAGCCATCCGACCATCAAGGCCCCGATCGCGGTCTGAATGTCCGAGGCGGCTCGCGCCCGGCCAGTATTTTCAGCGCGCGGTCGGTGAGTTGAAGTAGAATGTCGATCATGACATTTGAATAAGAAAACTCACATTGGATCAGGGAACGGGCCCGATTCGGGTTCTCGTCGTTGAGGATAGCGAAGAGGATCGCGAACATCTGGCCAGTCTGTTGTCGGCGGCGCACGGCATGGGGTATGCCCTGACGTTCGCATCGGACCACGTCGAAGCCGAACGTGAGCTGGCGCGTGCTGCGCACGATATTTGCCTGCTCGATTATCAGCTGGGCGCGCGCACCGGCCTGGAAGTGCTGCGCAGCGCGGCGGCCCGACGCTTCGCGGGGCCGATCGTCGTGCTGACCGGTAACGACAATTATGAAATCGATCTGGCGGTCATGAAGGCCGGCGCGGTCGATTTTCTGTCCAAGGATTCCCTGACGGCGGTACTGATCGAACGGGTCATTCGCTACGCGATCCAGCAGTACGCCAACCAGGCGCAGTTCACTTATCTGGCCGAGCACGATCAGATTACCGGTCTGTTCAATCGCCGGGTGGTGCAGGAACGCATCGCCCGGAAGCTGGCCGAGCCGCCGGAGCGGCGCGCCCCCTTCGTGGTGATCTATTTCGATCTCGACGGCTTCAAGAGTATCAACGATTCGCTGGGCCATAACGTGGGCGACCGCGCCCTGGCCGTGGCCGCGGAGCGCCTCCAGGCCTGCTGTAGCGCGCAGGTGCTGTTGGGGCGCGTGGGTGGCGACGAATTCGTGGCGGTGGTCGACACGGACGACACCACCGAGGTCGATGCGATGCTGCGCGCGGTGCTGGATCGGTTCCGCCAGCCGGTGGTGGTGCGCGAGCACCGGCTCCGCGTGACCATATCGATCGGCGCGGCGCGCTATCCCGAGGACGGCGCCGATGGCATGACCCTGCTCACCCACGCCGATGCTGCGATGTACGCCGCCAAGCGGGCCGGACGCGATCGATTCTGCTGGTTTGCCGACGTCGATCAGGCGACCGAGGCCGAGCCGGCGGAGCTGGGCAACGAGCTGCGCCTGGCCCTGGAGCGCGACGAGTTGTATCTGGTGTACCAGCCCCAGTTCGAGCTCGAGACCGGCCGTATCGTCGCACTGGAAGCGTTGTCGCGCTGGCATCACAGCCGCCTCGGGCCGATCTCGCCGACGCGTTTCGTCGCGCTCGCGGAGACGAGTGGTTTTATCAACCGTCTCAGTGACTGGGTGCTGTCGTCGGCCTGTCGTCAGTATCTGGCCTGGCGCGACTACGGCCTGATTGATGCCGACGTGGTGCTTGCGGTCAATGTCTCGGCCGAACTGGTCAGTAACGCCGGCCTGCTGGCCAGCGTACGACGGCTGATCGACGAGCGCGGCATGCCGCCCGGCTGTCTCGAGCTGGAATTCAGCGAAAGCGCACTCATTCTGGACAACCGGATTTTCGATGATCTGCTCGTCGCCCTCAAGAATATGGGGGTACGGGTCGTTATAGATGATGTCGGGCGCGGTCGCTCGACGCTCCAGTCTCTAACGCGGCGGCCGGTGGACGTGCTCAAGATCGATCTCAACTGTCTGCGCGGTGTCGTGGACAATCCCAGCGACCAGGCCATGGCCCGGGCGATCATCGCCCTGGGGGCCAGCCTGGGCATGCGTGTAGTGGCCGAAGGGGTCGAGAACGATGGACAGCGGCGCTTTCTGGCCGACAACCACTGCGGCTTCGCGCAGGGTTTCTATTATGCGCCCGGCCTGACGACGCCGGACGTGACCGAACTCCTGGCCGGTTTGACCGCCCCGATTCACTGATCGGGTTGCGCGGCGACGTTTTCACGAACGAGCATGGAACGGTCATGATCGATTCCACGGCCCATGTTTCACGCCGGCTCGTCGATGACGACAACGGCGGCTTTGCCGAGCGCGCGCTCGAGTTGCTGCTCGCGCGGGATTCATCGCTCGCCGTGTGCGGGTTGACGCTCGATGGTCGTGTCCGCATCTGGCACGACAGCGCCGAGCGTTTGCTCGGGCATTTTGCGGTCGACGTCATGGGGCGCCGGCTCGATCATCTCGCGCCGGCGGAGAATCGTCATCAGGGATTGGTCACCCGAACGCTGTTCGGCGCCTCTGCAGCGGGGCAAGCGCAGCTCGATCTACCGCTACTGACGCGGGCCGGCGAGCGCAAGAATTGTCGACTGGAGATCCGGCCGCAGCTCGAAGCCGAGCCGGGTTTTGCGGTGCTCATCCAGGAGACCGGGCCGGCATACGATCTGCCGAGCCGGCGCCGGTCGCGGGGCGACTCGCGCGCCGCCCACCGCGCCAATCTCGCGCTGATCGCGGGCGAGCCCGGCTGGATCGGGCTGGGGCTCGAGGCCGAGATCAAATACGTCAGTCCGCAGGCCGCAGAGTGTCTGGAGGTTGTCGATCACACGTGGGTCGGGCGTCCGGTGATCGATGTGTTCCGGCCGGCGGACGAACAGGACTGGTACGTGCTGTTGCATCGCACGGTGGAGACCGGACGGCCGCAGCAGGCCGTGGTGGTCGGCACGGACGACGGGCCCGACGATGTCTGCTGGCCGGTCACGGTGGTCGCGCTGCACGACGAGGCCGACAATACCCTGCTGGGCTTCACCCTGGCACTCGGGGCGCCGGAGAAATCCAGTGATCGCCGGACCGCGCCAGCGGCCGGCGGCGATCAATCGGCTGAGCGTGCCTGGTTCAATGCGGTCGTGCACGACCTGCGCGAGCCGCTGCGGCGCGTGCGCGAGTATGTCCACGCAGCACGTGACGACGACGCGGTGGCCCCCGGCGCGGGTGCTGCGGACTATCTCGCCCGCATCGATGCGGCGGTCGCGCGGCTGCAGGACAATGTGGCGGGGATTCTTCGGCTGGCACGCATCGACAACGCGCCATTCGTGCCCCAGCGGATTGATCTCCGGGCGTTGATCGCGACGGTCGTCGATGATCTGGGCACGCTCAGGCGCGAGCACGACGCCGTCGTCGACGTGGGCAGTCTCGGGGTTGTGTCCGGCGACCCGGTACAGTTGCGGTTGCTGTTCCAGAATCTGATCGACAACAGCATTCGCTATCGTCGCCCCGAGGCGCCGCCGCGCATCGCGATCGCAGCCTTGGCGACGGCGCCGGACGAGGGCACGCTGCGGCTGCGCTACAGCGACAACGCGCGTGGCTTCGACAACCCGGAGGCCATGCTGGCCGGACAAGACCGCGAGGCCGTGGCCGGAACCGGTATCGGCCTCGATCTGTGCCGGCGCATTGCCCGGCGCCATCGGGGGGATCTCGAGATTGCCGAAACCCACAGTCAGGGAACGACCTTCATCATCACGCTGACCCGGCAGTTCGAGGCCAGGGCAGACGCAAGCCAGGAGACACGATGACGCAACCGCGTATCAGCCTGATCGCGGCCATGGATGTGAACGGCCTGATCGGCGCCCGGGGCGGTATGCCATGGCACCTGCCGGAGGATCTGCGCTGGTTCAAGCACAACACGCGCGGCAAGCCCATCGTGATGGGCCGGCGCACATTTGAATCGATTGGTCGGGCGTTGCCGCACCGGCGCAATCTGGTGTTGACGCGCCAGCCCGGCTTTCGGGCCGCGGGCGTGGTCGTGGTCGATCGTCTGGATGCCGCCTTGGCGCAGGCGGCCGATGCGACGGAACTCATGGTCATCGGCGGGGCGCAGATCTATGCGCTCGCATTGCCGCAGGCCGACCGTCTGCTGATCACGCGTATCGAGGCCGAATATACCGGCGATACCTGGTTTCCGGCGGTGGACTGGGCCCGCTGGCGACTCGTGGCCGAGGAGCCCCGCGCGGCCACCGGCGATACGCCGGCGTATCGATTCATGACGTATGTGCGTATTGCTGGCTAGGGCCTGTTGCCGTTTCGTGCGAGCGCCGCGTTGGAGACCGCAAATCGTGTCCGGCAAGGCGCGAGTCGCCGCGTCGTGGCGTGCCACGATCAAGACTTGCAACGCCGCCGGGCGCGATTTGCGGCCCAACCCGAAGGGACAAGCGCTGTTTTGCGGCAATCCAGCGTTGTAGCCCGCTTGTGCAGAGTGACTGCACGGCGCGCACTACGCCTCGTCTTGCCGCAAAACAGCGCTTGGCGCGGACTCGCACGAAACGGCAACAGGCCCTAGACTCGGCAGACCGACGCGACGAAGGCCCATCGGGCCGAGGAGAATCCATGGCGGATCCGCAAGCTGAATTCGAACAGGCGCAGAAGGATGTCGAGACGCTGTCCACGCGTCCGAGCAACGCCGATCTGCTGGCGCTGTATGCCCACTACAAACAGGCCACCGTGGGCGATGTTTCCGGCAAGCGGCCGGGCATCACCGATTTCAAGGGCCGGGCCAAGTACGACGCGTGGGCCAAACTCAAGGGGATGGCGGCCGACAAGGCGAAGCATGGTTACGTGACCAAAGTGGGGGCGCTGCTGGACGCCGAGCGCGACTGATTGGCGCCGGGCTTGTATCTTGGGCCGGCGGCGCGGTCATTGCGCGCGAGGCCGTGGTATTCGAACATGACGGGGCCTGTCCTTGCCGCTACCCGGAGGCGTCGTGACTGAAATCGATGTGTTGACGGATCCGGCGGAGACCGCCCGGACGGCGCATGTCGAGCGATTGCGCGACTTCGTGTCGTGCCATCGCCGGCTGTTCGTCCTGACCGGCGCCGGCATGAGCACCGATTCGGGCATTCCGGACTATCGCGACCGCGACGGCGGCTGGAAGGGGGCACGCCCGATTCAGCATCAGGCGTTCATCGCTCAGCTTTCGAAGCGCCGTCGCTACTGGGCACGCAGCATGGCCGGCTGGCCGCCCGTGGCGCGGGCCCGGCCCAATCCCGGCCACCGCGCCCTGGCACGGCTGGGGGCGGCCGGGCGGCTGTCGCTGCTGGTGACGCAGAATGTCGATGGCCTGCATCAGGCCGCGGGCAGCCGTAGCGTGGTCGATCTGCACGGCCGGCTCGATCGTGTGGTGTGCCTGGATTGCGGGACCCGCCTGTCGCGCCACCGGGTGCAGGATATGCTGGTCGAGGCCAACCGCGGTTGGCTGCACGATGCCGACGCCATGCGCCCCGATGGCGACATCGAGCTTGGCGACATCGACTACCAGCGCTTCAATGTGCCGGATTGCCCCCTGTGCGGCGGGATACTCAAGCCGGACGTGGTGTTTTTCGGCGGCGCCGTACCCGGGCCGCGCGTCGAGCGGGCCTGGGCCGGGCTGGCCGGGGCCGAGGCCGTGCTGGTATCCGGCTCTTCGCTGATGGTGTGGTCCGGCTTTCGCTTCGTCCGCGAAGCCGCGGTGCGCGGGCTGCCGATCATGGCGATCAATCGGGGGCGTACCCGGGCCGACGATCTGATCACGCACAAGATCGACGACGACTGCGGCGCGCTGCTGGATGCAGCGATCGACTAGAACCGGGCGCGCCGATGGTGTCTGTATCCGCGCGGCCCCGGCTCCGGTCGGCGCCCCGGCCAGACCGCTGTATGGCGCATCGCAAGTCCTGCGGCGAGCGCCTACACTGACTGGGTAATGTCGACAACTCAAGCCGATGTGTCGTGATCAACTCCTGTGTGCTCGCCGTGGCGTGTTGGGGGCCCGCCCGTGAGCCCCAGTGACCTGCGCCTGGGGATCGATCTCGGTTGCTCGCACCTCACCGGGGCGATCGTCGACGCCGATCATCGCGTGCATGCCGAACGGCGTCTGGCGGTGCCGGTCGGGGATTATTCGGCCACGGTCGCCGCGATTGTCGAGATGGTCGGCATGCTGGAAACGGATGTCGGTATCGAGGGTCTGCCGGTCGGTGTGGCGACGCCGGGGCGCCTGAACGCGAGCCGACATCTGATATGTGGCTCGCATGCGGGCTGGTTGAACAACCGCCCGCTGCCGCGGGATCTTGCCGCGACCCTCGGGCGCAATGTGCGTACCGCGCACAAGGCCGGTTGCCTGGCCGGGGCCGAACAGAGCAGCGGGGCGACCGCGGGCGCGCGCCGGGTGTTCGCCGCCGTACTCGGCAGCGGCGTATCCGGCGCGCTGATGATTGACGGCCGGCTTGTCGGTGGCGCGAACGGGTTCGCCGGTGCCTGGGGGCACAATAGCCTGCCCTGGCCGAGTGCCGCCGAGATGCGGGGCGCCCCGACTTGTGGCTGCGGGCTGAGCGGCTGTATCGAAACGTGGTTGTCCGGACCCGGGATGAGTCGCGATCATGAGCGCCGGGGCGGCCATGCGCTCGCCGTGCCCGATATCGTGGCACGGGCCGAGGCCGGGGAGCGCCTGGCCGGGATAACCCTGCGTGATTGGCTGGCGCGCAGTGCACGGGCATTCGCGGCGGTCATCAATCTCATCGAGCCGGAAATTATCGTGGTTGGCGGCGGGCTGTCGCGTATTCGCTGGCTGTATAGCGAAGTCCCCAAGGTGTGGGCGCGCCACTGCGCCACCGACGATCTCCGAACCACCCTCGTGCCGGCTGCGCACGGCGAGGTCTCGATCGCTTGCGGGGCGGCTTTGCTGTGGCCGGTGCCCGGCGCATGAACACGGTCGCGGCCGAGGGGGATTCGCGGCCCTGTGCTATGGTCGGGTAACGATTCGTTCCACGGAGCCGTCATGGCGGAGAAGAATCCTGATAAAGGTTATATAGCCCTTCTGGGCTGGGCGATGGGGGCCATCGAGGCCGCCGAGAAATTCGATCGGCGCTATGTGGTCGTTGCACCCGAGTGGGCGGAGGATTACTGCCAGCAGCACGATATTCCCTATGTGCCCTGGAACTTCGAGCGCCTGAACGATCGCTCGATGGAGATCGCCGAACGGCTCAAGGAAATGGGTGTCGACGCGGCGGTGCCGCTGTTCGAGGAAGTGGTCGAGTGGGCCGGGGCGATCAACGCGGTGTTGATGGACAACCCGCGCCTGCACGGTCAGGCCGTGCTGTTCCGCGACAAGGCATTGATGAAGCGTCGGGCCCAGTTGGGCGGCATCCGGGTCGGTATTTTCGAGGAAGCGCACGAAAAGGACGACGTCTATCGCTTTTTCAAGCGCGTCAACCAGACCCTGCTCAAGCTCGACGGCGACATCGACGATCCGATTCATCTCAAGGCCTTCGACAAGGCCGGTTGTCTCGGCCATCGCATGATCCGGACTGCCGAGGAGATCGAGCAGATTCCCGAGGCCGAATACCCGCTGCTGATGGAAAGCCATCTGGATGGCTGGGAATTCGCGGTCGAGGCCTGGGTCTGGAACGGCAAGATCCAGTTCCTGAACATCTCGGAATACGTCACGCTCGGCTACTCCGTGTTCGTGCCCGCCACGCCCGAGCTGGAATCCTGGCGCCACCTGATCACACAGCAGATCGAACTGTTGATCAAGACCTTCGACATCCAGTTTGGTCAGATTCATCCGGAATACTTCGTGACCTCCGACGGCACCATGTACTTCGGCGAGGTGGCCTATCGCCCGCCGGGCTTCAAGGCGTTCGAACTGATCGAGCGGGCTTATGACTTCAATGCGTATCAGGCGTCCATGCTGGTGTTCGATCCGAAGACCACGGCGCAAGAGGTCGAGGATTTCTTCCCCGAGCCGGTGACCGACGCCAAGGGCTATGCCGGCTGTTTCGGCGTGTATCCGCGCAAGCGCGTGGTCTCCAAGCTGGAGATCCCCGACGAAGTATCCGAACACGAATATTTCGATTACCACGAGCTGACCGCGCCGATGCAGGAAACCGTGACCAAGCGCAACGCCTTCGGCACGCACTGGGGCCTGATCTTCTATTTCGGTGACGATCCGCATCGCATGCGGGACTGGCTGAAACACAACGAAGAGCTGGATTTCTACGTCTAGCAGGGGGCACGCCGGCTCGGGCCGGCCTTGACGACGCCGCGGATCGATTACATCGGCCCGCGGCGTTTTTCATTCGAGCCAGGTGAAGCGCGCGCCCCAGCCGGCGGCGACGCGCGCCCGGATGGCGGCCACCTCGGTTTCGGGTACCGCCGCCGGATCGCCGATGGCATGCCCACGGTAATGAAAGACATACAGGCGCGACGCGAACTGCCCGAACGGCAGTGAAGACTCTCCAGCGAGTTCGCCGGTACCGGCCGTCGAGGTCTCGATCCCTTGCCCCCAGTTCTGCCCCTTGTCGCGATTCGGATTGAAGAAATAGACCCGCCAGGTACCGTCCGGATCGCGCGCCACGCGCTGGATCGATATGGCATGCCAGCCGATGTAGGTGCCGGCGGCGTCGGTGGCCGCAATGCCGCAGGGTTGGGCATATTCCACCTCGCGCTCGCCGTTGAACGCGGGGTGATAACTGGCGTGGAACAGGCGAACGAAGGCGTCGAAATCGGCGATGCCGCCAGCGGCCAGATCGATCAGTTCGGCGAAATCCGGCGCGACCCAGGCGCCGTGCATCTCGCGGTTGACCCAGCGATGACCGTCGCCGCAGCGATGCGCGGTGCGTCGGCCCATCTCCACATAGATGCGATCCAGATGCGGCGTGAGCACGAGCGAGACGGGATCGAGCTCGGTATGTAACGTCCTGGCCATACCGAGCCCGGTTTCGCTGGCCCGGATCGGGTGGTTCTCGAAGTCCAGCACCAGGTCGTTCGTTTCGCTGGCCTCGATCAGCAGAGCCAGCAAATGGGCCGGATCGTTGCAGCTCCACAGGCAGATCGCGCGGGCCGCCTGGCAGGTGGGGTTGAACCCCTGATCGATACCGCGGGGCTGGCCGAGTACCGCGATGGCGCCGGCGACCAGGCGTGGCATCGCCGGGACGTCCGGGGCGGTTTCGGTCAGGACTTGCGCGACGCGCGGATGAAGCGCGAGCCGGGTCAGGCGGTCCAGCCCCGGCAGCACGGTATCCAGCCGCGCCATGCCGTCGTTCAACAGCCGCGCCAGCCCGTAAATCGCCGGCGCGGTGGCGCGTATCACGCTGGCCTGAATCAGCGTTTCGATTGCGTCGGAATGCCGGGCCCAGGCGGCCTGCCCGGTGGCGTCGAGATCCAGTGCGATCGGCAGCAGCGCCGGTGCGGCCCGGCACAGATGCCGTACCAGATCGGCGTGCGCCGGGCAGACCAGACCGTGGCGCGTCATTGAGTGCCCGAAAGCGGCGGCTTCGGCCGCCAGCGCGCGGTCGTCGAGTTCGGCCAGCGCTGCTGGACAGTCGTCGCGGCGCATGCGGGTGGCGAGTTCGGTCGGTGCACGCAACGCCCGGAGCCACGGCGTGGCACGGGCGGCGGCGGCGTCATCGACATCACCCGTGGCAAGCGCCCGCTCGGCAGCGCCGAGCAGCGATTCCACCCGCCCCAGGGCAATCGGGCGCTGCGCCATGACGCGTTCGACCTCGGCTACGAGGGCGTCGAGGATCGCGCCGGCGCCAACGCGGGCGAACAAAAAGCCGAACAGCGTTTGCGCGCGGTCGAGCGTTGCGTTGTGGGCGTCGCGCGTAGCTTCGGTGGCCACGGGGAACAGCAAATCGAGATTCGCGGCGAGGATCTCGCACAGAAGCGCTCGGGCAGCGTCGGCGGTGAGCCGGTCGGTGGGCGCGATCTGTTCGGCGACCGCGAGCAATCGCAGCTCGCTCAGGCTCTCCAGGGTGGCATCGGCGCCGCCGGCGCGTAGCGTCGGCCCGGCCAGGGCCGGCTCGAGTTGCCCCGGCTCCAGCCAGTCGCCGCCCAGAAAAACCCCGGCCGCGTCGAACCGCGGGGCGAACGAGTACAGGGCTTCGACCCCCTCGGGGTCGCGCAGCAACTTCTGAGCGCGGCCCAGCAACCGGATTTGATGCGTGAATTTGGAAAACGAAGGCGCCGTAGACAGCCGCTCAAGCGTCTGCTCGAAATCATCGACGTAGCGGGCCTGAAGATGTCGTGGACTGGCCGTCGATTGCGACAAGCAAAACCTCCCGGCGTAAGACGACCGGGCATCGCCGAAACCTATCGGCCGGCCCGGGATCGGCTGCTTCGAGTGTTATCACGACGGTACCATAGCCGTCGCCCGGTGCTCGGGCTGGCTGCAGTCGCGGTCAAAAGGCCACTGTGGCCGATGCCTCGGGCGGGTGCTTGCACGCCCGCCCGGTTGGTCTGCCGATCCAGTCGTTGGGTGCGGCTCAGGGGCAGCGGCCCGGCCGGGATGCCGCCCGAGCGGACGGCCGGTTCAGCCATCGGTGCCGGTGCGCCCGGTGGTGGGCAGATCCTTGACCGGGCACTGATCGGTGCCGACCGCCGGGCGCGTCAGCGCTTCGACGCGCTGTTGCGTGGCGTTCGGATCGTTGATCCAGTCGCGATAGAAGGTGAAGGGGCATTCCGCCACGCCGTGGTCGCCGTCGCCGGAATCATGAATACCGGTATAGCCGCGGTGCAGCAGTTTGAATAAATGGTTCTGGGACTGGTCGTTCGCGCGGGCGTCGCGAATCGCCGACACCGACAGCTGGGCATACTGAATGCCGTTTTCCTCGGTACCGCATTCGCCGAGGGTGCGGCCGTCGAAGCCGATGATCGCGGAATGGCCGAAGTAGGAGTACACGCCGTCGAAGCCGGCGGCATTGGCCACGGCCACATAGGAATTGTTGGCCCACGCCATGCACTTGGACATCATGATCTGCTGTTCCTTGGCCGGGTACATATAGCCCTGGCAACGAATGATCAGCTCCGCGCCCTTCATGGCACAGTCGCGCCAGATTTCCGGGTAGTTGCCGTCATCGCAGATGATCAGGCTGATCCTGAGGCCCTTCGGCCCCTCGCAGACATAGGTGTCGTCGCCCGGATACCAACCCTCGATCGGACACCAGGGAATGCATTTCCGATACTTCTGGACGATCGCGCCTTTGTTGTCGATCAGAATCAGCGTGTTGTAGGGCGATTTGTCGGGATGGGCCTCGTGGCGTTCGCCGGTGATCGAGAACACGCCCCAGGTGTCGGCCGCGCGGCAGGCCGCGGCGAAGATCTCGGTTTCGTCGCCCGGAATCGGCGCGGCGGTGGCCATCATTTCGTCGCGGTCGTACATGATCCCCTGGGTCGAGTATTCGGGGAAGATGACCAGATCCATGCCCGGCAGGCCGGTTTTCATGCCCTGAATCATTTCGGCGATGTGGCGCGCGTTGGCCGCGACCTGGTCGCGGGTATGCAAGCGCGGCATTTTGTAGTTGACCACTGCGACGCCGACGGTGTCGGCGCTGCTGGAAATATCTCCGTGTCTCATGTTTATTCTCCGTCAGAGCGCGTAGCGAGTCGCGCATGGCTGGGGTGTTGATGGCCCGATCAGTGGCTGATCATCCACGGGCGATGACCGGTTCGGGTCCGGGTGGGCGGCGTCGACCCGGCCGGCCGGGGGGCTGGCGAGCAGCAGCCGCAGCCGGCCGGATGGCCACCGCCGTAGGTGGCTGATGTATGCGGTGAATGCGCACTGCGCGCGTTGGTTTCGTGCGCCACGCGGGTGGCCTTGGATACGCGTGAGACGGCTGGCGCTGAGAGAATCACCCGGCGCGACGCGCTGCCGCAGTGCGGGCAGTCGCCGGGTGCCTGCGACTCGGCCATGGGCCGCATCGCCGAAAAACCGCCGCAGTCGGGACAGTCGAATTCGTAGATCGGCATGGCCGGCCTATTCGTCGTATGCGATCGGCATGTCCACCGATCCGTCCAGGTGTCTTGTCGGTCCATCGGCGCCGGGGCTGATATCGAACTCGAAGATCTCCTGCGGCAGCCAGAGCGTGGCGCAGGCATTGGGAATATCGACCACGCCGCTGATATGGCCCTGAACGGGGGCGACGCCCAGAATCGAATGCGCCTGGGCGCGCGAATAGCCGAACCGGGTCATATACTCGATCGCGTTCAGACAGGCCTGGCGGTAGGCGACGTTGACGTCCAGATAGTGCTGCTGCCCGGTTTCGTCGACCGAGATGCCCTCGAAGATCAGGTAGTCCTGGTAGTTCGGGGTGATCGGGCTGGGCTTGAAGATCGGCGACTTGATGCCGTATTTGGCCATGCCGTTCTTGATCAGCTCGACCTTCATGTGCACCCAGCCGCCGGCCATTTCGATCGCGCCGCAGAAGGTGATTTCGCCGTCGCCCTGGCTGAAGTGCAGATCGCCCACCGACAGGCCGCCGCCGTCGACATAGACCGGGAAATAGATCTTCGAGCCGCGCGACAGATCCTTGATGTCGACGTTGCCGCCGTGTTCGCGGGGCGGTACCGTGCGTGCGCCCTCGGCGGCGGCCTTCGCGCGTGCGTCACCGGTCAGGGCGCCCATATGGGCGGTGGCCGGCGCCGGCGGATTGGCCAGCGGCGGGACGCGGTCCGGATCCGTCGCGATCAGGTCGGCTTCGCGTTTGTTCCAGGTGTCGAGCAATTCCTGGCTGGGCAGGCAGCCGATCAGCCCCGGGTGGACGAGGCCGGCGAAGCGCACTCCCGGCACGTGGCGCGAGGTGGTGTACAGGCCGTGAAAATCCCAGATCGACTTCTGGGCGTAGGGGAAGTGATCGGTCAGGAATCCGCCGCCGTTCTGTTTCGAGAAAAAGCCGTTGAAGCCCCATTCGGCGCCCTTGAGCGCGCCGATGTCGAGCAGATCGACCACCAGCAGGTCGCCGGCTTCGGCGCCTTTCACACCGACCGGGCCGGACAAGTAATGCACCGTGGACAGATCGACGTCGCGCACGTCAGACGCGTCGTCGTTGTTGGCGATCGCGCCCGAGGTCCAGTCGTAGGTCTCCAGAATGAAATCGTCGCCCGGGCTCACCCAGCAGGCCATCGGGATGTCGGGATGCCAGCGGTTGTGGGTCTGCGGGTTGTGGGTGGCGTGGGTATCGAGATCGACCTTGATCAGGGTATCGGTCATGGGTCAGTTTCCTGCGATGAGAAGAATAGGGGGAGGGTCGGGCCGCCGGCGCATGCGGCCGGCGGCCCGGCCAACCTAGGCAGCCTGCGCGCGGGCGGTGGCCGCGGCCGGCTCTTCCTTGCACACGTCGTGGCAGGCGCCTTCCAGCGAGCAGCACAGCGAGCAGATCGGGCCGGTGTGGAACGGGCAATACACCATGTCCTTCTTCTCGTATTCGTACTCGCAGGAGATGCAGGCGATCATCGAGGCATGCTCATGCTCGCGCAGCTCTTTTTCGGAGGTGCGCGCCAGGTAGTACTTGCCCTGGGTGATCAGGCACACGATCGGCGAGGCGATGAACGCCAGGCCCAGCGCGATGAAGCAGGAGTAGGACTGGGCATAGGCGCCGAAGTAGCCGAAGAAGGCAATCACCGAGATCACCGAGGCGAACATCATCGAGCCGAAGCCCACCGGGTTGAAGTTGTACAGATGCGCGCGCTTGAACTCGATATAGGACGGGCTGAGCTTCAGGATCGGCTTGTTGATGACCAGATCCGCGGTCACCGCCCCGATCCAGGCCACCGCCACGTTGGAATAAAAGCCGAGGATATGGCCCAGCACGGCGAACATGTTGGCTTCCATCAGCGCCAGCGCGATGCCGACGTTGAAGAACACATAGACCACACGGCCCGGATGGCTGTGCAGAATGCGCGAGAAGAAGTTCGACCAGGACAGTGAGCCCGAGTAGGCGTTGGTGACATTGATCTTGACCTGCGACAGCAGCACGAAGAAGGTCGCGATCGACAGGGCCACGAACGGGCTCGAGAACATATAGCTGAAGCCCGACACATACATATGGATCGGCTGGTCGGCCTGGGCCAGCGACGTACCGTTGGCCACCGACACCGAAGCGAAGAACGAGCCCATCCACTGCTTGAGCGCGCCCAGAATCACCCAGCCCGGGCCGGCGGCCAGCACCGCGAACCACCACTTGCCGCGGTTGGCGCGGGTCTTGTCCGGCATGAAGCGCAGATAATCCGCCTGCTCGCCGATCTGGGCGATCAGCGACAGCGCGATGCCGGCCGCGGTACCGAACAGCAACGGATCGAAGCCGGCGTGGCTCGGCGAGTTGCCGCCGAAGTGCACCCAGTCGGCGATCGCATGCGGCTTGCCGAACAGCACCGCGATCGGCGGGGTGAACAGCAGGATCAGCCAGATCGGCTGGGTCCACATCTGCAGCTTCGACAACAGACTCATGCCGAACACCACCAGCGGGATGATCACGATCGCCCCCAGCAGATAGCCGATCGCCAGCGGGATGCCGAAATACAGATTCAGCGCCTGGCCCATGATCGAGCCTTCGAGGGCGAAGAATATGAAGGTGAAGCTGGCGTAAATGACCGAGGTGATGGTCGAGCCGAGATAGCCGAAGCCGGCGCCGCGGGTGAGCAGGTCGACGTCGACGTTATAGCGCGCCGAGTAATAGGCGATCGGAATGCCGGTCAGAAAGATGATGATAGCGGCCGCGAAAATGCCCCAGAATGCGTTCATGAAGCCGAACTGCACCGCCAGCGAACCGCCGATGGCTTGATCGGCCATATAGGCGATGCCGCCGAGGGCTGCGGTCGCCACCGCGTATTCCGACCAGGTACGGAAGGATTTCGGCGCATAACGCAGCGAATAGTCTTCCAGCACCGGGTTGCTCACCCATTTGTTGAAGGTGCGATTGCGCCCGCCTTCGTTTACCACGCTACTCATTATCGTCTCCGTTGATGTCGACCCGAGTTGCCGGCGGCGTCGTGCCGAGCCCGCCGGTGTTGTGACGCGACCGCGGCCGGCCCGGTGCGGCTGGGCGTTGCCGGTCGCTCGCTCCGGTGTCGGCGGTTTGCGTCGTTTGTTCCGTGAACGCCGGGCGCGCTGATCGAGCACCCGGCTCGGTATCGAGACTGGCGCAAGCGACGGGGCCGGCATATACGCCGATCAACGCAGTGGCCTACGTCATTCGACGTAGTGGTTGGCGCGTTTCCTGCAGGATCGGGACGGTACGATCGAAACTCGTTCGATCGGCCGCAGCCGGGGTGGCACAACATGTCCAGGGGGCCCCAACGCGTCGTCAAGATCCGCCGGGCCTACAATCGTTGGGTGGGCGATGAGACGCTCGAGGACTACGCGCTGCGCTTCACGGCGCGCTCGTTTCGCAAATGGTCGGAATTGCGCATCGCCAATACGGCCCTGGGCGGCATCTCGTTTCTGGTGCTGGAGGCGATCGGGGCCGTGCTCATGCTGCGCTACGGGTTCGTCAACACGGCCTGGGCGATCGTCGTGGTCTGTATCGCGATTTTCGTCGTCGGCCTGCCCATCAGCTATACGGCGGCGCGCTACGGCGTGGACATCGACCTGCTGACCCGCGGCGCCGGCTTCGGCTATCTCGGCTCCACGCTCACTTCGTTGATCTACGCCAGCTTCACCTTTCTGTTCTTCGCGCTCGAAGCGACGATCATGGGTCAGGCGCTATCGCTGTATTTCGATATCACGCTGCCGCTGGCCTATCTGATCAGCGCGCTGGCGATCATTCCGCTGGTGACCTTCGGCATCACCGCGATCAACCGTTTGCAGTGGTTCACCCAGCCGCTGTGGCTGACCCTGCTGGTGCTGCCCTATGTGTTCATCGCCGTGCGTCAGCCGTCGGCCTTCTCGGCGTTTCAACGCTATATCGGGCAGCAGGCCTCGGGCTCGTTCGACTGGATCGCCTTCGGTTCGGCCTGCGGGATCGCGCTGGCGCTGATCGGGCAGATCGGCGAGCAGGTCGACTATCTGCGCTTTCTGCCCGAACGCGGCCCGGGCAACCGGATTCGCTGGTGGGCGGCGGTGATCGGTGCGGGGCCGGGTTGGGTGGTGCTCGGTGGCCTGAAGATGTTCGGCGGGGCGCTGTTGGCGTTTCTCGCCCTGCAGCAGCAGTTGCCGTATGTGCGCGCGACCGAACCGACTCATATGTACGACGTGGCTTACGGTTATGTGTTCTCGTCGCCGGGCCTCGCGATGGCGGCGACGGTGCTGTTCGTGATCGTCTCGCAGGTCAAGATCAACGTGACCAATGCCTATGCCGGTTCGCTGGCGTGGTCCAATTTCTTCGCCCGGGTGACCCGCAGCCATCCCGGACGCGTGGTGTGGCTGGTCTTCAACGTGCTCATCGCCCTTATTCTTCTGGAAATGGGCGTATTCCACGCGATCGAGCGTGTGCTCGGGCTGTATGCCAACGTGGCGGCGGCCTGGTTCGGCGCCCTGGCGGCGGACCTGATGATCAACAAGCCGCTCGGTCTGTCGCCACCGGGCATCGAGTTCAAGCGCGCCCATCTGTACGACGTGAACCCGGTCGGGATCGGGGCGTTTCTTCTGGCGAGCGCGGTCTCGCTGGCTGCCTACGGTGGTGTTTTCGGCGTGGCCGGCCGTGCCGCGGCGCCGGCGATCGCGCTTGTCGGCGCTTTCCTCACGGCACCCGTGATCGCCTGGCTCACCGGCGGCCGGTTCTATCTCGCGCGCTCGCCCGCCGCCGCGGCACAACTCGCGGATGATGGCACCCGGCATGCGCGCTGCGTGCTATGCAACAACCGCTTCGAGACCGACGATATGGCCGCTTGCCCGGCCTATGCCGGGCCCATCTGCTCGCTGTGCTGCAGTCTCGACATGCGCTGCGGCGACCGCTGCCGGCCGCGTGCGCATGCCGCTGCCCAGCTCGACGGGCTGTTGCAACGCGTGCTGCCGAGCGCCTTGATGCCGCATCTGTATACGCGGCTGGCGCGCTACGGCGTGGTGCTGGTGGCGTTGTCGGTCGTGCTCGTGGGCGCACTGGTCGCGGTCTATAGCCAGATCACACCGCTGGTGGACAGCGCCGAGCGCCATCACTTGTGGGCGATCTTCCTGCGCACTTTTTTCCTGATGCTGGTGCCGGTCGGCATCCTGGCCTGGTGGCTGGTCCTGGCGCGCGAGGCGCGCAACGTGGCGCAGCACGAGTCCTCGCGCCAGACTCGGTTACTGATGCGCGAGGTCGCGGCACACAAACGGACGGATGCCAAGCTGGCGCGGGCCAAAGCCGAGGCCGAGTCGGCCAACCGCGCCAAGAGCCGTTACGTATCCGGATTGAGCCACGAACTGCGCACCCCGCTGAACAACGTGCTGGGCTATACCCAGCTGTTGATGCGCGAGCCCGACATGGCGCCCGCGCATGCCGACAAGCTCGCCACCATCCAGCGGAGCGGCGAGCATCTGCTTGCCCTGGTGGATGGCCTGCTGGACATTGCCCGTATCGAAGCCGGACGTATATCGCTGCATGTCGGCGAGATCGATATGCCCGCATTGCTCGATCAGCTGGATGCCATGTTCGCGCCGCAGGCGCTCGCCAAGGGCCTGGATTTTTCCATCGAAACCTCGCAGCGGGTGCCGGACACGGTGCGCGGAGACCTGCAACGGCTGCGTCAGATCCTGATCAATCTGATCGGCAACGCGATTCGTTTCACGCGCACCGGGGACGTGTGTGTGCGCGTGAACTACGCCTCGGAAGTGGCGGCATTCGAGATTATCGACACGGGGCCGGGCATTGCGTCCGACAAACGCGAGCAGATATTCCTGCCGTTCGAGCGCGTGGCCCAGGGCGGCGACGGCGGCGTGGGTGCGGGGCTCGGCCTGACCATTTGCCGCTTGCTGACCCAGTTGATGGGCGGCGATCTGACGGTAAGCGCGAACGCGCCCAACGGTTCGCGCTTCGCGCTGCGTGTGTTTTTGCCCAATTGCGCGCGCCCGGCCGGCGAGCGCGCGCCCGCGCAGCCGATCGTCGGCTACGCGGGCGCGCGGCGGCACCTGCTGGTGGTCGATGACCGAGCGGATCAGCGCGGCATTTTGCGTGCCGCGCTCGAGCCGCTGGGTTTTGCACTGAATGAGTGCGCGGATGGTGCCGATGCGCTCCATTGGTTGGCCACCAAGCGCACCGATTTGATCCTCATGGACGTCGCCATGCCGGGCATGGACGGTTTCGAGACGGCCCGCATGATTCGCGAGCGGCACCTGAGCGCCGCGCCCGTGCTGGTGGTTTCGGCCAATGCCTATGCCGATAACATCGCGCGCAGTCGTATGGCCGGCTGTGACGCGTTTCTGGCCAAACCGATCAATCTCGCCGAGCTTTTCGATCGGCTGGCAGAGTTATTGCATCTGCAATGGCAGCGACGCGAGGCCGGTGCGACGCCCGATGTGCCGACACGCACGACCACTCGAACCGGCGCGATCGACGGGCTGTCGTCGAACCAGGCCCATCCGTTGCCGGCCCAACTGGCCCGGCGGCTGACGAGCGCTATCGATATCGGGCACATGGCGGGCGTCCTCGCCGAAATTACCGCGATCGAGACCGCGCACCCGCAATATGCGCCGCAGCTGGCCGATCTGCGTGACGCCGCGCGCCGGCACGAATTGATACGCCTGCGCCGCCTGGCCGACGCAAGCCGGGCGCGCGCGGCGCAGGACTGAAAGGGATGAGTACGCCATGGTCGTAGCCAATGACGTCATGTCGCACCATGAGCCGGATCCGGCGTCCGATGCCCCTCGGATACGGGGTGTGGTGCTGGTGGTCGACGATCATCCGGATACGCTGGCGCTCGTATCCGAAGTGCTCGGGCGCGACGGCTATACCGTGATCGCCGCGATCGATGGCCATTCGGCGCTGGAACGGGCCCGCCTGATCACGCCCGATATCGTGCTGCTGGACGCGCGCATGCCGGGAATGGATGGCTTCGAGGTCTGCCGGCGTATCACGAGCGATACCGCGCTGGCCGGAATGGCCGTGATCTTCATGACCGGGCTGACCGACAGCGACAGCATCGTGCGCGGTTTTCGCGCCGGCGGCATCGATTACGTCACCAAGCCGCTCAAACCCGATGAAATACGCGTTCGCATCGAGGCGCATCTCAAGCGCATCCGCTTACAACGCCAGGCCGACATGGTGGTCAACGCGGGGGGCCGCGCGGCGTTGATCACCGCCGCCGACGGCGGTATCCGCTGGCACAGTTCGCGCGCCGTGCAACTCCTGCGGCGCTATTTCGATGTCGACATCGACGGTCGACTGCCGTTCGGTCTGCTGCGCTGGCTGGAACAGGCGGAATCCGTGTCCAGGCCGTACGAGGTCACGCGCGAACTGGGTCGGCTATCGATTCGTTACGCCGGTCCGGCCGAGCAGGGCGGGGCGATTCTCACGCTGGTCGAGTTCGACGACCAGGCCGCGATCGACGATTTCGTCGCCCGTTTCGGCCTGACACGACGCCAGGCCGAGGTACTGCTCTGGATCTCGCGCGGCAAGACCAACCGCGACATCGCCGAGATCCTCGACATGAAACCGCGAACGGTAAACAAGCATCTCGAGCACATTTTTCCGAAGCTCGGGGTGGAGACGCGCGCCGCGGCGGCCGCGATCGCGCTGCAGACGATCGGCCCGTAGCTCGCCGGGTTGGGCGGCGGCGCGCCTCGGGGCGGGGGGCCAGCTCAGAACGGCATGGCGCGGCGGTCGGCGAAGGTGACCACACCGCGGATGAACCGATAGAAACACCACAGCCAGAGTACGCCGTAGCCGATGAACCCCACCACGAACGGCGCGAGCGCCAGGCAGATCAGGCTCCACAGGATCGTGAACCAGAACGTGCGCATCAGCCAGCGATGATGCGTCCAGGCCATGCCACCGCGGGCCAGCTCGCCCATCTTGATGTGATTGACGATCACGCCGGCGACGGCGGTCACGAAGAAAAAGCAGCCGAGCCCGTACAGCACGTAGGTGATCAGCAGCACGTTGCGTTCGCTGTGTTCCACCGCGTTTGATTCGGGATCGGCGATCATGTGTCGTTCCATTTCAAATCTCCGGCATGGACCGTAGACTTGCAAGGCAAATCACGTGCCCGGTCAGTTCATGCTCAAGTTGTTCACGCACCACCGCAGTGTTTCGGCTCATCGCGTGCGTATCGCGCTCAATTATAAAGGTGTGGCCTTCCAGTCCATTTTCACGGGTCTGGACGGCAGCAGCGATGAACGCCGACCGTATCTGGAAATCAACCCGCAGGGCCTGATCCCGGCGCTGTGGGTCGAGGACGATCTGATCATCTCGCAGTCGTCGGCGATTCTGGAGTATCTGGAGGAACGCTATCCGGAGCGGCCGTTGCTGCACGGCGATATCGCCCTGCGCGCGCGTATCCGGTCGTTCGCCCAGATCGCGATCGCCGATACGCATCCGCTGAATAACCTGCGCGTGCTGCGCTATCTGCGCGACGAAATGGATGTGCCCTACGATCGGCGCCGGGCCTGGTTCGAACACTGGATTCATGCCGCGTTCGGGCCGATGGAATCGTTGCTCGCCGAGCAACCGGCCGGTAATCACAGTTTTTGCTTCACCGCGCGGCCGAGTCTGGCGGATGTCTGCCTGGTACCGCAGGTGTCGATGGCCGAGCGCTATGACGTGAACCTCGGCGCCTATCCGATCATCCGTCGCATCTACCGCGCCTGCATGGCGCTCGGCGCCTTCCAGGCGGCGGCGCCCGACACCCAGGGCGACAGCACCGCCCCGGCGCGCTGACCGGCGCGCCACCGGGGTCGGCCCGGGATCGTCGGGCCCGGAAAATCGCATGCCGGCGCGGTCCCGGTGTCAGGTAGTCGACGCCCGCATGCGCAAGGCTTGTCGAGCCGGGTGTGGCGGGCGTAACGTCCTCCTCACGATCCGTGATGCCGACCCTCAATGAATAGCCAGACCGCCGCTGTGATCGCCGAAGTTCGTGCCTGTGTGGGCGAGGACTCGACGCTCGAGCGCCCCGAACTGATGATCGCCTTCGTCGAGACCTGTCTGGCGGGGGTGCCGGCGGATGCGCTGCGGGTGCGCTCGGTCGCGCATCTCTACGATGCGTTGCGGCATCACTTCGCGCTGCTGTGCCAGCCGCGCAAGCGTGGCGAGTATCGCGTGGCGCTCGAGACCATCGACGATGCCCGCAGCGACTGTGATCTGGCGCTGCTCACCGTGGTCGACGACATGGCCTTTCTGGTCGACACGGTCAGCCTGGCCGTCCGTGGTACGGGCGCCGAGATCGACTGGATGATGCATCCGGTGGTGCGTGTCGAGCGCGATGGCGACGGTGAGCTCATCGAGGTCGGCGCCGCCGGTACGGATCTCCCCGCGGGGCCGGAGGAATCGCTGATCCGCATCGAGTTCGCGGCACCCGCCGGCCTCGACGGCGATGCGCTGATCGAACAGGTGAAGTCCAGTCTCGCCGATCTGGCCTGTGTGGTGGCGGACTGGCAGCCCATGCGGCGTCGCCTGCAGGCGGTGGTCAGCGAGCTCGACCGCGCCGCCGGCGGGGTTGACCGCGACGAACGTACCGAAACCCAGGCGTTCGTATCGTGGCTGGCGGATGATCATTTCACGCTGCTGGGTTATCGCTGCCGGGTGATCGAGACGGACGAGAACGGGGCCGACGTCATGGCCGACGTGCCCGACACCGGGCTCGGCCTGCTGCGCGAGGACCGGCCCGGTATCGACCCCGAGGGCTATGTCGCGCCGGCCGACGTGCTCGACGAATACACCCAG
Source organism: Salinisphaera sp. RV14 (assembly GCF_052044135.1). NCBI lineage: Bacteria > Pseudomonadati > Pseudomonadota > Gammaproteobacteria > Salinisphaerales > Salinisphaeraceae > Salinisphaera > Salinisphaera sp. RV14. Next base: position 160,808 of record NZ_JBQDYF010000008.1, read on the forward strand.
TCGTCGCGGCTGCTGGTGATCACCAAGGCCAACCAGCATTCCTGGATTCATCATGCCGATACGATGGACGTGGTGGCCATCAAGCGGCTGGATGCCACCGGCAACGTGATCGGCGCGCATCGGTTTCTGGGCATGTTCTCAGGCGATGCCTATCGCGCCAGCCCGCGCGACATCCCGGTGCTGCGGCACAAGATCTCGCACGTCATGGCACGCGCGGCGCTGCGCCCGCGCTCGCATGCCGCCAAGAATCTGCGCTACATCCTGGAAACCTTCCCGCGGGACGAGCTGTTCCAGACCGGCGAGAACGAGCTGTATGACACCGTCATCGGCGTGCTCAACATGCGCGAGACCGAACCGCTGCGCCTGTTCCTGCGCCGCGATCGCTACCGGCGTTTCTTTGCCGCGATCGTGTATGTCCCGCGGGAACGCTACACCGTGGCGCTGCGCAGTCAGATCCGGTCCGAGCTGGAGCGTCATCTCAACGGTGAATGCCAGGATGTCGATGCCGAGTTCCTGCGCGGGGCCGTAGTGCGCCTGCATTACCAGATTGCCACCGGGCAGGCGACCGAGCCGGTCGATGTGCGCGCGCTGGAACAGGCGTTGATCGCCGTCACGCGTGGCTGGCCCGATCGGGTCGCCGCGGCCGCGCGCGAGGCCGGGGTGTCGTTGCCGGCCTATGCGCATGCCTTCGACGCGGCTTATCGCGAGCGCTTCGATGCCGCCACGGCGGTGGCGGATGCCCAGGTGCTGGCGGCGATGGACGACAACAGCCAGCCGGTGCTGCGCGCCATGGCGCCCGAGGGCGACGTGCTCACGGTCAAACTTTACGGCCATGGCGACGACCTGCCGTTGTCACGCGTGCTGCCGGTATTCGAGCACTTCGGTCTGTCGGTGCTCACCCAGCACCCGTATCGCGTGGCGCGCATCGGCCAGAGTGTGCAATGGATCCACGAGTTCGAGGCCCGGCATGGCCACGGCGAGGCACTGTCCGATCCCACCTGCCGCGACAATCTGGCCGAAGCGTTTCACCAGATCATGGCCGGCACCGCCGAGGACGACGGGCTCAACGGCCTGATCATCGATGCCGGGTTCACCCCGCGTCAGGTGGTGCTGGTCCGCGCCATCACACGCTATCTGCTGCAGACCGAACTGCCGTTCTCGCCGGTCTATATCGGCGACCGGCTGGCCGAGCATGCGGCCCTGGTCCGCGCCTTGATCGATCTTTTCGAAGCCCGCTTCGATCCGGATCGAAGCCGTGTGATCAGCGGCGAGGACGAGGCCCGGGCCACTATCGAGGCCGAACTGGATGAAATCGCCAGCCTCGACGCCGACCGCGTGCTGCGGGCCTTCTACGGCGTGGTTATCGCCACGCTGCGCACGAATTATTTCCAGCGCGATGCGGCCGGTGCGCCCAAGGCGCATGTCTCGATCAAGCTCGATCCCAGCGAACTGGTGGAGTTGCCGCAGCCGCGGCCCTGGGTGGAGACGTTCGTCTATGCCCCGAGCGTCGAGGGCGTCCATTTGCGTGGCGGCCCGGTGGCGCGCGGCGGACTGCGCTGGTCGGACCGGCGCGAGGACTTCCGCACCGAAGTGCTCGGGCTGATGAAGGCACAGATGGTCAAGAACGCGGTGATCGTACCGGTCGGGGCCAAGGGCGGGTTCGTGGCCAAGTACGGGGTCGCGGACGAATCGCGCGAGGCGCGCCAGGCGCGCGGCATCTCCGCCTACAAGATATTCATCCGCGGTCTGCTCGACATCACCGACAATCGCGTCGGCGACGGCGTGGTGAAGCCGGAACGCGTGATCGCGCGCGACGGCGACGATCCGTATCTGGTGGTGGCGGCCGACAAGGGCACGGCCACGTTCTCCGACATCGCGAATTCGCTGTCGGCGGAGTACGGTTTCTGGCTCGACGACGCCTTCGCCTCCGGCGGCTCCGCCGGCTACGACCACAAGGTGATGGGAATTACCGCTCGTGGCGCCTGGGAAGGCGTCAAGCGCCATTTCCGCGAAATGGGACGCGATATCCAGAGCGAGCCGTTTTCGGTGGTGGCGATCGGCGACATGGGCGGCGATGTATTCGGCAACGGCATGCTGGCCTCCGAACAGACCCGCCTGATCGCTGCGTTCAACCATCTGCATATCTTCATCGACCCGGACCCGGACATCGCGGCGGCCTATGCGGAGCGCAAGCGCCTGTTCGCCGGTCCGGCGTCGGGCTGGCGCGATTACGATGAACGCCTGATCTCGCGCGGCGGCGGCGTTTTCGACCGTTCGGCGAAGACGATCGATCTGTCGGACGAAGCCCGGGTCGCACTCGCCATCGAATCGCGGCGAATGGCGCCGGACGATCTGATCAACGCCATCCTCAAGGCGCCGGTCGACCTCCTGTGGAATGGCGGTATCGGTACCTACGTCAAGGCCAGTACCCAGTCGCATACCGAGGTCGGCGATCGCGCCAACGACACGCTGCGCGTCGATGGCCGCGAACTGCGGGCGCGTGTGGTCGGCGAGGGCGGCAACCTGGGGCTGACCCAGGCAGGGCGTATCGAATACGCGCTGAACGGCGGCAAGCTCAACACCGATGCCATCGACAATTCCGGCGGCGTGGACTCCTCCGATATGGAGGTCAACATCAAGATCGCGCTGGGCACGGTGGAAGCGGCCGGCCGCATCGACCGCGAGGCGCGCAACGCGCTGCTGGCGGAAATGACGCCTTCGGTGATCGCTCTCGTGCTACGCACCAATTATCTGCAGACCCAGCAGATCAGTCTGATGGAAACCCAGAGCGTGGCGCGTTTCGACGAGCAGATCAGCTTCATGCGTGCACTGGAGCGCGATGGCCGGCTGGATCGACGCCTGGAAGGCCTGCCCGACGACGAGACCATCGAGGCCCGGCGGCGCGAACGCGCCGGCCTGACCCGTCCCGAGCTGTCGGTGCTTATTTCCTACAACAAGCTCACGCTGTCGGCGGCCGCCATCGAGGGCGGGCTTGCCGATGACCCCTGGATGGAGAGTTGGCTGACCGACGGCTTCCCGCCGCGGCTGGTCGAGCGCTTTCCGGAAGCGGTCACCGAGCATCGCCTCAAGCGCGAGTTGATTGCCACCCTGGTCACGAACCAGATGGTCGACCGGCTCGGTATCGCCACCGCGCAACGCCTGCCGGCGGGCTTTGGTGCACGCATGGAAGCCGCGGTCCGCGGTTACGTGCTGGCCGAAGGCTGGCTCGAGGGGGAAACGCTGTTCAACGCCATCGAGGCGCTGGACAACGTCATTCCGGCGGCCGAGCAGTACCGGGCGCACCGTATCGTCATCGGCCTGCTCAAGCATGCGATGAACTGGTGGCTCACGAGTACCGACACCGGCTACAACATCTCCGATCTGATCACCCGTTATCAATCCGGCGCCCGGCATTTGCTGGCCGGGCTCGCGGACCGGCTCGTCGGCAGCTACGCCCAGCGTTGGGAAAGCACCCTGGCGGACTGGCAGGCGATCGGCGTGGACGAGGAACTGGCGCGCCGCATCGCGTCGGCCGATGTCGGCGGCGGCATCATGGATATCGTCTCGCTGGCCGAGCGCCGCGCGCGGGCCGTGGCCGAAGTCGCGGATATCTACTATCGCCTGGGCGACGCCCTCGGCGTGCCGTGGCTGCAGGAAGCGATCCACCAGTTGCCTGCCAACGGCCGCTGGCAGGATCTGGCCCGGACCAGCCTGCGCAGCGACAGCTATCTGATCCACCAGCGCCTGGTCGACCAGGTGCTGGCGACGGAGGGCGACGATCCGCTGGCCGAGTGGTGTGCGGCGCGCGAACACACCATGGCTTTCGTCAGCGCACGCCTGGCCGAACTGCAGGCGATCGAACAGCCGGCGCAGGAGCATCTCACCGTCGCCGTGCGCGATCTCGCGCGGCTAGGCCAGCCGGGGCCCTCGAGTCTCGGCGGAGCGGGATAGCAGCGTCCGCCCGGCAAATCAAACATAGTCCCGGGGCGGCGCGCCTGAGCTGATCCGGAAGATAAGTCTGTCCGCAGATCGACGCAGACCATTTGAAATGGTGGATTTATTCACTTTCCGGTCTTTATGTATCCGGCGGTCGGGAAGGCAGGTCTATCCACAGATGACGCCGATTGCGCCGATTGAAAGAGGTTCTCCGGTCGAGCGCCCAGAGTCCGTCTGGCTCGGCACTCGGTCACTTGCAAGCCGGTCTTACGATCAGCATGGATCAGCGCATGAGGCGGACATGGCGCCTGGCGCCTGAAAATATTTATCCGCAGATCGACGCAGATCAGCGCAGATCTTTTAAATAGTGGATATATTTGCTTTTCGGGTTTGCGTATTCGATTGTATCTCCGGAGGAAAGGTTCAGCCACGAGGTGCAGCCCGGAAGACGGGTTTATCCACAGATGACGCCGATTGCACAGAGTGAAAGAGGTGGCCCGGTGAGCGCCCAGTGTGCGGTTGGCTTTCCGCCATGTCACATACAAGCCGGTCTTATGATCTGCGTGAATCTGCGTCGATCTGCGTCGATCTGCGGAAAAACGCCCCGGCGGCGGCGCGGAAACCGCTATTGCCACCGAAAACCCCCGTACTGATGTCCGTTTTCAAAAATCTGCGTAATCTGTGCAATCTGTGGATAAAAAGTTCAGTTCCCGGGGGTCGGTCCGGAAGACAGGTCTATCCACAGATTACGCCGATTGCGCAGATTAAAAGACACGGCTCGGTGAGCTGTGAGTGCCCGTTTAGCTCGGCACTCGATCACTGACAGATCGGTGTTCTGATCTGCGCGGATCTGTGTCGATCTGCGGAAAAAATATGCCCAGCGGCACGGAAACGGCTATTGCCGCCGGCGCCCGGGTGCATGGCGTGCTGGCGGGTGACACGGGGGCGGTTTCTGAAAACATTTATCCGCAGATCGACGCCGATCGACGCAGATATTTGAAACGGCGGATGTATTTGCTTTCCGGGTTGTTTGTATTCTGCGGTCCGGAAGACAGGTCTACCCACAGAGTACGCAGATTGAAAGAGGTCGTACGGTGAGCGCCGAGTGTGCGGTTGGCTTCCCGACCTGTCGCATGCAAGCGCGTCTTCTGATCTGTGTCGATCCGGGTCGATCTGCGGAAAAAAAATATGCCCAGATAGCGGCATGGAAACGACTATTTCCACTGAAAACAACAGTCCTGGCGTCTGCTTTAAAAAATCTGCGTACTCTGCGTAATCTGCGGATAGAAGTTCAGGTTTCAGGGGCTGTCCGGCAGACAGGTCTATCCACAGATTACGCCGATTGCACAGATTGAAAGACAGGGCTCGGTGAGCTGTGAGTGCCCGTTTAGCTCGGTACTCGATCACTGACAGGTCGGTCTTCTGATCTGCGTGGATCTGTGTCGATCTGCGGAAAACATGCCCCGGCACCGGCACGGAACGCAGCTATCGCTACCGATAAAAAGCCGACCGCGAGTCCACTTTAAAAAATCTGCGTAATCTGCGTAATCTGCGGATAGAAGTTCAGGTTTCAGGGGCTGTCCGGAAGACAGGCCTATCCACAGATTACGCCGATTGAAACAGGTCGTCCGGTGAGCGCCGCATGTGACGTTGGCTTCGCACCCGATCACTGACGGATCTGTCTTCTGATCTGCGTCGATCCGCGTTGATCTGCGGAAAAAAAAACGTGCCCCGGCAGGGGCACGGAACGTAAGCGATCCACAAACCCCATCATTCACAGGCCGCGAGGTTCATGGCTAAATC
>NZ_JBQDYF010000009.1:0-161476 GCF_052044135.1 Salinisphaera sp. RV14
TCGACGGATTTGCGGTCTCCAACGCGGCACGTGTACGAAACGGCAACAGGCCCTAACCGAAAAATCATCTATTTTTGTGCCGGGTTAATAACTCACATGTTGCGCTATGGTCTCGACGAACGCGCGGCCATAAGCGTCGCGTTTCTTTTCGCCCACGCCCGGCACATCCGACAACTCGGCGACATCGGTGGGCCGCCGCGCAAGCATCTCGCGCAGCGTGGCATCATGGAAGATCACGTAGGGCGGCACATCCTGCTCGCGCGCCAACTCCAGCCGCAGCGCCCGCAATGCCTCCCAGAGCGGCTCATCCTCGATCTCGATCGGCGGCAGCGCCTTCCTGACCGCCCGGCGCGAGCGTTTGCCGCTGCGATCCACCCGCAGCTCCAGCGTTTGCTCGCCGCGGAGCAACTCGCGACAGCCGGTGGCCAGTTGGAGGCCACCGTAGGCCTGCTCGACGTGAATATAGCCGAGCGCAATCAGTTGCCGCATGATCGAACGCCACTGCTTGGCCGAAAGATCGTCGCCGATCCCGGCTGTCGACAGCGCGTCATGCCCGAGCTCGCGCGCGCGATCCGAGTGTGCGCCGCGCAGATGATCCACGACATAGCCCGTACCGAAGCGTTGGCCGGTGCGATATATCGCCGATAGCGCCATGCGCGCATAGCGGGTGGCGTCATAGGTTTCCGGCGGATTGAGACAGGTGTCACAGTTGCCGCAGGCGGTCTCGCATTGCTCGCCGAAATAACCGAGCAGGTTGATACGTCGGCAGCTGGCGATTTCGCAGTATGCGAGCATCGCATCCAGCTTGGCCCGCTCGACCCGCTTGCGGTCTTCGGCGGCTGCGCCCTGCTCGATCATGCGGCGCCGCTGTACGGCATCGCCGAGCCCGTAGAGCATCCAGGCCGTCGCGGGTTCGCCGTCGCGACCGGCTCGACCGGTTTCCTGATAATAGGCTTCGATGCTGGCCGGCAGATCGAGATGCGCCACGAATCGCACGTCGGGCTTGTCGATGCCCATGCCAAAGGCGACCGTCGCACAGATGATCACGCCTTCCTCGCGTAGAAACCGCGACTGGTGATGCTCGCGCATGGCCGGCGACAGACCGGCGTGATAGGGCAACGCCGTATGGCCGGCGCGCGTCATCCACTCGGCGGTGTCCTCGACCTTGCGCCGCGACAGACAATACACAATGCCGGCCTGCCCGGGATGCTCGCGCTCGATGAAGTCGGCGAGTTGTTGTTTGGCGTTGCCGCGCTCGGCCACCCGGTACTGAATGTTCGGCCGATCGAAGCTGTGCAGATAACGCGCCGCGTCTTCCAACGCCAGACGCTCGATGATTTCCGCCCGCGTCGGCAGATCGGCGGTCGCGGTGAGGGCCATGCGCGGCACATCCGGAAACTGCTCGGCCAATGCTGCGAGCTGGCGATATTCCGGCCGAAAGTCGTGCCCCCACTGCGATACGCAATGCGCCTCGTCGATGGCGAACAGCGCGATCGACGAACGCTGCAGGAGATTCAGCATGCGCGGCTGGAGCAGTCGTTCCGGCGCGACATAGACGATATCCAGGGCGCCGCTGGCGACATCGCGTTCGATCGCGGCCTGCGATGCGGCGTCGAGGGTGGAATTCAGATAGGCCGCCGCCACACCCAATTGCCGCAATGCCGCCACCTGATCCGCCATCAATGCGATCAACGGCGACACCACCACCGCGACCCCCGGACGCACCAGCGCCGGGATCTGATAGCACAACGATTTGCCGCCGCCGGTGGGCATCAGCACCAGGGCATCGCCGCCGTCGACGACGTGCGCGATGATATCGGCCTGTTGCCCGCGGAACGCGCTGTAGCCGAAAACCGACGTCAGCACCGATTGCGCCGAGCGCGCTGCCACGATCAGGACGTCTGGCTCAGGGCGGCCGCCGACGGGGCCAGCGGGATCACGTAGAACAACACCGCGAAGAAGTGACAGGCGCTACCGGCGATCACGAACACGTGCCATATGGCGTGGTTGTACGGCATGCGGTCCCAGGCGTAGAAGACCACGCCGACGGTATAGGCCACGCCGCCTGCCAGCAAAAGCCAGATGCCGCCGGGTGCTACGTTCTCGAGCAGCGGGCGGATCACCAGCACTACAGTCCAGCCCATGGCGACATAGAACGAGGTGGACAGATAACGCACATGCCGCAGCGATGTGGTCTTGATGACGACGCCGGCGAGTCCGAGCGCCCAGACCAGACCCAACAGGCTCCAGCCCCACACACCACGTAGATTGACCAGCGTGAACGGCGTGTATGTCCCGGCGATGAGAAAATAGATCGCCAGGTGATCGATCACCCGGAGCACGCCCTTTGCCCGCGGCGGCGCGATGCTGTGATACAGCGTCGACGCCAGATGGGAGAAAATCAGGCTGGTGCCGAAGATGGATACCGCGACGATATGCCAGACCGTGCCATACAGCGCGGCATAAACCACCAGGATAACCATTCCCGCGATCGACAACGCCGTGCCGATGCCCGACGTGACGGCGTTGGCGATCTCTTCGCCCAGGGTATAGCCGCTGCTGTTCACCCGCGGCCCGGATTGCACGCTGCTCATGGCGCGTATTGTGCCACGCCCGAACCGCTTTCGCGGTACGGGCATGGCCCCGGCCGCTATTGGCTAGCCGCCCGCGCCATCCCCGGGTCGTGCCCGTCGTACGCGTTGTCGTCATGACGCGACAGGCTGTCGCGGTAATAGTCCGCCTGATCGAACACATCCACCTGGATGGCGGCCAGGCGGGCGGTTTCGGCGTCGCGGATGCGTTGCGCCTCGTCCGCCGAGATGATCCCGGCGGCCAGCGCGGGCTCGATCGCCGCGACCACGTCCGGAGCGCTGATCTTGCCGTGACGCATCGCCTTTTTCACCCGCATCTGTGGCTCGGCCGATTCACTCACCAGGCGCCAGGCATGCAGCAACCGCCCCATGCCCGGCTCGTCGTCGCGCGGCGACCCCAGGCCGCCGAGGGCGATGCGCTGATACTGTTCGCCCGGCGTCTGGATGGCCGCCGCGACACGGCGATCCTCGGCATCGCCCGGCCCGCTAGACAGCGGATTGATCTTGAGGAAAAACCGGCCCGGATAACGCAGCATCCAGCCCACCACGGGCGTATCGAAGTTGGCGTAGATCCCCTCGAACGCGCGCTGGATTTCCAGCAGGCAGTATTTGAGCGCCCAATGAACGACCGGCAGATCCTCCTTCCTGGCGCCCTCGGCATGGAAACGGCGCAGCGTGGTCACCCCGAACACCATCCAGGACAAGGCATCCGCGAAGCGGCCGGACAGCTGCCCGCGTTGCTTGAGCTTGCCGCCCACGCAAAACATCGCCAGATCGGTGAGCAGCGCAAAACGCGTCGACGCCCAGCCGAGTTTCTTGAAATAGCGCGCGGTCTCGTCCGCCACCGGCGCCTTGACCGTCGCCCCGCGGGTGAGGCCGCGGACCACCCCGCGGCCGACGTTGGCGATGGCGTGGCCCGTCCAGCCCAGCAGCGCCTTGCGGAATGCGCGCACATCCTTGTTTTCGAGCGCGCCCAGCGTCGCCAGCGCATAGGGATGGCAACGCACTGCCCCCTGTCCGAAGATCATCAGCGTCCGTGTGAGGATGTTCGCGCCTTCCACGGTGACACTCACCGGGGCCGAGATATAAGCTGATCCGAGAATATTGTTCGGGCCCTGCATCACGCCGGCGCCGGCCATGACATCCATGCCATCGATCAGCAGCTGTTGTCCCAGCTCGGTGGTCTGCTGCTTGAGAATGGCCGAGACCACCGGCGGGTGATGCCCGGCATCGACCCCCGCGCACACGTACACCCGCGACGATTCGAGCACATAGGCCAGGGCCGCGGTGCGCGCGACCTTGGCGGTCACACCCTCCATCCAGCCAATCGGGATGCCGAACTGTTCGCGCACCATGCTGTACGGCCCCACCGCGGCGGCCGCCGCCTTGGCCGAAGCCACGCCCCCGGCGGGCAGCGAAACCGCCCGTCCGCCGCCAAGCTGCTCCATGAGCATGCGCCAGCCCTGCCCCGCCTGCGCCGGGCCGCCGATGATGTTATCGGCCGGGACCACCACATCCTCGCCGTGGATCGGGCCGTTGTCGAACGGCCCGATCGGCAGGTGGTGATCGCCCAGGCGCAGACCTGGCGTGCCTTTTTCCAGCAGGACCACCGTAATGCCGGGCTGCTCGCCGCCACCCAGCAGGTTGTCCGGGTCATGCAGCTGGCAGGCCAGACTCACCAGATTGGCGACCGGCGCCAGGGTGATATAGCGCTTGGTGAAATTCAGGCGCAGCTTGAGCTGGCCGTCGTCCGCCTTGAACACGACCGCCTCGGCCCGAATCGAGGCAGCATCCGACCCCGCTGTCGGTTCGGTCAGGCCGAAGCACGGCACGAACTCGCCGCTGGCGAGTTTCGGCAGGTAATGAGATTTCTGTGCCGCGGTGCCATAGCCGATCAACAACTCGGCCGCTCCCAGTGTGTTGGGGATGACCACGAGCGTGCCCACCGGCCCGAGCTGCGCAGTCTTCATCATGACGGCGCTACGCCCCAGGGTGGAAAACCCGGAACCGCCGTATGCCTTCGGGATGATCAGCCCGAAGAAACCCTGCTCGCGCAGGAACGCCCAGATTTCATCCGGGACGCGACGGGTGTTGTGCAGTTCCCAGTGATCCACTCGCCGTAACAGCTCCTCGACCGGCCCGTCCAGAAAAGCCTGCTCCTCCGGTGGCAGCGCCGGATAGGCTTCCTGCATCATTGAGTGGAAATCTGGATTACCTGAAAACAACTCGCCGTCGATCCAGACCGAGCCGGCGTTGAGCGCCTGACGTTCGGTATCGGAGATGCGCGGGAGCACTTTAGCCTTGTCCAGCTTGTTGAGGATCATCGAAAACATGCGATTCTCCGGGCTTTATTGCACGGCAGTACAAAACGATTGCGCCTGGCGACAGGCCGCGCACGCGGGTAGACATTGATCTCAGCTTAGCTCGACTCGCGTCATGTTCCAACAATAATAAAAATTACTATTTTCATTTGACCCGTCCGCCATATCCTGACTGATTATCATTGCGCGCAATTATCGAGACGATTAGACATGATTGGGAGAGGAATGATGCAGTGGTAAAGTCGCTGCTTTGTTTCGTGTAACAGGTATTACTGGTGATCGAGCGCTATCCAAAGACAACAATCGAGCGTGAAAAAGCCCTGGCCCAGATCGATCCGGAAACCCGTCATCGCATCGAGGATGCCGCGCGGGTGCTGTTCGCGGAACGGGAATTCCATCGGGTCAAGTTGATCGACGTCGCCAAGCACGCCCGCATCAGCCTGCAGACGCTGTACAAGTATTACGGCAGCAAGGAAACCGTGCTGTTCGCGAGTCTCGACACCTGGCTGTCGATCCTGGCCCGTCGCATGATCGATCACCTGCAGGGAATCGAGAACTTTCGCGACCGGCTGCGCAAGGTGTTCTGGGTGTTGCTCGATTACTTCGAGCGCAACCCGGAAGTCGCCCAGATCATCCTGAGTTCGGTATATCTGAATACCTGGCGCGAGGACGATACATTTCGTCAGCCCCAGCTCATGTCGGTGTTTCTCGGTGTAATCGAGGAAGGCCGTCGGGCCGGCATCCTGACTTCCGCCGTGGACGAGGTCGAGATCTCGGACTTCATCTGGGGCGTGGCCAATCGCAACGTGGCGATGTGGCTCATGCGCGGGCGCAAGTACGGGCTGGCCGAACGCGCGCCCGTGCTGTTCAACATGATATGGCGGGGAATTGCCAGCGATCCCGCGCTTGCCGAAACCCTAGATATCGAAATGGAACCGCGGCCGATGACAACGCGCTGAATCGCGTTGGGCACGGCCGGCGTCCGCTGCGCAGGGCCCGTGCCAACGTCTCGGATCTGCCGTGGGATAACCCGGTCTAAAGCGTGTGCGTCGGCCGCTCGCTTTCGAGCTGCCCCGCCAGCAGCGTTTCGATACGTTGCTGAATCTTGATCCCGTCCGGCTCGGCAAACTGCACCCCGATGCCGGGCGGGCGCTGCGTACCCGGAAGCGACACCCACACGATCCGTCCGGCCACGGTCACGCGTTCGTCCTGCTCCTTGAGATGGAGCAGGAGAAAGACTTCCGCGCCCAGATCGAAATGCATGTCCAGCAGGTGCGGCTGGCCCACGAAAAGCCCGCCGTTGCGGATGAAGGGCATGTACGCCTCGTACAGCGCGCGGTTGCTGGGCACGTCGAAACGTACGATGCCGGATTGTCCGGCGATATTATTATCGCTCATGGCGTGTCGATGGCCTCGGCGACATACTGGCTGAGTTCGATGAATACAGACTCTACCACCAGTCGCCAGTCGGCGTTGGTCTCGGCCGTCCGGGCGACGTCGGATACGCGTCGGCTCCAGGCTTCGAGGCGCCGCGGCCCCAGCCGGCGGGCGGCCTGGGCCAGGCCCGAGTCGAGGCTTGGCGAATCGGCCCCGAGCGCGGCCAACAGCAAATCATTGCAGCGTCGGTAGAGCCAGTCGACCCACAACCGGCGTTCGGCCTCGTGGGCACGTTCGGCAACGCTGACCGGATTGGCGCGACGGGCCAGCAGCCGTGCCAGATCCCTGTCCCACTGCTCGACCAGAGGCTGGGCGCCGGCGTCGTGACGGGCCCGCAGTGCAAGCGGCGTACGCAGGCTGTCGTCGTCGGCGCGGCTGGCGTCGAAATCCTGGCCGGCCAGCCAGGCACGCGCGGTATCCGGCGCGGCCGCCGGCACGGTCCAGATCTGGCATCGGCTGCGGATGGTCGGCAATAATGCCGACACGCGATCGCTGATGAGCACGATATGACAGCCTGCCGGTGGCTCCTCCAGTGTCTTGAGCAGACTGTTGGCGGCACTGGTGGATAACGAATCGGCCGGGTCGATCCACCCGATGCGCCCGGTCGAATACTGTGGCGTGAGATGCAGCGCGTGCGAGAATCGACGGACCTGTGCCACCTTGATCGCCTTGCCCGTATCCTCCGGCGTGAGCCGAGAAATATCCGGGTGTGTGGCCGCCGCACGCTGGCGGCACCCCGCGCATACGCCACAGGCGTCGCCGTCGGCCGTACGCGCCCGGCAAAGCAATGCGGCGACCAAACGCCAGGCGAAGCGACGCTTGCCAACCCCCGGCGTGCCGGCGATCAGCAACCCGTGCGCGACGCGGCCGGCCGCGAGCCCGGCTGCCATGTGTGCCCACATCGGATCGTGCCACGGCAGCTTGAGCGCCCTGTCGTCGACCGGGGTCACAGCCATGCCTCGACGGCGTCGATCAGGGATTGCGATACGGTTTCCGGCGCCGCGGCAGCATCGATCACGGCATAACGCGCCGGCGCCAGACGCGCCCGTTCGAGATAGTTGGCGCGCACGCGCTCGTGGAACGCCAGCGTCTCCTGATCGAAGCGGTTGACTTCGCCCCGATTGCGCGCCCGGCTCAGGCCCTGCGCCACCGGCAGATCGAACAGCAATACGCCATCCGGGCGCCGCTCGCCCTGCACGAGGCGCTCGAGCGTGGCGACCGCGGTTTCGCCCAGACCCCGAGCAGCGCCCTGGTAGGCATAGCTGGCATCGGTGAAACGATCGCAGAGCACGATTTCGCCGGCCGCCAGCGCGGGTTCGATCACTTGTGCCAGATGCGCTGCGCGCGCGGCAAACATGAGCAGAAGTTCACTCATCGCCGGCATGGGCGCATCGTATTCGCCCATCAGGACGCCACGAATGGCTTCGCCGAGACGCGTTCCGCCCGGCTCGCGCGTGGTACGGACGGTATGGCCGGCCGCACGCAGATACGCGGCCAGATGACCGATCTGGGTCGACTTGCCGGCCCCCTCCCCGCCTTCGAAGGTGAATAGGCGCCCGGTGTGACTTCGGCCGTCGTTCATGATCCACCGCCCAGCTGATATTTGCGCACCTCTCGATTGTGTTCGGCCAGCGTATCGGAGAACACAAGGGTGCCGTTGCCACGCGCGACGAAATACAACGCCTTGCCGTGGGCCGGGTGTAACGCGGCGCGAATGGAAGCGCGCGACGGCGAGGCAATCGGCGTCGGCGGCAGCCCCTTGCGTGTGTAGGTATTGTACGGCGTATCCCGTGTCAGGTCGGATTTGTGGATATCGCCGTCGTAATTGGGAATACCGTAGATCACGCTGGGATCGGTCTGCAGCCGCATGCCCTTTTTCAATCGTCGATTGAATACGCCGGAGACCCGTGCACGCTCGGACGGCACGGCGGTCTCCTTCTCGATCAGCGAGGCCATGATCAATGCCTGATACGGCGTATGGATGGCCAGATCATCCGCCCGATCGGCCCAGGCTTTGTGCAGGAACCGCTGCATCGCGTTGTAGGCCCGCTTGAGAAACGCGACATCGCTCATGCCCCGGGGAAACATATAAGTATCCGGCATGAACCGGCCTTCCGCCTTCTGATCCGGATGGCCGAGCGCCGCCATGATCTGCGCACTGGATTTGCCGCGAAGCGTGTGTTTGAGCGCGGGATCGTGGTTGACCGCCTGCATGATCTGTTTGAAGCGCCACCCCTCGACCAGCGTCAGGCGGTGCTGGCGGATCTTGCCCGATGCCAGGAGCGCGAGCAACTGGCGTGGATCCTGCTGCGCCGGCACCAGATACTCGCCGCTCTTGATGCTCGTTGCCTGGCCCGTGAGGCGTGCATAGAGCGACAGATAACGCGCGTCCCGCGCCCGCCGGATGATTTGCTTGCGGCGCAACTGATGGACGAGCGCGCGAAAACTCGTGCCCGGCGCCACCTCGATGAGCGCCGGCTGTGTATTCCCGAGTGGTTCGGTGAAAAAGCGTGCGACATCAGCCCCAAGAATGGCACCGGCCAGCAGGGCCGCCAGGACGAAACCGTAGACAAGACGCAGGAACACGGGCGTCGCAACTCCTTGAAACTAATGACTGCTCACAAGCAGCGCATTCGCGCGATCGGCCAGCGCCCGACTTTCGGCAAACCGGTGCTCGCCGATGCAGGGTACCGCCAGCGCGCCGCTGACGCTGTTGCAGGCCACGGCGCCAACGAAATCCCCCAGGCGTGCGCAGGTGATCTCGCACTCGGCGAGTGCCGGGAGCGCCGCGCGCAGTCGCTCGCGCGTGGCTCCGATCACGCCGGCGTGATCCAGCCTTGGCGTCCACCAGTCGCCGGTGCCGTCGACGAACAGCAGATTACGCATAGTGGTACAGACGATGCGACCGGCACTGTCGCACATCGCCGCGTCGGCGAGGTTACGGCGTTCGCAGTCGCGACGTGCCAGCACCTGTTCCAGACGGTTGAGATGCTTGACACCCGCGAGCACGGCCGGCGTGGCCAGCACGATGGGACAGATCGGCAGTGCCAGCGCGTCGGGTATACCCGCCGGCTGGCCGCAGTGCAGGCTCACGATCCGGCGTGGCACGGGCTGGCCGGGCGGCGCATAGCCGCGCCCGCCACTGCCCCGGGTGATGACGATCTTGACGATGCCGGAGGCGCCGTCGCCGGCCAGCGCCCGGATATCGGCCTCGAGTCGCTCGCGTTCCGGTGTCTCCAGGCCCAGCGCCGCACAGTCGTGTGCCAGCCGCGCGTAGTGAAAGCGCCAGGCGAGTGCGATCCCCGATTCCACGCGCATCGTTCGGAATATGCCGTCGCCATAGGCCAGACCGCGGTCGTCGGCCGGCAGTGCCGTGGCGGGTCGACCGTTGATCAACATCCGGTCAGCCATGGACCGCGCGCGCTTGTGCGGCACGGAAGGCACGCAGTACGCCGTGCGCCTTGTGCCGGGTTTCGGCCAGCTCCGACGCCGGATCCGAGTCGGCCACGATGCCCGCACCGGTACGCAGTGTCAGGTCGCGGCCGACCTGGGTCAGGGAACGGATGATGATGTTCGTGTCCAGCGTACCGCAACGACTCAGATAACCGATGCTGCCGGTGTAGGCGCCGCGGCCCGTGCGCTCGAGCTCGGCAATGATCTGCATGCAGCGCACCTTCGGGCAACCCGTGATCGTACCGCCCGGAAAGACCGCCCTGAGGGCGCCGCCCGGGCCGACACCGGCCTCAAGCTGCCCGCATACATTGGACACGATGTGATGCACATGTGCGTAGGATTCGACCACCATCAGCTCGTCCACCGCGATGCTCCCGGGCCGGCATACCCGCCCGAGGTCATTGCGGACCAGATCGATGAGCATGACGTGTTCGGCCCGTTCCTTCGGGTGGGTGATCAATTCCTCGCTGATCTCGGCATCGCGGCCGAGGCGTCGTCGCCGGGTACCCGCGATCGGCCGTACGCTGGCGCGGCCATCGCGCAGCGACAGCAGTCGCTCCGGCGATGAGCAGACCAGCGCCGCGTCCTGCCAGTGCAGCAACGCGGAAAATGGTGCCGGGTTGGCGGCCCTGAGTGCCGTGTAAACATGGCCCGGCGCGACATCCTCGACCAGTCGGCCATGCCACGCCCGCGCGAGATTGGTCTGAAACACGTCGCCGGCCCGGATGTATTCACGCGCACGCGCTACGGCGTCGAGGTAGTCCTCCGGCGCGTCCTCCTGCCAGCGAATCGCCGGGTAGGCGACATCGTTGGCCGCTGTTGTTCCGCCCTGCGACTCGATCATTGCGACCAGCGCGGCCACACGATCCACATCGGCATTCTCGGACACCACTTCGAGAGTCGCGTGCTGACGATCATGGATGATCGCGCTGTGGCAGCGAAGCGCGAGCGCCGTCGGCAGGCCGTCGCCCGCGGGTGGCAATGCCAGACCCGGCTCCACGCCGGCGGCCATCTCGTAACCGAGATAAATCAGCCAGCCGCCGATGAACGGCAGATCCGTGGTTGCGGTCTTCGCCTGACGAGCGCAGGCGTCGAGGGCATCGAAGAATGCAGAGCGCGAGCCCGATTGTTCGGGGGTTATCGCCTCGGCGGGATCAGCCAGCAGAATGTCGTAGCGCGACTGTGCCGCCGCGCCCGCACTTGACTCGAGCAACGCCGGAAACAACCCGGGTTCGGCGCGCGCCAGTCGGTACAGCGCTGCATGATCGCCGGCGTCAAGAGTCGCCCGGGCCAGATCGTGCGCCACCCCGACCCGACCCGCGGGACGAGTCCGCGAGGTCAATCGAAACGCTTGAGTATCAGTGAGCCGTTTGTGCCGCCGAAGCCGAAGGAGTTCGACAACGCCACGTCGATCTTCATCTGGCGTGCGGTGTGCGGCACATAGTCGAGCGTACAACCCTCGGCCGGGTGGTCCAGATTGATGGTCGGCGGGGCCACCTGGTCGCGGATGGCCAGCAGCGTGAAGATCGCTTCGACCGAGCCCGCCGCGCCCAGCATATGGCCGGTCATGGACTTGGTCGAACTCACGGCGACCTTGTTCGCCGCGCTGCCCATCACCGCTTCGATCGACTGGCTCTCGGAAACGTCGCCGGCCTGGGTCGACGTGCCGTGGGCGTTGATGTAATCGATATCCTCGCCGGCCATTTCCGCATCCGCCAGCGCATTGATCATGCACTGCCTGGACCCGCGACCGCTGGGCATGGTGATGTGGTGCGCATCGCCGCTCATGCCGAAGCCGACGACTTCGCCGTAGATCCTGGCGCCGCGCGCCTTGGCGGTCTCGAGCTCCTCGAGCATGAGCACCCCGGCGCCATCGGACAGTACGAAACCGTCGCGGTCGGCATCCCAGGGCCGGCTGGCGGCCGCGGGATCGTCATTGCGCGTCGACAGCGCCTTGGCCGAGCAGAAGCCGGCCAACCCGATCGGGTTGACGGCCATCTCGCAACCGCCGGCGACCATGGCCTCGGCATCGCCGTAAGCGATCATGCGGGCCGCCAGACCGATGTTGTGCACGCCGGTCGTGCAGGCGGACACGGCCGCGATGTTCGGGCCGTGCAGGTTGAGCTGGATCGAGATCTGGCCGGCCGCCATGTT
Source organism: Salinisphaera sp. RV14 (assembly GCF_052044135.1). Classification (NCBI taxonomy): domain Bacteria; kingdom Pseudomonadati; phylum Pseudomonadota; class Gammaproteobacteria; order Salinisphaerales; family Salinisphaeraceae; genus Salinisphaera; species Salinisphaera sp. RV14. The sequence goes on from NZ_JBQDYF010000009.1 coordinate 11,957, forward strand.
CGCGATACTGCTCGGAATGAAAAACGGCGAGACCTTCTTCGGGCTGTAACCCGATTCGTAAAAGCTCGCACAGGTCTTGAGAATTGTGCCGATGCCGCCGATACCCGAACCCACGGCCACACCGACACGATCATTGTATTCGTCGGACAGTTCGTAGCCGCTGTCGTTGATGGCCTGAACTGCAGCCGCCACCCCGTAATGCACGAACGGATCGAAGCGCTTGGCCTCCTTGGGCGACATATAACGGGTGACGTCGAAATCGCGAACCGGACCGCCGAAGCGGGTCGGATATTTCGACACGTCGAAGCTATCGATCGACGTAATCCCGCTACGGCCGGCAACAATGCCGGCCCAGGTCGATTCCACGTCCAGGCCCAGCGGGGAAATCATCCCCAGGCCTGTCACTACCACGCGACGCTGTCTCAACGACGCCCCTCCAACGAATGGTGCCGTCCACAACGGGACGGCATTAATCCGGCCGGCCGGTCATGATACCGGCCAACGACTCCAACAGGGCTATCAGCCCTCGGCGTGCGACTTGATATAGTCGACTGCGTCCTTGACCTTCACGATCTTCTCGGCTTCCTCATCGGGAATATCGATTTCGAACTCTTCCTCAAGCGCCATGACCAGCTCGACCGTATCCAGCGAGTCGGCACCCAGGTCGTCGACGAACGAGGCTTCCGAGGTCACCTGGTCTTCGCTGACCGACAGCTGCTCGGCAATGATTTTCTGTACTCGTTCTTCCACGCTACTCATGGGTTGTCTCCTGTTGCTTGTGTGCGCGTTCATGAAGCGCGAATCCGCCCTCGCGAACCGCGCGCCATTCTAGGGAAAAAGGTGTCGTCTCGCCAGACGATTACGCCCCCATATAAAGTCCGCCGTTAACACTCAGCGTCTCGCCCGTAATATAACCGGCTGCGGGCGAGACGAGAAATGCAACGGCAGACGCGATATCGTCGACCGCCCCGAGGCGGCCGAGCGGAATCTGGCCGAGCATGGCCTCGCGAGTGGCCTCCGGCAGATCCCGCGTCATGTCGGTTTCGATGAAACCGGGGGCTACGGCGTTGACAGTGATCGCCCGCGAGCCCACCTCGCGAGCCATCGAGCGCGTCAATCCCAGCAGGCCCGCCTTGGCCGCACTGTAATTGACCTGCCCGGCATTGCCGGTCAGCCCGACCACCGAGCTGACGTTGACGATACGGCCGGTACGGGCCTTCATCATGCCCTTGAGAACCGCCCGGGATACGCGAAAGACGCCCGACAGGTTGGCGTCGATGACGGCCTGCCAATCGTCGTCCTTCATGCGGAGCATGAGCGTGTCACGGGTAATGGCGGCGTTGTTGACCACGAGGGTCGGCGCGCCGAAATCCTTGCCGATCTCCTTGACCAGCGCCTCGATCGCGGTCGCATCGGTGACGTCGAGCACGCGGCCGGCCCCGGCCGGGTCGCGGCGGGCCAGGCGCTCGTCGATGGCTGCCGCGCCCTGGTCGCTGGTCGCCGTGCCGATGACGGTCGCGCCGTCGGCGGCGAGGCGGTCGGCGATGGCGGCACCGATGCCGCGGCTGGCGCCGGTCACGAGAGCAATTTGGCCGGACAGAACATTGGAGGACATAACGAGCCTGGAACTGGGATTCGGAAGATGGAGAGACGGGCGATCAGCGCTCGTCGGCGCGCTCGTCGGCCGCGGCGAGTGCCGCGCGGAAATCGTCGGAATCCGACAATGGCAACGTCTGCAGTGACTTGTCGATACGCTTGTTCAGACCGGTGAGCACTTTGCCCGGCCCGCATTCGACGAAAAGATGACAGTTCTCCGCTGCCAGGCGCTGAATGGTCTCGCGCCACTGCACGGATTGCGCAAGCTGGGCCACCAGCGCGCGGCGCACGCCCCCGACATCCTCGCGCGGGCGGGCATCTACATTGTGATAGACCGGGATGCTCGGTTCGCGCAATGGTATATCGGCCAGGTGTGAAGCCAGCCGATCAGCGGCCGGCTGCATCAACGCACAGTGCGACGGCACGCTGACGGCCAGCGGTTTGACCATTCGGGCGCCCTTGTCCCTGGCCAGCGCCGAGGCCTTTTCCACCGCCGCGGTATGGCCGGCGATCACGACCTGGTTGGGGGCGTTGAAGTTCGCCGCCGACACCGTCAAGCCGTCGCTGGCCAACGCCGCCGATGCCTCGTCGCAGGCCGCGCGGACCGCGTCGTCGGACAAGCCGAGGACCGCGGCCATCGCGCCCTCGCCAGCGCCCACGGCATCCTGCATGGCCTGGCCGCGCAGGCGGGTCAGGCGCAATGCATCCGCGAAATCGAGCGTGCCCGCGACCACCAATGCGCTGTACTCCCCCAGGCTGTGGCCGGCCACGAAACTCGGCGCCGGGCCGCCCGCTGCCTGCCAGGCACGCCACACCGCCACGCTCGCCGCAACAAGCGCAGGCTGGGTGTATTCGGTACGGTCGAGCGTATCGGCCGGGCCATTGGCGACCAGGTCGGCCATGTCGTAACCGAGGGCGTCGCTGGCCTGATCTAGCGTCTGCTGGATCACCGGGTGCTGTTGGCCCAGCTCGGCCAGCATCCCGACCGACTGTGCCCCCTGGCCGGGGAAAAGCATGGCAAATCGCGACATACAGGTCTTGGTGGTTCAGCCTCCGGAGCGAATGGCGGCATCATACCCGGGGTCGGCTCGCTTGGCCACGCGAAAATCGGCTTTGCTAGAATCGGATGCTTCGATTTCGCCGGCCGAGGCCGCCGTCATGGTCCATGCCGAACTTACCGTTGCCGCTATCGTGAAACGCGACTCGCACTACCTCATGATCGAGGAGCTCGCGCACGGGCGGCGTGTGCTCAATCAACCGGCGGGCCACGTGGAACCGGGCGAGACCATTCTCGATGCCGCAATCCGGGAGACGCGCGAGGAAAGCGCCTGGCGCTTCCACCCCCGCGGCTTCATCGGCATGTACTACTGGCCGCACGCCGATGGCCGCACCACGCTGCGGGTCGCGCTCGCCGGTGACGTCGACGATCATGCCGCCGGGCAACCGCTGGACGACGGCATCATCGCCACACACTGGTTGACGCGTGACGCCCTGGCCGCCCGCTCGGATCTGCGCAGCGCCCTCGTGCTGCAGTCCATCGACGACTTCGAGTCGCACGATCTCATGCCGCTCGATCGGGTCCGGCACATGACGAGCCGCTCATGAGCACCATGCAACACAACCCCGCCGATACGCGCGTCATCGTCGGTCTGTCCGGCGGCGTGGATTCGTCGGTAACCGCACTCCGGCTGGTCGAGGCGGGGTATCGGGTCGAGGGCCTGTTCATGTTCAACTGGAGCGAGGATGAAGCCGGCCGCTGCCAGGCCGCGGACGACTTCGAAGACGCTGCAGCGGTTTGCGACGCCCTGGATATCCCGCTGCATCGAGCCGATTTCTCGCGTGAATACAAGTCGCGGGTATTCCGGTATTTTCTCGCCAGCTATGCGGCCGGACGCACGCCCAACCCGGACGTACTCTGCAACCGCGAGATCAAGTTCGATGCCTTCATGCATCATGCGGATCGCCTCGGCGCCGACATGATCGCCACCGGGCATTACGCGCGTGTCGACCATCGCGGCCAACACCCGCGGCTGTTGCGCGGGCTCGACGCGAGCAAGGACCAGTCCTATTTTCTGTCCGCGGTACCGATCGAGGCCCTGGCGCGGACCCTGTTCCCGCTGGGTGAGATCGACAAGACCGACGTGCGCGCGATCGCCAAGCGCGCGGGCCTGCCGGTTCACGACAAACCCGACAGCACTGGCGTGTGCTTCATCGGCGAGCGGGATTTCGAAGGATTCTTGCGTGAGTATCTGTCCGGCCGGGCCGGGCCGGTGCGTGTATCCGGTGGGCCGCTCGACGGACGCGTGATCGCCGAGCATTCGGGCCTCATCTACTACACGATCGGCCAGCGCCGCGGTCTGGGGCTGGGCGGCGTGGCCGGGGCCGCTGAAGGGCCGTGGTATGTCGTGGCCAAGGATCTGGCGCGCGACACGCTGTGGGTGAGCCAGGATGCAGCCCACCCCGCGCTGGAACAGACCGAACTGGTCGCAGGCGCGCCGCACTGGCTGATCGAGCCGCCCAACGGGCCGGTGCACTGTGCGGCGCAGGTGCGTTACCGCCAGGCGGCCATCGACTGCGTGACCACGCCGCGCGCGGACGGCGGCCTGCACGTGCGCTTCGAAAGGCCGCCGCGCGCGATTGCGCCGGGGCAGTATGTGGTGTTCTACGATGGCGCGCACTGCCTGGGCAGCGCCGAGATTCAAGCGGCCGCCGGCGGCGCCGCCGCCACCACCACGACCCAACGGAATGATCTTCCCGCATGAGCCAACACAACGCGACACTCGAGAACCAGGTGCTGGCGCTGGCTGGCGTGGCCCAGTTCACGCTCTATGCGCACGAGATGGCGACCGAGGGGCGCGATCTGCCGGCCCGGTTCGAGCGCGCGACGCAGGCAATCTTCTGCACCGACCCCGATAGCGCGATCGATGTCTACGGCGATCGTGCCGGTGTGGCCGACGGGATTCGTTACCTGCGTGTGCAACTGTCCGGGCAACGACCGGACGCCAAGGGCGCCGCGGTTGCGCGCTACATCGGCCAGATCCTGAAGCTTTCGGGCAAGGTGCTTGACGACGAACAGGCGCTCGGGCGCATTCGCGGCGCGATCGATCGCGCGCGTCTGGCCGAGCTCGACGCCGTCGCCGATATCCTCGACGCCGCCTATCGGGAAACGATCAGCCCGTTGAAACCGCAGATCATGCTGCACGGCGAACCGATGTATCTGAAGAATGAATACATCCAGCGACGTATCCGGACGCAGTTGCTGGCCGCGATCCGCTGTGGCGTGATGTGGCGCCAGTGCGGCGGCGGCTTCATATCGCTGTTCTTCCGTCGCAAGGCCCTGCTCGCCGCACTCGAGTGAGCGCCCGGGCGCGCCTTCGCGCCGCCACCGGCCCCGTCCTGCAGGCGACCGGATGAACACGGTATACTTCGCCCGTTTTCTCGTCGTTTGCGCGACGCATACGCCATAAGACCACAGGCCCAGGAGATGAGGTCCATGACCGATAGTTTTGGTACCCGTTCGCAGTTCACCGTCGGTGGACGCCGTTTCGACTATTTCAGCCTGAAAAAGCTCGAAAAACAGTTCCCGAGCGTGGCGAAACTGCCCTACGCTCAGAAGATTCTGCTGGAAAACCTCCTGCGGCACGAAGACGGCGCCAACGTCACCGCCGACGACGTCAAGGCGCTGGCGCAGTGGGAAGCCACCGCCGAGCCGGCGACCGAGATCGCCTTCACCCCGGCCCGCGTGGTATTGCAGGATTTCACCGGCGTACCGGCCGTGGTCGATCTGGCCGCCATGCGCGACGCCATGAAGAACCTCGGCGGCAGCCCCGCCAGGATCAACCCGCAGTCGCCGGCCGAACTTGTCATCGACCACTCGGTGATGGTCGACGAGTATGGCTCGGACAAGGCCTTCGATCTCAATGCCAAGCTTGAGTTCAACCGCAACAAGGAGCGCTACGCGTTCCTGCGCTGGGGCCAGGGCGCGTTCAACAATTTCAAGGTCGTGCCGCCGGACACCGGTATCGTGCATCAGGTCAACCTGGAGTATCTGGCGCGCGTGGTCTTCGGCAACACCGATACCGGGCTGGCCTATCCCGACACGCTGGTCGGCACGGACTCCCACACCACGATGATCAACGGCGTGGGCGTGCTCGGCTGGGGCGTGGGTGGCATCGAGGCGGAAGCCGCGATGCTCGGTCAGCCGATCACCATGCTCATCCCGCAGGTCATCGGCTTCAGGCTCACCGGCAAGCTGGCCGAGGGCACCACCGCCACCGATCTGGTGCTCACGGTCACCGAGATGCTGCGTGCCAAGGGCGTGGTCGGCAAGTTCGTGGAATTCTACGGCGAGGGCCTGGCCGATCTGGCCCTGGCCGACCGCGCGACCATCGCCAACATGGCACCGGAATACGGCGCGACCTGCGGTATCTTCCCGGTCGACGAGGAAACCATCCGCTACATGGAACTGACCGGCCGCGACGCCGAGCAGATCGAGTTGACCCGCGAGTACGCCAAGGCCCAGGGCCTTTGGCGTGAAGCCGGCGAGCCGGACGCGAACTACACCGACGCCCTGGAACTCGACCTGTCGACCGTGCAGCCGTCGCTCGCCGGGCCGAAGCGCCCGCAGGACCGCGTGCTGTTGTCCGACATGCAGGCCACCTACCGGCGCGAAGTCAAGCCGTTCATCGAGGCGCGCGAGGAGAAGGCCGGCAAATCGATGGCCGAGGCCAAGGAAGAAAGCGAAGGCGGCATTCCGAGCCAGAGCGTCGGTGGCACCGCCCGGGTCAGCTACAAGGAACACGATTTCGACCTGCACGATGGCTCGGTGGTGATCGCGGCCATTACCTCCTGCACCAACACCTCGAACCCGGCGGTGATGCTGGCGGCCGGCCTTGTCGCCCGGAATGCGGTGGCCAGGGGCATGCAGGTCAAGCCCTGGGTGAAGACCTCGCTGGCGCCCGGCTCCAAGGTGGTGACGGAATATCTGGAAAAGGCCGGCCTGGACGACGATCTCGATCAGCTCGGGTTCCAGCTGGTCGGCTACGGCTGCACCACCTGCATCGGCAACTCCGGGCCGCTGCCGGAGCCGATCGGCGATGCGGTGCGCGAACACAACCTCAATGTGGCGTCGGTGCTGTCCGGCAACCGCAACTTCGAGGGTCGCGTGCACGGCGATGTCCGCATGAACTTCCTGGCAAGCCCGCCGCTGGTCGTGGCCTATGCCCTGGCCGGCACGATCGACACCGATCTGACCCATGACCCGCTTGGGCAGGACGCCGAAGGCAACGACATCTATCTGGCGGACCTGTGGCCGTCGCAGAAGGAAATCTACGACACCATCGGTACGTCGCTGAACTCCGAGATGTTCAAGCACAGCTACGGTGACGTCTTCGCCGGCGACTCGCGCTGGCAGAACCTGGACGTGCCGGAGGGCGAGATCTACGCCTGGGACGCCGATTCCACCTACGTGCAGAACCCGCCCTACTTCGAAGGCATGACCGTCGAGGTCGACGATATCCCGGCGATCCAGGGCGCGCGTTGCCTGGCCAAGCTGGGCGACTCGATCACGACCGACCATATCTCGCCGGCCGGTGCGATCACGAAGGACAGCCCGGCGGGCCAGTACCTGCAGGAACAGGGCGTGTCGCCTTCGGACTTCAACAGCTATGGCTCGCGCCGGGGCAACCACGAAGTCATGATGCGGGGCACCTTCGCCAACGTGCGTCTGCGCAATCAGCTCGCGCCCGGCACCGAGGGCGGCTGGACCCGGCATCAGCCGTCCGGCGACGAGATGTTCATCTACGACGCGGCGATGAAATACAAGGATGAAGGCAGGCCGCTGGTGATCCTGGCCGGTAAGGAATACGGCACGGGCTCGTCGCGCGACTGGGCCGCCAAGGGCACCCTGCTGCTGGGCGTGAAAGCCGTGATCGCCGAGTCCTTCGAACGCATCCATCGTTCGAACCTGGTGGGCATGGGCGTACTGCCCCTTCAGTTCAACGAAGGCGATTCGCATGAGTCGCTGAGCCTCGACGGCACGGAAACCTTCGACATTGACGGGCTGACTTCCGGCGCCGGGTCGGTGCACATCACCGCGACCAAGGAATCCGGCGAGACGGTGACATTCGACGCCCGCGTGCGCATCGACACGCCCAAGGAGTGGGATTACTACCAGAACGGCGGCATCCTGCACTACGTGCTGCGGCAGTTGGCCAAGGCAGCCTGATCCGGCGACCGGTTCGGTACCTGGAGAGCCCCGCTTCGGCGGGGCTTTTTTGATGCCGTACCGCTGCCTCCGGACCCCTGTCATGACAGCAGGACAAGCGCTGTATCAGACAGTATTTGACAGATCAAGCGCGGATACCGACATATTGGCTATTATCGCGACAGTCGAGCCTCGCCGATCGGCTGTTCTGACACGAGCCCAACATGACCGACCCCGAGGATCCGAAGGCGGCCTTCTCCAGCGACTCGATCGCTGACGAGAAACTTCGACTCGCCGAACTGGCGGTTCTGGATATACTCGATACCGGTCCGGAAGAGCGCTTCGATCGGGTGACGCGGCTTGCCGCGAAAATCTTCGACGTGCCGACGGCGCTGATATCCTTCATCGATCACGACCGCCAATGGTTCAAGGCGCACCTTGGCCTTGAGTTGTGCGAAACCGCCCGCGGCAACCCGTTCTGCCGTCATACGCTGAATCAAGCGCTCGTATTCCGGGTCGAGGACGCGGCCATGGACCCGGCGTTCCGCGACAACTCGCTGGTCACCGGCTACCCGCACATTCGCTTCTATGCCGGTCGCGCCATACGGGGCCCCACAGGTCAGGCGGTCGGCGCCCTGTGTGTCATCGATCACAAGCCGCGCACCTTCGACGACCGGGCCCAGGATATCCTCATCGAGCTGGGCGCTCTGGTCGAGGCAGAGTTGATGCGCCTGCCCGATTGGCCGCGTGGTGCCGGGCATTCGATCGGCGAGCCGGGCCGAGCCGACCCGGCGGGCGTCGCCGGCCCTCACGACCTCATCCATGGACATGTCGACCGCCTGCTCGCGGTTGCGGCGAAGGCCAATCACCGCCTCGCGATCCTGCATCTGCGGCTCGACAACCTCCCGGAATTCAAACTCGTTCATGATGCCGGGCAGACGCAGCGTTTCATTAACCGTTGGCTGAACGACCTGCAGGACAAGAACACCGACCTGATCTACATCGCGCGATTGTCCGAGATGGCCCTCGTCGGCGTACTCGATCGTACGGGCAGCGCCGACGACATCCGCCGGCGCTGCGATGCGCTGCGCGCGCAGGCGATTCAAGCAGCGGATATCGACGATATACACTTCGTGTTCAATACCACCGCCGGTGTCAGCCTGTTCCCCGATCACGCAAGCTCGGCCCAGGAACTGATCAACAATGCGCGCCTTGCGCACGCCCGACGCCGTCCGGGCGACGCGACCGCCCTGTTCACCCCGCTGATGGCGGAGCGCTCCCAGCGCCAATCGCTGTTACAAGAGCGGTTCATGCGCGCCGTGGTCAACGATGCACTGCATTTCTGCTGGCAGCCGATTTTCGGCAATTTCGGCCGTACCCTGGTTGCCTTCGAATTGCTCGCGCGCTGGTACGATCCGCAACTGGGCGCCATCGGCCCGGAGGAATTCATACCGCTGATCGATCAACAGGAACGGCTCAAGCGCGCCCTCGTCGTCAAAGCCATCGACACCGCCTGCCGCCAGCTGGCTCGCTGGCAGACCAGGCATTCCGAACCGCCGCACATCGCCATCAATATTCCCGGCAGCGAGTTCTATCGCGACGATTTCCCCGACCTGGTGTCGTCGATACTCGGGGACCACGGCGTCGCGGGCAATCACCTGATCCTGGAACTGACCGAGCGCAGCCTCATACCCGACTTCGAGGCCACGGCGCAGACCATGCGGCGTCTGCGCCGGACCGGTATTCATATCGCGATCGACGACTTCGGCAGCGGCTATTCCTCGATTGCCTATCTGACCGAACTGCCGATTTCGTCAGTCAAGATCGACAAGAGCGTGGTGCAACAGATCGATCGCGCCGCACAGCGCTATCGACTCATGCAGAGTATCGTCGATCTCGCCCACGGCCAGAATCTGCCCACCGTGGCCGAAGGCGTGGAAACACCGGCCCAGCTCCAGCTGGTCACCGACATGCGCTGCGAATACACCCAGGGCTTTCTTCTCGGCCGGCCCCAGTCGCTGAAACAGACCGACGCACTCGTCGACCGCAGCATGTAGGCCCGCTGCCGCCGTTTCGTTCATGCCAGACAGGTTGCGCCGGTCGTATTCACCCGCCCCAGGTCGCTTCAAGCACGCGCAGCCAGTTGTCGCGGCTGATGGCCGCTATGGTGGCGGCGTCATGGCCGCGGGCCTGCATCGCCTGCGGCAGCGCCGGTAGCGAGGCGACATCCCGGATCGGGACAGGCATCGCGCGAACGCCATCGAAATCGGAACCGAGCCCCACGTGATCGGGCCCCATGATCGACAGCATGTGATCCAGATGATCGAGCATCACCTCGATCGACGTGTCCGCGCCCAACCCGCCATCGGGACGCAGAAAATAATTGGCGAAATTCAGTCCCACGATGCCGTTGCTACGCGCGATGGCGCGTAGCTGATCGTCGGTCAGATTGCGGGCATGGGGACAGATCGCGTGCGCGTTCGAATGGCTGGCGATCAGCGGCGCGTCGCTGGTGCGGGCCACGTCCCAGAACCCCTGCTCGTTCAGGTGAGACAGATCGATCGCGATACGACGCCGGTTACAGGCTGCCACGAGGGCGAAGCCGGCTTCTGTCAGTCCCGGGCCAGTATCGGGCGCGGACGGAAAACGAAACGGCACCCCTTCGCCGAATGCACTCGCCCGGCTCCAGACTGGGCCCAGGGAGCGCAGGCCGGCCGCATGAAAGACATCCAGCGCCTCGAAGTCGGTGTCAATGGCTTCCGCCCCTTCGAAGTGCAGCACGGCCGCCACCGCGCCCTCTGCCTCGGCCGCCCGGATGTCCGCAACGCTTCGGCAGATGCGAAAACGACCCTCGGAGGCGGCCTCGATTCGCAACAGGCGCGAGATCATGGTCATGACGCGCGGCGTGGCCTCGGCCGCGCTCATTGCCGGCGCCAGTGCCTTGTCGTATCCCGTTCGGGTTCGCACGAGCGGCGATCGGTCGTTGGCCGGCGGCACGAAAACCGCGAACAGACCACCCCCGAATCGCCCCCGGCGCATCCGTGGCCAGTCCAGATGCCCTTCCGCCCGTCCTTCAAGAAATTGGCGTATCGCCTCGTGCGCCGGCAGCTCGGCGAGCTGCAGCAACATGTCGTTGTGGCCGTCGAAGGTCGACGGCCACTCGGGGTCGGTCATGTCATTTCCTGTCGAACATCAGGCCGCCAGGCTCTCGACGGTATTGTTGCGCTGCGCGCGACGCGTGGACGGCCAGTTTGCCAGATCAACTTCTTCGCGGATGTCGCGACAGACCCGGATCACATGGTCGAGCTGTTCACGCGTGATGCCGGCGTTGATCGACAGTCGGATCAATGACCGCTTGGTCGCGGTGGCCGGCGCACAGAACACCGATCCAAAAACGCCGCGGGATTCCAGCGCGTCGCGGAGCACCATCGTCTGCTGTTCTCGCCCCGCTTCCAGCGCAATGATCTGGGCCTTGCTGATTTCAACGTTATAGCCCAGCGAGTCGAGGTTGCGCCTCAGATACTCGGTATTCGCAAAAAGTCGCTGGCGCTGCTCATCCGCTGCCTTGATCAGATCGAGGGTCTTGCTCAAGGCCGCGATGTCGGGCGGCAGCAAGGCCGAACTGAAGATTGCCGGGAAGGCGTTGTACTTGATGAACTGACGCAGCCGGTCGCTACAGGCGATCAAGCCGGCGCGGCCTGCAAACGCCTTGGCCAGGCTGGCAGTAACGAAATGGACCTTGTCCTGCAAACCCAGCCCGGCGACCATGCCGCTGCCCTGCCAGCCATGCGTGCCCAGCGAGTGCGACTCGTCCACGATGATCACGCAACCGGCTTTCGAGGCGACGTCCACGATTTCGCGTACCGGCGCGACGCTGCCATTGGTGCTGTACACCGAGTCGATGACCACCAGGCCCGGGCCGTTCCGCTTGATCATCGCCGCCAGATGTTCGGGACTGTTGTGCCGAAAGGGCTTGGCTTCCAGACCGGCAGCCTGAATACCCTGCCAGAGCGAGGCATGGGCCATCATGTCGATATAGACGGGAGTGCCCTTAACGCCGATGGACTGAATCAGGCCGACATTCGCGGCATAGCCGGACTGACAAAGTAGCGTGGACTCCATGGCCATCCAGCTCGCCATGCGGTTTTCGAAGTCGTCCTGCGGACTGTCGCCATGCAGATACACGGCGGACATGACCATGGTGTTGTCGGTGGCGTCGAGCGTATCGATCTGAGCCTGTCGGATGTCCGGGTGATTAGCCAGGTCGAGATAATCGTTGCTCACCAGCATCACGGCATCCTCGCTAGGGGAACGCCCGTGCATGATGTGTCCACCCTGCCAAGTCTTTTCGACGCGCTCACGATAGTAGTGATCGACGTGGGCTGAAAGAAAATCCGGCTCGGCCGCGGTGCGGGTATTGCGAGCCTGGTGATTGATGGAGGAGAGCTGGTTCATGCGAGGCCTCATTGATTCGACGATGAGAGTGGAAATGACAACAATAGATTTTGACGCAGCTGTTTCAGAAGGTGCATGACAGCTACCGAGGTACCCTAATTTTTTATAAAAATCGCCCGGTTTTCAAATTAACCGCTGTAGCCACGATTCAGCTTACCCAATATCGGCGCCCAAGGGCCTCGGTTCAGTGCATTGCCTCCAATCTCAATCGCATCACCTGCGGTTTTTTCAGCCCTTGTAGGCGGCTTGTTGCAATCGCCGGGCGCGGCTCCGCAATCGTCATACAAATCAATGCCTAGGCCGATGGGCGACCCGTGCGACGAGGCCTTCGCGTGGCGACTGGGGCGCGAGTGGGTAGAGGCCGCCGCACGCCATTTGCCGCTTATATCCGCAGGGCAATCGACCGCACCGTGCGCAATGCGTTGGATTGGCGCCCGCCCGCGGCGCGCGCCCGGGCCCCGCCAGACCGCGAGGTTTGCGCGCGACACCGGCGACAGGAGACACACGCCCGCCAAAACGCGTGATTGCAATACGACGCCCCGACGAGCCGGAATGAACCGGTTACATTAATGAGTAACCGACCGTGTCCAGCCACTCAAGGAATTCGTTGTAACTGGGACGGGCCTGTATACAGTCGGTGGTACAGGACATGTCGAACAGGCTCCAGCGTAAATCGTCGGCCGCCTCACCAAGCTCGGCCGCGCGCGCGGTATGGGCCGACCAGTCCAGTTCATGATAGACGGAACTGTTGGGGTCGAGCATGAGCGTGCCCGCCGCCAGGCCGTCGACGATCGGTGCCGGAGCGCCGGCAGCGCGCGCGCGCTGTGCTTCGCGCGCTCTTTCGTCGCGGCTCTGGATGACCAGCCGTTTGACCTGGCCGGCGGCATCGGCGAACACGAACCCCGTGGGCTCGATGGCGAGGTAATACTCCACCAGCCCCCGCTCGGTGCGCAGCCGCTCGATCAGCCGCGCCACCGCTGGCTCCTTGAGTAGGCCGGGCAAGTCGACGGGAAACACATCCGCCGCGGCGGTGAACACATCGCGGATATATGCCTGTTGAAATTGACGGATCGCCTGGTTGAGCGTGTCGTAAACCGCGTGCTCATGCTTGCGGATGTACTGATCGATGATGCCGTGATTGAAGGCGTCGACCGCCACCGATTCCGTGGCCACTCCCGTGAACAATATTTTCTTGACGTGTGGATCCTTGATCTGGCGGCAGAACTCGAGCCCGTTCATCTGCGGCATGGCGTAATCGACCAACGCCACCGAAATCTGGGCAAAGCGGTCGGACGCCTGCATCTCGCGATGCAGGGCGCCGATATCGAGCTCGAGCGACTCGCGATGGTTATCGCCGCTGTCGCCGTGGCCGTTTTGCAGCGCCTTGAAAAAACGGTCGCGCGCGGCGCCATTCGGCTGACGCCCGTTCAGGTAACTCAGCGCCTTATGGGTTGAATCGAATAGCAGATAGGCCAGATCAGCATCGAGCTGCAGGCTGAGATTGCCGAGAAAGTCGATATCGTCATCGACCAGAACAATCTGCGTCGGGTGGAAATACGGCGCCAGTTCAATCGTGGCCATCGTCGGCGACCTCCGGAAAGCTCATAATGAATTCAGTGTATTCGCCCAGCACCGAATCGCAGCGGATATACCCGCCGAAGCTGTCGATGACAAGACGCACGAAAGCCAGGCCGATCCCGGTCCCCTGGCCACGCGGCATGCCCGAGTAGAAACGCTCGAAGATCCGTGGCACTGCCTCCGGGCGTATACCGGGTCCCGTGTCCCGAAAATGCAGGTGATGTATGCCGGAAGCGGAGCGGGAAGTCCAGATCACAATACGCCCCCCGTTCTTGCGTGCCAGATGATACAAGGCGTTCTTGAGCAGATTGAACAGCACATGCACCATCAAGAGCTTGGAGCCATGGAACACGAAATCGGGGCCGCCCGCCCGTTCGATCCAGTCCCGTTCACGTGTCGAATGAAATGGATAACGCTCGAGTGCGGTGGCGACGCAATCCGCGATGGACACCGATTCGAAGGTCGAGCGATCAATGGCGGCACGGCTGGAGTTGACCAACAGCATGTCCAGTACGGCGCTGGTGTACTCGCTTTCCGTATGAATACGGTTGAGGACCGATTGGATCTGCTGAAAATGAGCTTGTCGGATCGGGCGTACCGGCAACGAATGCTGGCGGGCCAGTTCATAGCCTTCGATGAGAGTCGGCAGATAGGCATTCAACCCGCGCGCGCCACTGCGTATGCCGAGCAGCGGCGTACGCAACTCATGGGCCATGGTGCCGACGGCGTCGGTGATGGCGGCGAGTTTCTCCCGTGCCACGAGTTCAGATTTGTAGTTGAAGGCGCTACCCGCAACGAGTCCGAAGAGATAGATGGACACCAGTACCGGGAGTGGAATATCGCCCTGGACCTGGAACCCCCCGCCCAGGGCGACAAAAACAGCCCAGGCCAGCAGTGCGCCCGATATCGACAGAATGAGCGTCATCAACCAGTCGAACACCAGGATCACCAGCAGCATTAACGCCGCCATCGTCGACAGCGCCCATACGGATGACAGGTGATTGAGCAACGTCATCAGAACGAAGAAGAAGGGCAACTGGAACAGCAGGATGAATAACCAGTAGATCGCCAACCACTGTTCCATGTTGCGATGTCTCGACAGTTGACGTTCGAACAGCATGGGAATCGAGAACAGAACGCATATCGAACGCAGCCAGACACTTTCAAAAGGTTGCGGATAGATATCCTGCCAGATGTAGTAGTACAGCGGCTGGCCGATGATCTCCACGATGGCGAAGGTGGCCATGCTGGCGCGGGCATAAGTGGCACTCTGCTGTAGCGAGGCGGCCAGCCGCGTCCATACTCGCCGCAGGATGACTTGCCAGTAGAAAAGCAGCGCCTCTCGAAGATTTCGGTGCTGCCGGTCATTAGGTTGCGCCGCGTGACGATTGACACGGGCATCTTCACTCTGAGAAGAATCCGTCATGTCACCCCACGCCCCCCCCAAAGTCGGAATATCGAGACCGATACGCAATACTGCGATTCCTTCAGTATACTGGCTCGGCATAGATCCCGTTGCGATGCCAAATGTCCCGACTCACAAGACAGCGTGGTCGTACGCCCTGTTCAGGCGGCGTCCAGCCGGTAGGTCGCGGCCCTCTCTAGGGCACGCGCGATCATGCCTGCCACTCGACGCATACTCTACGGCTGCCTCGGTCTTCTTCTGTTCAGTCAATTCGCGGCGCTCGGCGTCGCCTGTCTCAGCGCCCCGCGTCGCGACATGATCACCCTGCTCATCGCGGCGCTCGGTTGCGCACTGGCAATCGTTCTGCTGTGCATCATCTGGCGCCAGGATCGGCGCAGCCGGGTCAGCGGCGCGGCGGCGCTGGCCGAATGGATCGAGCAGGTCGATGTCAGCGCCGACGACCTGCCCCAGTTCGATCATGCCCTGGCCAGCCGCGCCCCGCGCCTGACCGGCGCCATCGAGACCTTGATCGCGCGAGTCCATGATTATCGCGACAAGCTGCTCGTGCGGCATCAGCGGGTCCAGCGACTGCTTCGCAACGTTACCGACGTGTTGTATCACGCCGACCGGGACGGCCGCCTGACCTGGGTTACCGACTCGGTGTCGGACATGCTCGGCTACACACCGCAGGAGTTACGCGGTTATTCCCTGGCGCAGCTGCTGGCGGACCCGGATACCGATCTGCCGATACTCACGCAAAGCGCCAACATCGTGCGTTATCCCACACGCGTGTTTCGCAGCGATGGCAGCATTGCCTGGTTGCTGGTTTCGGCACGCCGCATCGACGACGCCGAAGGCCGGATCGTGGGCAGCGAGGGCATCTGTCGTGATGGCACGCGCCTGATCGAGACCCAGCGCCAGCTCAACCAGGAAAAGGAGCGGGCCCAGGTCACGCTGGCGGCCATCGGCGACGGGGTGATTACCACGGACGCCAGCGGTACGATCGACTACGTCAATCCGCGCGGTCAGCACATGCTGGCGCGAAAGATGAAACAGGTTCAGGGGCGCGCCTTCGAAAACGTCTGTCGATTGTTCGACCCGGACAAGAAAGAGTTCGTCGACGGGCTGGTCACGGACTGTCTCGAGACCGGCATCTCGCGCGAGTGGGCCAACGCCCTGGCCCTGGTGGGCGATCAGCTGCCTACCCGGGACCCGAACGACTATCGCTCGGTGACGGTTACCGTCTCCGCGATCCGCGACGAGAAGAGCCGGATCATCGGTGCGGTGGTGGTGCTGCACGACGTGACGCGGCTTGAGCGCGTCTCTCGTGAGCTGACCTATCAAGCCAACCACGATTCGCTGACCGGACTGCTCAATCGGCGCGCCTTCGAACGCCAGCTCCGACAGGTGCTGGAAACGACCCGAGTGAACAAGATCCGGCATACGCTATGCTATCTTGATCTGGACCAGTTCAAGCTGATCAACGACAGCTGTGGTCACCATGCCGGCGATGCGATGCTGCGCCAGCTGTCGTCGCAGATGATCACCCAACTCAGACCCCACGACACCCTGGCCCGGCTCGGCGGGGACGAGTTCGGCATCATCTTCGAGGAAACCGACCTGGAAACCGCGCAGGCGGTGGCCGAACGCCTGCGGCAATGGCTCGAGGGGTTTCGCTTTGAATGGGAGGGCAAGGCGTTCCGTCTCGGCGCAAGCCTCGGCCTGAGCGTCGTCGGGGAAGACTCGATCAGCGCCGCCGAACTGCTGCGGCGTGCCGACACCGCCTGTTATCTGGCCAAGGAACAGGGGCGGAACCAGGTTCGCGTCTATCATCGCAACAGTGATGAAGCGCGCATGCGCGACTACGAGATCGAGCGCATGCAACAGATCAACGAAGCGCTCGACGAGCATGGCTTCGTTCTGCACGCCCAGCCCATTGCGCCGTTGATGCCCCGAACCGAAGATTGGCGCATGGGAAGCGAACTGCTACTGCGAATGAAGGGCGACCCTGGCGCGATGATCTCCCCGCAGAACGTGTTGCTGACGGCGGAACGCTACAGCATGGCATCGCGTATCGATCGCTGGGTGATCAACCACGCCCTGCAGCTGATCGCCCGGTACGATGCGGACTGCCCCCGCATCGGCTACTACAGCATCAACATTTCCGGCCAATCGATCACCGACGAACAATTCGTCGGCTTCGTGCGCGAATGCATCGACCGCTCGGGCGTCGACCCGAAACGGCTGGTCTTCGAGATCACCGAGACCGCGGCCGTGACCAACCTGCAGCGTGCCGCCGACCTGATGCGCTCCCTGCGCGCGATCGGCTGTCGGTTCGCGCTCGACGATTTCGGCAGCGGCGTGAGTTCGTTCAGCTATCTCAAGCACCTGCCCTCGGACTTCGTGAAAATCGACGGCAAGCTGGTTCGCCACCTCACCGAAGACCCGGTCGAACATTCCATCATCGAAGCACTCAGCAAGGTCAGCCAGGCCGTCGGCCTGCGCACGGTGGCCGAACAGGTCGAGACCAAGGAACAACTCGATGCGCTGGAGCGGATCGGCATCAATTATGTGCAGGGTTACTATATCGCGCGGCCCATGCCTTTCGAGCAGTTCATCGAAAGCATGAAGGCTGAGCCATAGGACCTGCGGTCGTTTGACCCGCCGCGCCGTTGCGCTGCGCCCCGAAGTGGGGCCGACAAGGCGGCCGGAGCTGCCATCATGCCGCGGGCGGCGATCAAACCCGGATGGCTCCCAATTCGAAGGGCTGGCAACCCTGGCACGCGATACCCGCGCGCGCCAACGCATTGCCTGCCGGCGCCCTGATCTTCCGTCTTATTTGCGCTCATTCGCGTGCATTGGCGGACAAAATGCCCTGGCTTATCCCCCCGCTGCGTGTCGGAGATATTAATCCGGCACAGAAATAGATGATTTTTCGGGTTAATAGCGCGAATATGCGACCGTATGCTCGTCGCGGCCATTGGCCGCGAAGCCTTTGAAAATAAAAGACGGACAGGCGCGGGCTTTTATTTTTGAAGGCGTTGGAAACAGCTGATGAATTCAGCTGTTTTGATACCGGTTTAATAATTCAGTGCCGCGTTGTCCCATTCGCCGTATCGCCTGATGCGGCTCATCCCCGCGCCGTGCCCGGGCACGAACCGACGTTGCAACAGGCCCTAGTCAACGCCTTTAAAACTGTATATAAATACAGTTATGCAAACACGTGAACCCAATCCGAGTAACAACAGCCCGGCGGCTGCGCTGGAGGCGCGCTGGCAACGATTCGGCGTACACCGTGCCAGCCGCGCCGCGGCCCCCCTGACCTGGTCGAGCGGCTGGCCCTGGCTCGATGCGCTGCTGCCCGGCGGGGGCTATCCTCTGGCCGCGGTCACGGAATTTCTGGTGGAATCCGCCGGCCGGGGCGAACTCAGCCTGCTTCTCGCGGCGCTCAAACCCCGGCTGGAAGCCTGGCCCGATAGCCGGCTGGTCTTTGTCGAACCGCCGCATCGGCTGAATGCTCCCGCACTGGACGGCGCCGGCATTGATCGCGCACGCGTTCCGGTCATTCGCTGCCGCGACACCGCCGAGAGAGTCTGGAGCATCGAGCAGCTGGCGGCGGCCGGCGGTTTCGTGGCCTTCGTGCTCTGGGACGATAATCTGGATACGCCGGCATTGCGTCGCCTGCAGTTGGCCAGCGAAAAAGCCGGCGGCCCCGTTTTCGTCTATCGCGATCTGGCCTGCGCCCGGCACCGATCGCCGGCCGCCTTGAGGCTGGCAATCCAGAGCCGAAACGGGCGACAGAAAATCGAAGTACTGAAATGCCGGGGCCCTGCCGGCGGAACCGCTGACGGCCTGAAGGCCGCACGCGACCGCGGATGGGCCCCAGTACAAGGCGCGATCGTACCCGCCGAAGCGGCCAATCGCGAGAGCGCGCCGATGGCCGGGACTGGCACACCGCGCACGGCCAGCCCCGGCTCCGCAGGCCCGGGGGCCACAATGAACCCAAACGCGCCAGGCTGCTCGCACACCCGATAACCCATGTGGCTGGCGTTGCGCTTTCCGAATTGGGCACTGGATTGCCGGGGCGTAGCGCAGGAACGCCCCATGCTTGTGGTTGAAACCATCGGCCCGCGCCAGCGGGTGGTCGCGGCCAATCGCATGGCCCGATCGCATGGCGTGAGGCGGGGCATGGCTCTGGCCGATGCGCGAATGCGTCTGCCCGAGGCGGCGCTTCATGAGCGTAGTCGAGCGGCCGAAACGGCCGCCATGACCCGGCTGGCCGGCTGGGCCTGGCGCTACAGCAGCCAGATTCACTGGGCGATCCAGGATCAGGATATCGAATGCGCCCGACTGATTATCGAGATCGGCGCCAGTCTCCGCCTGTTCGGAGGCCGACGCCCCCTGCTCGCCGCCATTCGCGACGACCTGAAATGGATGCATTACGCTTGTCGCGCCGGCCTGGGCGATACGCCGCAGGCCGCCCTCGCCTTCAGCCGGGTGCGCCGCGGCAGCCCCGATGCGGCCGCGTTGGCCACCCTGCCTGTTGCCTGTCTGGATCTCGACACCGCCACGCGTGACACGCTCGCGGCCAGCGGCTTTCGGCAGGCCGGCGAACTGCTGGCCTTGCCGCCGTCCACCCTGGTCCGGCGCTTCGGCAAGACCCCACTGCTTTATCTGGAGCAACTGCGAGGACGCCGGCCTCATGGGCTACGTCTCTACGAACGGCCGCCACGCTACCGCACCCATCACGAGCTCATCGGCGCGGTTGAAAGCACCGCGGGTCTCATCTTCACCCTACGGCGCATATTCGCAGAGCTTTCGGTCTTCCTGCGTGGCACGGACTGTGCGCTACAGACACTGCGCCTGAGTCTGGTTCACGAACGCCGGCCCGCGACCCGGGTCACGCTACGGTTATCGGCCCCCACCCACGACGCCCGGCACCTGGAGCGGGTGGCCTGCGAACGCCTCGAGCGCGTCACGCTGGCGGCGCCCGTAACCGAAATCGGCCTGGTCAGTGACCGGCTTCGCCCCGCCGAACACCGACAAGATGCGTTCTGGCATCAAGGCGAACCGCGTGCCGACGCGACCTGGCCGGGGGTGCTTGATCGCCTGCGCGCCCGTCTCGGTCCGCAGGCGGTTCGCTGGCTGGATGCACCTGCCGATCATCGGCCCGAGCAGGCCTCGATCGAACGCGACAGCGAACCGCCCCGAGCCGCGCTCGATGACGATGGCGATGCTCTGCCGCGCCCGCTGTGGTTGCTCGATCCGCCCGAACGCATCGGCCCCGAAGCACTCGATGCCATGCACTGGATCAGTGGCCCGGAACGCATTGAAAGCGGTTGGTGGGATACAGGGCAGCGGCGCGACTACTACCGTGCCTTCGACCCCCGGGGGCGCCTGCTCTGGGTGTTTCGCGATCTGAACGCAAGCGACCCCGCGGCCGGCTATTTCCTGCATGGACTGTTTGGCTGAGGCCGGCGACATAACATGAGAAATCACTTTAACGCACTTGAAATTGATTATTCAGAGCTTTGTTGTGTCAGCAATTTTTCATTTCATCGTGGCGCCTCCCACCCCGAGGAATTATTCGAGCGTGCGGCATATCTTGGTTACAGCGCTCTGGCCATCACCGATGAATGCAGCCTCGCGGGCGCCGTGCGGGCACTGCTCGCATCCGAGCGCGTGGGGCTTCGGCTCATCCTCGGCAGCCGCCTGGCGCTGGCTGAAGGCCCGACGCTGGTGGTTCTGGCGCGAGACCACCGTGGCTACACCCAGCTTTGCCGCCTGATCACGCGCGCGCGCCGGAATGCCGACAAGGGCCGCTACCGCCTGACACGCGCCGACCTGGATAGGCTCGAACTCGATGCCTGCTGGCTGCTCGCGTTGCCGGACCACGGCCGGCCACCCGGCCCGGCCCTGCACGAATTTCTGGCCTGGTTGAGCGTGCATTACCCGCGCACTGCCCGGATCGCTCTGGCCCGGCACCGCGGCCCGCATGATCTCCTCCACGTGGAACGCCTGAATCGCCTGCGTTTGCAATACGGGCTGCCAATCGTGGCAGTCGGCGATGTGCATATGCACAGCCGTTCGCGCCGGGCCCTGCAAGACGTCTTGACGGCGCTGCGTCTGGGCACCCGTGTTGCCGGGGCCGGTCATGCCCTGGCGGCCAACGGCGAACGTTATCTGCGACCGCGTCGCACGCTGGCCGCGTTGTATCCGCCCGACGCCCTGGCCGAGGCCCGCCGCATCGCCGACGATTGCCGTTTCGACCTGCGCACCATTCGTTATGACTACCCGGGCGAACTCGTTCCGGCTGCCCATACTTCAAGTAGCTTCTTGAAAGTTCTGGTGGAGGAAGGGGCCGCAAGTCGCTGGCCTGACGGGGTTTCCGATGCGGTTAGAAAAAAGATCGATGAGGAACTCGAAATCATCGAGTTCATGGATTACCCGCACTATTTCCTGACCGTCCGCGACATCGTGGTCGAAGCACGGCGACGCGGGATTCTGTGCCAGGGACGCGGCTCGGCGGCCAACTCGGTGGTCTGCTTCTGCCTGGGCATCACGGAAGTCGACCCGACCCGGCACGAACTCCTGTTCGAGCGCTTCATTTCGCGCGACCGCAACGAGCCGCCCGATATCGATGTGGACTTCGAGCACGAACGCCGCGAGGAAATCATCCAGTACATCTACAACAAGTACGGACGATCGCGGGCCGCCCTGGCCGCCACCGTGATCCGTTATCGGCCGCGCAGTGCCATGCGCGATGTGGCGCGCGCCATGGGTTTGTCCGCCGATCAGATCGACACGCTGGCCGGCGAACTGTCACGCCGGGCCGATGACGGCACGCTGGATGAACAACTGGCAGCGCGCGGCGTACGCATCGACGCGCGCTTGCTGCATCAGATTCTGGTGCTGGTCGACACGCTGATCGGCTTTCCGCGCCATCTGTCACAACACGTGGGCGGCTTCGTGCTCAGCCAATGCCCACTGGAAGAACTGGTGCCGGTCGAGAATGCGGCCATGGTCGATCGCACGATCATCCAGTGGGACAAGGACGACCTGGAAACCGTCGGCCTGATGAAGATCGATGTCCTGGCGCTCGGCATGTTGACCTGTATCCGGCGCTGCTTCGATCTGATTGCCGGCTACACCGGCCATCTCGGCTCGATGTCCAGCCTCCCCGGCGGCGATCCCGACACCTACCGAATGATTCAGCGCGCCGATACCGTCGGTGTCTTCCAGATCGAATCACGCGCGCAGATGACCATGCTGCCGCGCCTGAAGCCCAGGTGTTTCTTCGATCTGGTGGTGGAGGTGGCCATCGTGCGGCCCGGCCCGATCCAGGGCGGCATGGTGCATCCCTATCTCAAGGCGCGTGAGCATCCGGGCCACATCACCTACCCCAACGAAGCCTTGCGCAGCGTGCTCGAACGCACCCTGGGCGTGCCGATCTTTCAGGAGCAGGTCATGAAAATCGCCATGGTCGCCGCCGATTTCAGCGGTGACGAAGCCAACGGACTGCGCAAATCGATGGCGGCCTGGAAACGGGAAGGCGGCCTGGAGCCCTGGCGAGACCGGCTCAAGTCCGGCATGCGAAGGAATGGGTATGCGGAAGAATTCGCCGACCGAATCTTTGAACAAATCAAGGGGTTCGGCAGTTATGGCTTCCCCGAATCGCATGCGGTGAGCTTCGCCCTGCTGGTTTATGTGTCGGCCTATCTGAAGTGCCATTATCCGGCCGCGTTCGCAGCAGCACTGCTCAACAGCCAGCCGATGGGGTTCTATGCACCGTCCCAGATCGTGCGCGATGCCCGCCGGCACGGGGTGGCGGTCCGGGCTGCCGATGTCCGCTATTCACAGGGCGATTGCACGCTGGAAGGCGCGCCGGGCGAAGCCGCGGGTTGCAACGACCGTCCAGCGCTGCGTCTCGGCCTGCGGATGATCAAGGGGCTGGCCCCCGACGCCGCGGACCGAATCGTGACGGCGCGCACCCGGCAGGCTTTCGACAATGTGGCGGATCTGGTGACACGCGCCCGGCTGAACCGGCGCGCCCGCGATGCCCTCGCGCGTGCCGACGCGCTGACGGGCCTGGCCGGCCATCGGCACCGAGCACAGTGGCAGATCGCGGCCGCGCGAGTGCACGACGACCTGTTCGCGGGTATCGACGCCCCCGAACCCGGGATTGCACTCCCCGAGCCGAGCGAGGCCGCGAACATCGTGGCCGATTATCACAGCACCGGACTGACGCTGCGCCGTCATCCCATGGCGCTGCTGCGCCCCGGCCTGGCGCGCACGGGCACAATCACGGCCGTGGCCTTCAATCGCCTGACACACCAGGCGCGCGCCCATGTGGCCGGCATCGTGACCATGCGCCAGCGCCCCGGCAGCGCCAGGGGCGTGACCTTCGTCACCCTCGAGGACGAAAGCGGTTGCGTGAACGTCATCATCCGCCGCGACGTGCTGGCGCAATACCGCATCGCGGTGCTATCCGCCCGTATGCTGCGGGTGACCGGCGTGATGCAGCGTGCCGGCGCGGTGCGACATTGCCTGGCACACGAGATCGTCGACGACACCGCACGGCTCGGCGCGCTCGACACACGATCACGCGATTTTCATTGATCACCCATTCACCGGCACAGACATGCGCCTTCAGCCGCCGATGCAACGGCCTGCCGCGTATTCATGCGACGCTCCTCGCCACCATCCATCCGATAGTATCGTGAGCGTAACCACGATTATGACAGGCGACCGAGACGCCGCCCGATTCGCTTCAAGGATGCCGCCGCATGACGAATGATCGATCCGATCCGGACGAAAAACGCGACAACGACGCCGAGCATGCGTCCGCCGACGAAAACAACGGAGAAAACGCATCCGGAAAAAGCGAACAGGAGCAGATCGCTCAGGCGCATTCGCCCGAAGAACAGGCCGAGAGCGGCGAGAAGAAAGAGACCCCGATCGGCCCGGGGCGCCTGCTGACCCTGTCGCTCGGCGCGCTCGGCGTATCCTATGGCGATATCGGCACCAGCCCGCTGTACGCGCTGCGGGAATGCTTCAAGGGTTCGAGCCACCTGGCGCCGACCAACGCCAACGTCATCGGCATACTGTCGCTGATCTTCTGGGCGCTCATTCTGGTCGTGTCGACCAAATACATGATGTTCGTCACCCGGGCGAACAACAACGGCGAAGGCGGCATGCTCGCCCTGGTCGCCCTGCTCAACCCGTGGCGTCGCGACGCCGGGCGGCACTCGGCTGTTCTGCTCAAGCTCGGCGTGTTCGGCAGCGCCCTGCTCTATGGCAGCTTCATGCTCACGCCGGCCATTTCGGTCTCGAGTGCTGTCGAGGGCCTGAACGTCGCCACCTCGATCTTCAAGCCGTACGTGATTCCGATCACGATCGTGATCCTGATCGCGCTGTTTTCGATCCAGAGCCGCGGCACGGCAACCGTCGGCCGGTTCTTCGGTCCGGTGATGATCCTCTGGTTCCTCACCCTGGGCACGCTGGGCGTGTACGGCATCCTGCACGAACCGAGTGTGCTGGCGGCGATCGACCCGCTGCATGCGCTGGCCTTCTTCGTTCGCAATCACGGCACCGGTTTCGTGGTGCTCGGCGCGGTATTCCTGGTGGTAACCGGCGGTGAAGCCATGTATGCCGACATGGGCCATTTCGGCCGCCGCCCGATCCAGATCGCCTGGTTCGGCCTGGTCCTGCCGGCGCTGCTGCTGAACTACTACGGCCAGGGCGCGATGCTGATCCACGCGCACGGCGCCTCGGCGAACCAACCCTTCTACGAACTGGCACCGGGCTGGGCGCTGTATCCGCTGGTGGTGCTCGCCACAGCCGCGACGGTGATCGCCTCGCAGGCCGTGATCTCGGGCGCTTTCTCGCTCACACGTCAAGCGGTGCAGCTCGGTCAGCTGCCGCCGATGCGGCTGTTCCAGACCTCATCCGAGGAATACGGCCAGATCTACGTGCCGACGCTGAACTGGCTGCTCATGCTCGCGACCATCGGGCTCGTGCTCGGCTTCCGCACCTCGACCAACCTCGCCTGGGCCTACGGCGTGGGCATCTCGTTCGCGATGACCATTACCACCTGTCTGGCATTCTTCATCATGCGCGAGCGCTGGAAATGGCCGCTGTGGATCGCCCTGCCGCTCACCCTGGGTTTCCTCGCCGTCGATCTGCCGTTCTTCGGCGCGAATATCCTCAAGATCCCGCATGGTGGCTGGTTCCCGGTGGCCACTGCGGTTCTGGTCTATACCCTGATGTCGACCTGGCGCCGCGGGCGCGAACTGCTGCGCCAACGCCTGGTGGAAGACGAACCGGTCCCGCTCGACGAATTCATCCGGGATCTCGCCACCGACGACACCGTGCGCGTCAAGGGCACGGCGATATTTCTGACCGGCAGCGATGCCGGCACGCCGCCGATGCTGCTGCATCACCTGGAGCACAACCAGGTATTGCACGAGCATGTGCTGCTGCTCACCGTGCGAACCGAGGACGTGCCGCGCATCCCCGCGGCCGACCGGCTCGAAATCGACGATCTCGGCGAAGGCGTCTACCGCGTTTTCGCGCGCTACGGTTTCATGCAGAATCCGAACGTGCCGGTCGCGGTCCGGCTGTGCGAACGCTTCGGCCTGGATTTCGATACCGACAAGGCGACTTACTACATCGGGCGCGCGACCATCATTCCCACCGACGAAGTGCCCGGCATGATGCTCTGGCGCGAAAAACTGTTCGCTTTCATGTCGCGCAACGCCATTCAGCCGACCTCCTACTACCGCGTGCCCCCCGATCGCGTGATCGAATTCGGGCTACGGGTGGAAATCTAGGCGTTTACGTCCACACATAAGCACGCTATCCGGCGCGACAGGGCGCGACCGCAGCATGATGACTGCGGCCGACCCTGCGCGCTGGCATTGGCATTCAATAAATCTGCAGCGGCGCCGGTCCGGCCGGCGGCGGAAACAGATCATCCAGCTCGGCGAGATCGTCCGCGCTCAGGGCGATATCGACAGCCGCCGCATTCTCCGCGACGCGCGCCGCATGCGCCGACTTCGGAATCGGCATCACCTCGCTCTGATGGAGCAGCCACGCGAGCGCGGCCTGGCCCTCGGTCATCTCGCGCGACCGGGCAAATCGTTGCAATGCCGGGCTGTCCATCAGGGCGCCGCCATCGAACGGAGAATAAGCCATCGTCACGATTCCGGCTTTTTGCAGCCAGGGCAACAACGCCCACTCGATGCCGCGTTGATTGAGATTGAACAGCAGCTGGTTGACCTGCATTTCGTGGCCGCCGGCATGACTGAAGGCCTGCGTCGCGTCGAGGTCGAGGTTGCTGACGCCGTAATGGCGAATCTTGCCATCAGCCTGCAACCGCTCGAAGGCGCGAACGGTCTCTGCGTACGGGGTCGCGCCCGGCCAGTGCAGCAGGTACAGGTCGAGGCGGTCGGTCCTCAGACGTTTCAGACTGGCTTCACAGGCTGCGATGGCGGCATCGAAACCGGCGTTCGACGGCAGTACCTTGCTCATCAGGAACACCGCGTCGCGCCGCCCGACCAGCGCCTCGCCCACCAGCCGCTCGGCGCGTCCGTCGCCGTACATTTCCGCGGTGTCGATCAGCGACAGACCGCGCTCGATACCGGTGTGCAGCGCTTCGATTTCAGACCGGCGCGTGTTCGGATCGTCTCCAAGATACCAGGTGCCCTGGCCCAGGGCCGGCACCGTCTCGCCACAGGGCAAGGTGAGATACTTCATAACGCAAAAAGGCTCCTTTAGCCCAGGGATGTCGTGTTCTGGCATCATCCTGCCATGTCATCGCCCTTGTCTCATGGACCTATCTTCGCGGTCGTACGCCGGATTCCGCCCGGCCGCGTCGCCACTTATGGCCAGATCGCGCGCCGGGTCGGCCGTCCGCGCGCGGCACGCCAGATCGGCTATGCCCTGCACCGTTGTCCGCCGGGTTTGCCCTGGCATCGCGTCATCAACGCCCAGGGCCGCATTTCCCTGCCCGCGGACAGCACCGCGGCACTGACCCAGCGCCGACGGCTGATCGAGGAAGGCGTTATCTTCGTCGACGGACGCATTGATCTGGCCCGTTACGGATGGGACGACACCCGCGCCGATTGACCTCGCCCATGGCACTGACGCCCGGCCGGTTATACAGTGGATATCCGATCATCAACGGGGCCTGTCATGGCTGCACTGCGCGATACCGGCGTCTCCTTCTCACCTTATTTCGAAATCCCGCCCGAACGGATGGATGAATTTCGCGCCCTGGTGGACGAGTTCGTCGCTGCCACCGGCAATGAGCCCGGTTGTCTCTACTACGGGTTCTGCTACAACGACCACCAGGCACTGTGCCGTGAAGGCTATGCCGACGGCGATGCCTTTCTTGCCCATCTGGACAATGTCGGCGAGCTGTTCGCCCGCGCCCAGCAGGTCGCGACCGTCACCCGCATGGAAATGCACGGCCCGGCGGCCGAACTCGACAAGCTGCGCAAGCCGCTGGCGGACCTCGACATCGTATGGTTCACCCAGGACTGTGGTTTCCGGCGCTGACGGGCCCACAACGGCTGGGGTCGCACCACAGGCTTGCGGCCCGGTCGCCCGCCCCGAACGGCTGGGCATCGCCTCAAATGGCCGCAGTGCGTAGAGTGGCCCTCTGGTTTAATTGACGAACAGGAGTCGCGCATGGCACCCCTGAGCAAGTCCTTCGAAGCCGGTGCGGCGCGCGGTATGCTCGGCCTGCCGGCCGCCCTGCTCCGGCTCATGGCCGGCAAACCGATCGTGCGCGACGGCCATGCGCTTGATGTGCAGTGTCAGTTGTTGCTGAAGATCATGCGCCTGCGCGGCGCCAAACTCGGTGGCTCGGATGTGGCAACCGAGCGGCGACAAATGCGGGCGCAATCGAGTACCTTGGCGCCGCGGGCGCACAACCCGCTCGCGGTACACGAGTGGGTCGTCGCCGGTGATAACGGTGCGCTCGCAGCGCGTTGTTATCGCCCCGAAAGCGCCGATGGGGCCGCCATCGTGTTCTACCACGGCGGCGGCTTCGTGCTGGGTGACCTCGACTCGCATGACGGTATCTGCCGCGCCCTGGCCGACCGGGCCCAGGCGACGCTGATCGCGATCGACTATCGGCGCGCGCCCGAACATGCGGCGCCGGCCGCCGCGCGCGATGCCATTGCGGCCTTCCGCGATATTGCCGCGCGTGCAGACGATCTTGGCATCGATGCGCACCGAATCGCGGTGGCGGGCGATAGCGCCGGCGGCAACCTGGCCGCCGTGGTGGCACAGCAAACCCGACATGACGACACCGCCGCCCCGGCCGCTCAGCTCCTGCTCTACCCGGCGGTCGACTTCGCCGAGGACAAACCCTCCAAGACCCGGCTGGGCAGCGGGTTCCTGCTCGAAAAATCCTCGATGGATTGGTTCGAGGGGCATTACCTGCCCGCCAATTGTAACAAGCGCGACCCGCTGGTCTCGCCACTGCACGGCGAACTGGGCGGCGTCGCGCCGGCCATCGTGATCACGGCGGGCTTCGATCCGCTACGCGACGAGGGCGAAGCCTACGGCGCAGCGCTGCAAACGGCCGGCGTGAACACGATCCGCCGCTGCGAAACCGGGCTGATCCACGGCTTTGCCAACTTTGCCGGCGGCGTCGAACGGGCCAGACAGGCACTCGACCACGCGGCCGACGCGCTGCGCACCCGGTTCGACGCCATCAACTGAATCCGGCAACCGGGGTCGCGGGTCAGTTCGAGCCGCCGCCCTGCCCCCGGTTGCCGAAGGCTTGCTGCAGTTCCTCTTTCGAGATGTAGCCGTCGCCGTTGGTATCGAGCTTATCGAAATAAGGCGTCAACGCCTTGCGATACTCGCTGCGCGAGATCTCGCCGTTTCCATTGGCATCGATATGCTTGAACCAGCTGCTGATGATCTGGTGGCGGCGTTTCTTGTCCTGGGCGGTGGCATCGGCCGGCAGCCCCGGCTGGCCGGCATCGAATTCCTTGGCGTCCACCTGGCCGTCGCCGTTGGTATCCAGCTTGTTGAAGGCCCGGTCCTGCGCCGCGTTGGCCTCGGCTCGGCTGATCTTGCCGTCGTGATTGGTATCGGCGCTGGTCAGGCCGGCTGCCTGCGCGGCCGTGACAAGCACCAGACCGGCGCCGCAAATGATGGCGACACGGCGGCCGGTCGCGATGGTTCGTGCAAACATAACGGTCTCTCGTGGTCGATGGGATGGTTCGCAAATGCGATGACGTGTTGCGGGCCGCGATCCGCGACCGGATGTTCAGTCTCGTCGATGCGCGTGTCCAGGTTGTTCGCGCGGCGCCGACATGCCGGGCGCGCGTGCGAGCCGGCCCGCACGCGCTGCGTGTGGCCGGTCCGTTTGACACCGCCGGCCGTCGCATCCCTGTGGGCTGCGGCACGGTCGACGCTGGCCGTCCATCAAGCCCGACCGGAATGTGGCGGTCGCGCAGGCGATCGCTGAGCGATGGTCGGCCCAGTATACCCGCTGTCCCGCCGCCTGCGACGCGGCCTCGCGCCCGCGCGAGGTCGTGGGACTTGCACCGTGTAGCCGATGACCGTAAAGTTTAGCCTATGCTGATTTTATGAGTGCCAGACCACGATTGAACCCTGGTCTGTTTTCTCGCGACGAGCGCCGCGGCGGCATGCCGGCGCTTCGGAAGCCCCGAATGAGCTCGACCCACATCAACCATGATTTCCTGCCGGGCGAAGGTGCCACGGCGCGGGCGGCCCAGGCCGCGCTCGACGGTCACCGGCGCGGGCTCAGGCGTTTGCTTCCATTCCTCGGCCCCGCCTTCATCGCGGCCGTGGCCTATATCGATCCCGGCAACTTCGCGACCAACATTCAGGCGGGATCGAGCTACGGCTACATGCTGCTCTGGGTGGTGCTGGTTTCCAACGTCATGGCTGTTCTCATTCAGTCGATGTCGGCCAAACTGGGCATCGCGACCGGTAAAAATCTGCCCGAAATCTCGCGTGAGCGGTTTCCGCCGCTGGTCACCCTCGGGCTTTGGATCCAGGCCGAGTTCATTGCCATTGCGACCGATCTGGCGGAGTTCATCGGCGGCGCGCTCGGCCTGAATCTGTTGTTCGGCATTGCGATGTTCCCGGCCGCCCTGATCACCGGCGTTTGCTCGTTCGGGCTGCTGGAACTGCAGCGGCGCGGCTTTCGCCCGCTCGAAGCCGGCATCACCGCGCTGATCGCCGTGGTGGTCATCTCCTTCGCCTACGAGGTCTGGATCGCCCATCCGGACGGTCGCGCCCTGCTGGCCGGCCTGTTCGTGCCCACCCTGGCCGGAAGCAATAGTCTGATGCTGGCCGCCGGTATTCTCGGCGCCACGGTCATGCCGCACGTGATCTATCTGCATTCGGCCCTCATGCAACGGCGTGTGATCGGCCGCAACGACGAAGAGCGTCGGCGCCTGTTCCGCTTCGAATTCGTCGATATCCTGATCGCGATGGGAGTGGCCGGCCTGATCAACGGCGCCATGCTGGTGATGGCGGCCGGACTGTTTCACGGCAGTGGCGAAACCGTATCGACGCTGGAGACGGCCTACAGCCGCCTGCACGATCATGCCGGCACCCTGGCCGCCATCATGTTCGGCGTCGGCCTGCTCGCCAGCGGGTTCTCGAGTTCGTCGGTGGGCACGATGAGCGGCCAGATCGTCATGCAGGGCTACCTGAATCGCCAGATCCCGCTGTATCTGCGCCGGCTGATCACCATGGCGCCCGCGCTGGTCCTTCTCGCCATCGGCGTCGACCCCACGACCGCGCTGGTCATGAGCCAGGTGGTGCTGTCGTTCGGTATTCCGTTCGCCCTGATCCCACTGCTGATGTTCTGTTCGAATCGGGCGTTGATGGGGAGCCTGGTCAATCGACGGGCAACGACAGTCGCCGCCTGGAGCGTGGCGGGCGCCATCATCGGGCTGAACATCTTCCTGCTGTATCAGACGATATTCGGCCTGTGAGGCCTCAAGCGATCGACGCGGCATGGCGCTGCCAAACGGCAAGGCGGACGACCGCGACCAGACCCAGCGCAAGAACCACCGCCACCATGGCGGCCACCCCGGCCCAGCCGTAGCCGCTCCAGAACAGCCCGCCCAGCGAGCCGACGACGCTCGATCCGAGATAGTAGCCCAGCAGATACAGCCCGGCCGCATGCCCCTTGCCGTGCTGCGCGAGCAGGCCGACCCAGCCGCTCGCGGTCGCGTGACCGGCGAAGAAGCCGATCGTCACCAGTCCGACTCCCGCGATGATCGCCAGCAGCGAATCCGGCCACATCAACGCCAGCCCCAGCGCCATCAGCACGATCGCGAAGATGAGCATCGGCGGGCGCCCGTGACGGTCGGCGATCTTGCCGGCAACGGCCGAGGTCACGATGCCGGCCATGTAGACGACGAACACCGAGCCAATGGCACCCTGGCCCAGCGAGAACGGCGGCTCGGACAGCCGATAGCCGACATAGTTGTAGACCGACACGAAAGCGCCCATGAACAGAAAGCCGCAGAGGAACACCCAGGGCAGCGCGTTGTGGCGCATGTGCGACGCGACCGGGCCGGCGTGCTGGCGCAGTGTCAGCCCGCGCTGGGCCACGAAATTGCGCGAGCGTGGCAGCAAGGCAACGAACACGGCGGCGGCGACGAAGCCGATCAGACCGAGGCTGGCGATGGCCACGCGCCAGCCGAAGGCTTCGGCCAGCAGGCCGGCAATCACGCGTCCGCCCATGCCGCCGCAGGCGGTGCCGGCGATATACAGGCCGGTGGCGGTGCCCAGGTCTTCGGGGTCGGTTTCCTCCGAGAGATAGGCAATGGCGAGCGCGGGCACGCCGCCGAGTGCGAACCCCTCGAAGGCACGCGCGACCAGCAGCGTGGTCCAGCCCGGCGCGATCGCCGCCACCAGCGACAACGCAGCCGAGCCGAGCAGCGATGCCGCCATCACCGTCTTGCGCTCGATCGCGCCCGACATGAGCCCGGCCAGAAACAGCGTGAAGGCGAGCACGCCGGTCGTCACCGACAATGACAGGCTGCTGACCGCTGCCGACACCCCGAATTCGCGCGAAAACGCCGGCATCAGCGGTTGCACCGAGTACATCGACGAGAACGTCGCGAAGCCGGCGGCGAACAGCGCCAGGTTGGCGCGCAGATACGCGGGCGTGCCTCGCTCAAGGTAGTCGGTACGGGCGGTTGCGGTCGATTGACTCATCCGACAATGGTCGCATATTTGCATCATGAAGCGACCGCAGGCCTGGCAATTTCTTGCATCATTTACGACTTTCGGCTAGCCGAAGCGCCTTCATTGCCGGATAATGTCGCGTTTTCGCATCCCGGCTGGCCCATTTTTCATGATCGATAATCTTCGCAACATCGCGATCATCGCCCACGTCGACCACGGCAAGACCACGCTCGTGGACTGTCTGCTTCGTCAGTCGGGCACGTTTGACGCCCGCGAGGACGTCGCCGACCGGATCATGGATTCGAACGATCTGGAAAAGGAACGCGGCATCACGATCACGTCGAAGAACACGGCGATCGAATGGCGCGACCCGGATTCCGACGCGGTGTACCACATCAACATCGTGGACACTCCGGGCCACGCCGACTTCGGCGGCGAAGTCGAGCGCGTGCTGTCGATGGTCGATTCGGTCCTGCTGCTGGTCGATGCCGTGGACGGCCCGATGCCGCAGACCCGCTTCGTCACCGAGAAGGCCTTCCAGCTCGGCCTGAAGCCGATCGTGGTGATCAACAAGATCGACCGCGACGGCGCGCGGCCGGACTGGGTGCTCAACGAGACCTTCGATCTGTTCGACAGTCTGGGGGCGACCGAGGAACAGCTCGATTTCCCGATCATCTACACCTCGGCGCTCGGCGGTTATGCCGGCATGGACGACACCGTGCGCGACGGCGACATGCTGGCGCTGTTTCGCACCATCACCGAGAACGTCCCCGCCCCGCCGGTGAACCTGGAAGGCACCTTCCAGATGCAGATCACCACGCTGGACTACAACAGCTTCGTCGGCCAGATCGGCATCGGCCGCATCGCCCGCGGCACCATCAAACCAGCCACCAACGTCACCATCGTCGACCGTGAGGGCGGCACGCGCAATGCCCGCGTGGCGGGCGTGTTCGGTTTCCTGGGGCTGAACCGCGTCGAGGTGGACGAGGCCCGCGCCGGCGATATCGTCGCCCTGACCGGCATGAACGATCTCGACATCTCGGACACGCTCTGCGATCCGGCCAAGCCGGAATCGCTGCCGCGGCTGACGGTCGACGAGCCGACCATGAGCATGACCTTCGAGGTCAACAAATCACCGCTGGCCGGCAAGGAAGGCAACTACCTGACCTCGCGCCAGATCCGCGAGCGGCTCGAGCGCGAGCTCAAGTCGAACGTGGCGCTGCGCGTGGAACAAGGCGGCGATGCCGATCGCTTCAAGGTCTCCGGCCGCGGCCTGCTGCATCTGTCGGTGCTGCTGGAAACCATGCGCCGCGAAGGCTATGAACTGTCGGTCTCACGTCCGGAAGTGGTCACGCGCCAGGTCGACGGCCAGATTCAGGAGCCCTACGAACTGCTGATGTGTGATATCGAGGACGCGCACCAGGGCTCGGTGATCGACAATCTCCAGCAGCGGCGCGGCCAGCTGCAGAACATGGAGCCGGACGGCAAGGGCCGGACCCGGCTGGAATTCATGATTCCGTCGCGCGGCCTGATCGGCTTCCAGACCGAGTTCATGAGCCTGACCTCGGGCACGGGCATCGTCACCCATGTCTTCGATCACTACGGCGCGCTCGGCGGCACCGACATCGGCCAGCGCCAGAAAGGCGTGCTGATCGCCAACGCGCCGGGCAAGGCAGTCGGCTTTGCCATCTTCAACCTGCAGGACCGCGGCAAGATGATGATCAGCCCGAACGACGAAATCTACGAGGGCATGGTCGTCGGCATTCATTCGCGCGAGAACGATCTCACCGTCAACGTACAGAAGGCCAAGCAGCTCACCAACGTGCGCGCGGCCGGCACCGACGAGAACATCCAGCTCGTGCCGCCGGTGCGCATGACACTGGAACAGGCGCTGGAATTCATCAACGACGATGAACTGGTCGAGATCACGCCCGGCTCGATCCGCGTACGCAAGCGCTGGCTCAAGGAACACGAGCGCAAGAAAGCGTCTCGCGGCGGCTGATATCCGCCGCCGCGGGCCGTCATGCCCGCCGCCGGCCTGCCCGCTTGTTCGACCGTCGACCCGCTCCGCCCGGAGGATTCGCCATGGCGTCACAGAACAGCCGTTCCCGTCTGATCGTTCGCAAGGCCCGCCTGGCCGACATTCCGTCCATCAACCGGATCGTGCAGCGTGCGTACCCGAAGATGGACGATTACTCGTTCGACGAACTGCGCGGCCAGATCAACAACTTCCCGGAAGGCCAGCTGGTCGCGGTCTATGAAGACCAGGTGGTCGGCTATTGCGCCACCATCTGCCTGCCGGAAGCGCAGGTCATGCGCAATCACAGCTGGGCCGAGATTACCGGCAACGGCTACGGTTCCACGCACGATATCGACGGCGATTATCTGTATGGCTACGAAGTGTGCGTGGACCCGGACGCCCGCGGCCTGCGCATCGGGCGCCGGCTGTATCGCGAGCGCGAGGCGCTGGCGGTCAAGCTCGGGCTCAAGGGCATTGTCTTCGCCGGGCGCATCCCGGGCCTGCGGCGCCGGTTGAAGCAGTTCGGCAGTGCCCAGGCTTATGTCGAGGCCGTGGCCGACAAGACCATCCGCGACCGCGTACTCTCGTTCCAGCTCGCCCAGGGCTACGAACTGCTCGGCGTGATGCCGAACTACCTGCCGGACGATCCGGATTCGATGGGTTACGGCGCCCATCTGCTCTGGCGCAATCCCGAGTACAAGTATCGCGAGGATGTGCCGGGCGATTCCCATGTGCATCTGCAAACACGCAACAGCGTGCGCATCGCCACCGTCCAGTACATGCAGCGTGCGATCGACTCGTTCGACGAGTTCGCCCAGATCGTGACCTACTTCGTGCGCGAGACCGCGGACGCCAAGGCCGATTTCGTGGTCTTCCCCGAACTGTTCACGGTGCAGCTGCTGTCGATCAAGAACGAGGACCTGCACCGACGTGCGGCCATCTGGCGGCTGGCCGACTTCTGCGACGATTTCCGTGCATTGATGGCCGACCTGGCCGTTCGTTGCAACATCAACATCATCGCCGGTTCGCATCCGACGCAGGTGGGCGAGGAACTGCAGAACATCGCCTACATCTATCTGCGCGATGGCTCGGAATACATGCAGCCCAAGATCCACCCCACGCCCGGCGAGCGCGAACACTGGAACATCGTCGGCGGCGACAGCCTGAACGCGATCGAGACCGATTGCGGCCCGATCGGCGTGCTTGTGTGCTACGACAGCGAATTTCCCGAACTGTCTCGGCATCTGGCGGATCAGGGCATCAATATCCTGTTCGTGCCATTCTCGACCGAGGACCGGGCCGGTTACCTGCGCGTGCGCTACTCGGCGCACGCGCGCGCGGTGGAAAACCAGATCTACGTGGCCACGGCCGGCAACACCGGCAACCTGCCGCGCATCCACGCGATGGACATGCACTACGCGCAGTCCGGCATCTTCACCCCCTGCGATTTCGCCTTCGCGCGCGACGGCATCGCCGCCGATACCACGGCGAATGCCGAACAGGTGGCGATCGCCGACGTACGGCTCGATACGTTGCATGAAGCGCGCACGTCGGGCTCGGTGCAGAACATGCTGGATCGCCGCCACGACCTGTACCGCGTGCAATGGATGCCGCGCCGGCGTGCCACCGCCAAGGCCCGCCGACTCACGGCCAAACCGGGCCAGACGACGACCACCGACGACGGCTGAACGCTCCCGGCCCACCTCGCTGGCGGCGCGGGTCGCGTTACCATCGCGGCATGAGTGATGACGACCCGCAGCCCATCCGCCGTGCCGCCGTGCTGGTCGCAGCAGCGCGCGAGATTCTCGTGCTCACGGGCGCCGGCATATCGGCCGAGTCGGGCATTCCGACATTTCGCGAGGCACAAACCGGCCTCTGGGCCGCATATGCGCCCGAGGATCTGGCCACGCCCGAAGCCTTCGTCCGGCATCCCGAGCGGGTCTGGGGCTGGTATCAGTGGCGCCGTGCGCTGATCGCACGTGGCGGCGTGAACGCCGGCCATCGCGGTATTGCGCAACTGGGCGCGTCGCGGCGCGTATTCGTGGCTACCCAGAACGTCGATGGTCTGCACGCCGCGGCCGGCAGCCGCGCCATCGCCGAGTTGCACGGCAATATCTGGCGCGACCGCTGCGGTAGCTGCGGTGCCACGGTCGACAACAAAGTCGCCGAGCCCGACACACAAGACCCGGCGTATTGCCATCGCTGCGGCACCATGATGCGCCCGGACGTGGTCTGGTTCGGCGAAATGCTGCCCACCGAGGCCCTGCGGGCCGCCGAATCCGCGCTGGCGCGTGCCGATGCGGTGCTCGTGGTCGGCACCTCCAACCGCGTGTATCCGGCGGCAGCGCTGGTCGATGCCGCGATTGAATCCGCCCGGCCCGTGATCGAGATCAATCCGCGCCCGACCGGTGTGTCCCATGCTGTCGATGTCCGCGTTGCGGATTCCGCCAGCCGTGCCCTGCCCGCCCTTGCGGCTCTGCTCGACGAGGCCCCGGCGAACGGCTAGAGTCATTCGCAGATCCTATTCGGTGCGGCCTTCGGCCGGGAGCGCTCATGACGACTCGGGTCGTTTTCAACCAGAAAGGCGGGGTCGGCAAGACCACCGTGCTCGCCAATCTCGCTGCGATCGCCGCCGAGCGCGGCCGGCGCACGCTGGTCATCGATCTGGATGCCCAGTGCAATGCCAGCCAGTATCTATTGTCCTCGGATGGCCGCCAGGCCGAATGTGGCAGCGCCGATTTCTTCGAGGCCACGCTGGAACGCGGCCGCAGCCGTGAGAATCTGGCCGATTATGTGACCGACACGCCATTTGAGAATCTATCGAT
Source organism: Salinisphaera sp. RV14 (assembly GCF_052044135.1). Taxonomy (NCBI): domain Bacteria; kingdom Pseudomonadati; phylum Pseudomonadota; class Gammaproteobacteria; order Salinisphaerales; family Salinisphaeraceae; genus Salinisphaera; species Salinisphaera sp. RV14. The sequence goes on from NZ_JBQDYF010000009.1 coordinate 49,240, forward strand.
CATTGCCGCGCACCCCGATCTCGAAGGGATTCGCGTCAAGCTCGAGGCCAAGCACAAGATCTACAAGCTGCGCCAGGCGCTGGAGACATTGTCCGGCTTCGACGAAATCTACATCGACACCCCGCCGGCGCTGAATTTCTACTCGCAATCGGCGCTGATCGCGGCCGATCGCGTGCTGGTGCCGTTCGACTGCGACGACTTCGCGCGCCAGGCGCTATATGCCCTGTTCGACAACATTCACGAGATCCAGGACGACCACAACCCGGCGCTGGTGATCGACGGCATCGTGGTGAACCAGTTCCAGCCGCGCGCCAAGCTGCCGCAGCGCATGCTGGCCGAGCTCACCGAGGAAGGCCATCCCATCATTGATGCGCACGTCACCAGTTCGGTCAAGGTGCGTGAATCGCACGATGCATCCGTGCCGCTCATCCACTTCGCGCCGAGCCATAAGGTGACCCAACAGCTCGTCGCCCTGTACGAGAAACTGTAGCCCGCGCGCATCGGTTGCCGCGAACGCTGCGTTAATTACAGACATGAGCGTTCGATCGATAACCCGCTGCCGTCCGCTGATCGCCCTATTGCCGATTCTGCTGGCGTTCGCGCTGATCGCGGCCCACGCCGCGGGCGGCGCAGCATCCACGGCCCGCGAGATCCCAATCGACGGCGCCATCGGCCCGGCGATCGGCAATTATGTCGTCGACGAGATTCACCAGGCCGAAGCGGATCACGTGCCCGTGATCATTCTGCGTCTCGACACGCCCGGCGGCCTGTCGGCCTCGATGCGGGATATCGTGAAAGCCATTCTTGCCTCACCCGTGCCCGTGATCGGGTATGTGGCACCGTCGGGCGCGCGGGCCGCCAGTGCCGGCACATATATCCTCTATGCCACGAATATCGCGGCGATGGCGCCGGCCACCAATCTCGGGGCGGCGACGCCGATCGAGTTGGGCGGCGGCAACGACAAGCCGGCGGGTAACGGCGGATCGAAACACAACGACAAATCGTCGAAGGACAAGACCCAAAGCGCCACGGCGCCCGACCTGTCCAACGGCGCCACCGAGCGCCGCAAGCAGGTCAACGATGCCGTGGCCTATATCCGCAGCCTGGCCGAACGGCGCAGCCGCAACGCCGACTGGGCGGAAAAGGCCGTACGCGAGGCCGCCAGCCTGAGCGCGCAACAGGCTGAAAAAAAGCACGTGATCGATCTCATCGCCGATAACGCGCAGGCGCTGCTCACGGCGGTCGACGGTCGTACCGTCCACACCGCCGACGGTGATGTCACCCTGCATACCAAGGGCCTGACGATCGAGCGGCGCACGCCCGGCTGGCGTACCTCGCTGCTCGCCATCATCACCGACCCGACCGTCGCTTATCTGCTGTTCATGGTCGGCATCGTCGGCCTGGCCGCCGAAGCCCTGGCCCCCGGCGCCACCCTGCCCGGCACGGTGGGCGGCATCAGCCTGATCGCCGCCCTGTTCGCGTTTCACGTGCTGCCGGTCAGCTACAGCGGCGCGGCCCTGATCGTGCTCGGTGTGCTGTTGTTCGTGGCCGAGGCGTTCGTGCCAAGCTTCGGCGCCCTCGGGCTGGGCGGCATCGTGGCGTTCGTGTTCGGCTCCATCATGCTCATGGACAGCAACGCGGCCGGGTATGATGTGTCGATGGGGGTGATCATCGGCATCGCGATCGCCGCGGCGCTCATTCTGGCGCTGATGGTGCTCATGTTCGCGCGCTCGCGGCGCGCACACGTCGAAACCGGCCACGAAGGCCTGGTCGGGCGCGAGTGCGTGGCGAACGACGACTTCGTGCGTGAAGGCCGGGTCTGGCTACACGGCGAATCCTGGCGGGCGATCAGCGAAACGCCGGTCAAACGCGACCAAATCCTCACCGTCATCGGCGTGCAAGGACTTACCGTTTTTGTGCGTCCCCTTGAACAGCGCAGTGCGGCTCATTCGAACAAGACCGGCCGACGGCCGGAAGGATCCTAGCCATGTTCTTCAATGTCGTGATTGCCGTGATCGTCCTGCTGGCGATCTTCATATTCGCCTCGATCAAGATTCTGCCGGAATACGAGCGCGGTGTGATGTTCACGCTCGGCCGCATGACCGGGGTCAAGGGTCCGGGCATCTTCCTCGTCATCCCCGTGATTCAGAAGATGATCAAGGTCGACATGCGCGTGACCGTCATGGACGTGCCGACCCAGGACGTGATCTCGCGCGACAACGTCTCGGTGCAGGTCAACGCGGTGGTCTATTTCCGGGTCATCGACGCCGACAAGGCCATCATCGAGGTCGAAAACTACTACATGGCGGTCAGCCAGTTGTCGCAGACCACCCTGCGCAGCGTGCTCGGCCAGCACGAGCTGGACGACATGCTGGCCGAACGCGACAAGCTCAACGCCGACATCCAGACGATTCTGGATCGCCATACCGACGCCTGGGGCATCAAGGTGGCCAACGTCGAGATCAAGCAGGTGGACCTGGACGAAAGCATGACCCGCGCCATCGCCCGCCAGGCCGAGGCCGAGCGCTCGCGCCGCGCCAAGATCATCAACGCCGAGGGCGAAATGCAGGCGGCCGAGAACCTGCGCGGCGCCGCCGAACAACTCTCGCGCGAGCCGCAGGCCCTGCAGCTGCGCTATCTGCAGACGCTGGTCGACATCGCGAGCGAGAACAACTCGACGATTGTCTTCCCGCTGCCGATGGATCTGATCGAGCCGTTGATGAAGGCAGCCAAGGGGGGGGGCGACGCCGCGCCGAAAGCCGCGGCACCGGCGAGCCGCGAACCTCAGAGCTCGTCCGCCGACGCAACGTAAAAAGCCCGACCCTCGACGGCGGCCACCCGTTGCGCAAGCCCCATCAGGATGGCGGCGGTGGCGCCCCAGATGTGGTGGCCGTCGAAATCGATCGCGTAGATTCGGTAATCCGTGCCGTCGCGGCGCCACCGTCGGCTATGGTAGTGCGCGGCATTCATGGCATAGGCCAGCGGCACGGCGAATATCCGCTCGATTTCGACGCCGTCCGGTTGCAGCACCTGCCCCGGTTCGATCCAGCCGACAAACGGCTTGATCTCGAATCCGGTCACCGTGGCGTAGCACGGTAACTCGCCGAGCAGCGTCACGGCCTCGCGCATCAGGCCGATCTCCTCGTGGCACTCGCGCAGGGCCGCATCCGCCGGGCCAGAGTCGCCGGGATCGATGCGCCCACCGGGAAAACTGATCTGGCCGGGGTGATGGGTCAGCCCCTGGGTGCGCTGGGTGAAATAAATGCGCGGCTCGCTCGCGGCCTCGACGCCGATCAGCACGGCAGCCGGGCGCGTGGCATGTTGCGCGCGACGCGCATCGAGCCTCATCAAGCACTCGCCCGGCGGCATCTCCAGAGCCAGGGCCGCGGCCAGTCGCCGTCGCCAGGCCGCGGGCGCGACGCTAGCCGCCGGACTTGAGCTTGTCGGCATAGGCCTTGGTCAACGCCTGGAATCGCGGCGTCAGCCCGGCGTCGGCATACATCGGATCACCGAGATCGTCGTAACCGGCGACATCCTCGCCCGGCTGATAAGAGAACGAACTGGTGAGTTCGTCCAGCGCGCACGCCAGCAGATCGGTGATCACCCGCTCGCGCGTCAGTCCCGGAAACATCTCCACCAGCGCTTCGATCTTGGCCGCATCATAGATCGGCAACTGCACGTCGTAGCTTTGCTCCGTACGCGGCTCGCCCGCGCTCGACTGCCACTGCGACACCAGCTCACTTATCTTCATTCCGCATGCTCTCCTTTGGTTGCGGATCGGGTCATGACCGCCAGGGCCCATTTCACGCCACGCCGCCCGCGGACGCACCCACCTGGCGTGGTGCGCCGGCTGCTGTGAATCTGCAGTCGCGCCCGCACCGCCGGATCAGGCGTCCGAGCCATCGACCCGGGTCAATGCAAGCTCGCGCAATCCGCTGCTGTCAGTCGCTCTGCAGCGGCGCCACAGCGCGCTTGCCGCGCCCGGTCCGGCCAAGGACCGCAGCGTTTCGGGCCGTCACCAGCGCGGCGTCATGTGAAACGGCAACAGACTCTAAGATAAAGCAATCGTCGACCCGCGGCATCCGTTGCCATACCCCCGCGCCGGCACGTTGACCCCGCCCCGGGGCACTGCTAGCTTTGCGGCCACTCAACGAGGATTCGTGAAATCTATGGCCAAGTCGGAAAAAACCTGGAGTCTCAAGGAAATAGACCAGGAACGGGGCAGCACGAAGGGCGCTGCGTTCCGCGCCTTCAAACAACTCAAGGAGAGTTTCGACGAAGGCCGGGATTTCTACTACCTGAGCGCGTCGGAGGATGCCGCGGAAATCGAGAAGCTGCGCGCAGCCGGCCGCATCTACGAAACCACGGTCAACGCCATACTGCTGACCGAGGCGGGTTACTCGGCAGTCGTCGATTACATGGACGGGTAAGCGCCGACAACAACATCCCGCGCGGGCGAGCGTTCGCGCGGCCATCGTTGGCAAATGGGCGCCGCTCGCGCATCATAGCGGGCTGATTCGACGAGCCAACCCTACGGCCCGATGCAAGACGCCCGCGAGCTTCTGACCCGACTGCCGCTTTGTTTCAAGCCCGACGCAGCCGGTGACCTGTCCATTACCGCCCAGTACCTGACCCGGCATCCGGTCTATATCACGATCGAAAATGGCCACTGCAGTGCGCATGAGGGCCTCGCCCGCGCGCCGGACGTCACGTTCAAGGTACGCGATGATCATCTGATCAAGCTGATGACCGGGCGCATGCGGGGTATCACCGCTTTTCTCACCGGCCGGCTCAAGGTGGAAGGCAATTACATGCTGGCGCAGAAACTACAGCAGGTCTTCGATACGTCGCGGCTGCGCTAGTCGTGTGGCTGATCGCGCCCGACGATGCGTACGCGCCACGGGATATGCGACGAGCCGCCGATCTCGGGCTGGACCCGGTACAGCAAGTGCCGGACCAGGGCTTTTATCTCGCGCGCGACGAATCCGGACTGGCCTTGCGATCCGCCAAGGATGCCGCCGGCAGCGGATTGCGCTGCGCCCTCGCCGATAGCGCCGGACTGGCCGACCGTCAGGCCGGCGGACGGCGATCGCCGCTGGCGCGCGCATTCGGCCTGCATCGCCACCCGCCGATGCGCATCCTCGACGCCACGGCGGGCCTGGCGCGCGACGCCGCCACGCTTGCAGGCCTGGGTTGCGACGTGACCGCTGTGGAACGTCAGCCGGCGCTGTATGCGCTCATCGCCGACGCCACACAACGCATCGACGAATCGCCGCACGCGCCGGCATGGTGGCCGCACTGGCAGCCGCCGGTTTATGCCGACGCACGATCGTGGCTTGCCGCACGACCCGGCGGCGCGTTCGACGCCATTTACATCGACCCCATGTTCGCCAGCCCGCGGCGCAAGTCGGCGCCGCAGAAAGCGCTGGCATGGCTCGCCGAACTCGCCGGCGCCGACGACGATGCCCCGGAGGTGCTCGAAATCGCGCGCCGGCAGGCCATGCGGCGTGTCGTGGTGAAACAGCATGCGCGCGCCACACCGATCGCACCGCCCGATCTGCAGGTGCGAGGGCGCGCCATCCGTTTCGATATCTACCTCACACCCGGCACCTGAGCCCGGATCTGCAGGCCCGCGGTCAGCGGCAGACCGGGGACAGCTCGGCCCGGAATCGCCGGTAGTTGTCCACGTAATGCGCCGCGCCGTGGCTGAGCGCCTCGATCTCGTCGGCTTCGAGTTCGCGCTTGACGCGGCCGGGCGCGCCGATGACCAGGCTGTTATCCGGAATCGTCTTGCCCTCGGGGATGAGCGCGCCGGCACCGATCAGACAATTGCGGCCGATGGTGGCGCCGTTGAGTACCACCGCCTGGATGCCGATCAGGCTGTTGTCGCCGATGGTGCAGCCGTGCAGCATCGCCTGGTGACCCACGGTGACGCCGGCGCCCACGGTCAGCGGAAACCCGGGGTCGGTATGCAACACACAGCCGTCCTGCACATTGCTGCCCTCACCGATGGCGATCAGTTCCTGATCGCCGCGCAGTACCGCGTTGAACCAGATGCTGGCACATTCGGCCAGCCGTACCCGGCCGATGACCGTCGCATTCTCGGCAATGAAATAGTCGTCGCTGGCCGGTACGTCCGGGGCCATATCGCCCAATCGATAACGCATGGCAATCTCCTGTGTTGTTTTATCGCTTGCTCGGTGCCGCCCTGCGGTCAACCCTTCGCCGCACCCGGCTTGCGGGCGACATCGTCGCGCACATAGACCGGCAGCGCGCTCGCGGCCGCCATGCCCCGGCCGGCCGCAAACAGGGGCCCGGCCAGGCGCGCCACGTCGAGCGCGTGCGGGGCATCGACGGCAACCGGAGCCGCGCGAATGGCCTGGGCCGCGAACACCAGCGGCCAGCCATTGCCGGCACGCCAGGCAATCTCCGGCGGCTCCACCGCCAGGTCGTGCGGTGCCATCACCCGTTCCTCGGCCATGGGTTCGGGCATGGCGGCGCGCTCGAAGGTGGCGGTGTAAATTTCGCCCATACGCGCGTCCTGAACGACCTGGGCCCGGGTGGCCGCCGGCCATTGCGCGAACACCCGCGCCGCGAGGGCCGCCAGGGTCGATATGCCCACCACCGGCAGATCCGCGCCGCTCGCCAGCCCCTGGACGAGCCCGGCGGCAATCCGCAGCCCCGTGAAGGCACCCGGCCCGCGCGCAAAGGCAATGCCGTCGAGATCGCACAGCCGCAGTCCGGCGTCGTCGAGCAATGTCTGCACCGCGGGCAGCAGGCGCGTGGCATGTTCGCGCGGCGCGATCTCGAAGATCTCGCGGGCGTCGGCCGGCGCGCGGCTGTCGAACAGGGCCGCGGACAACGCCGCCGTGGAGGCATCCAGCGCTAATATCTTCACGGTACCGAGGCCTCGATGGTGGACGGCGCCAGCCCATCGACGAAGGCACAGGCGGCGCTGCGGCTGCGCGTGATCGCCATCGGCGGCAGGCTGGCACGAATCACCGAGCCATAGCGCGCGGTAAACAGACGCGGATCGCAGATCGCGAGTACGCCGCGATCCTCGGCATCGCGGATCAAGCGTCCAACCCCCTGCTTGAGCATGATCACCGCCTGCGGCAGCTGGTAGTCCATGAATGGATTCTCCCCGGCCGATTTCATCGCCTCGAAGCGCGCCGCAAGAACCGGATCGGCGGGCGAGGCGAACGGCAGCTTGTCGATGATCACGAGCCGCAGGCCATGGCCGCGCACATCGACCCCCTCCCAGAAACTGCTGGTCGCCACCAGAATGGCATTGGAGTCGGCGCGAAAATCGGCCAGCAGGCTGGCGCGCGGCGCCTGCCCCTGAACCAGCGGTTCGAACCCGGCTTCGACCAGCGCCTCGCCGTAGCGGCGCACGGCCCGGTAGCTGGTGCAGAGCACGAACGCGCCACCTTCGGCCGCATGGATCAAGGCCACGATCTCGTCCACGGCGGCATCGTCGAAATTCGGCGCCGAGGGCGCCGGCATGCGCTGCGGCGAATACAGCAGCGCGTTGTGCTCGTAGTCGAACGGGCTGGGCAGGATTCGGGTCTCGACGCTCGACAATCCGAGCCGGGCACAGAAATAGCTCAGCTCATCTCTGACCGAGAGCGTGGCCGAGGTGAAGATCCAGGCACTCGGCGTGGATTCCACCGCGCGCGCGAACGGTGTGGCGACATCCAGCGGCGTGCTGTGCCAGATCCAGCTCGCGCCGCGGCGCTCGATCCAGCTCACACGATCGCCGTCCTCGGCCACCACGGTCGCGAACCGCGCACGCAGGTCGGTCACCCGCCGCGCGACCGATTTCAGCCCCTCGCTGCGTTCGAGCGCGGGCTCCAGTTCACTTTCCAGCGTGGCGAGCGATTCGACCAGGGCATCGCGTGCCGCCACGCGCTCGGCGGTCGCGATTTCGCGCCAGCCCTGGGTGATCGCACCCTCGCCCAGCCCTTCGGTGAATGCCCTTTCGTTTTCGCCGAGGGCTGTGAAACACGCCACAAGGTCGGGCATGTCCCCGCCCAGGGCCTCGATTTCGGCCCGCCCGTCGCGCACCAGGTCGCGCACCTGGCGCGACGATACCGCCTGGCCGAAGAAGCGCCCGGCGATATCCGGCAGCTTGTGGGCCTCATCGAGCACGATCGCGTCCGCCCCCGGCAACACCTCGCCGAAGCCGGCCTCGCGTACCGTCATATCCGCGAACAGCAGGTAGTGATTGGCGATGACCACATCGGCCGCCTGGGCCTCGCGCCGCGCATGCAGGACCCAGCATTGATCGTAGAGCGGGCAGTCGGTGCCAAGGCAGTTATCCGTGGTCGACGTAATGCGCGGCCACAGGGCATCGCCGTCGCTGGGATCGCCGAATTCGCCGATATCCCCTGTTTTCGTGCGGCCGGCCCAATCCCGCACGCGACGCAATCGTGGGCCCAGATACAGATCGCCGCTGTGTTCTGCGAGTTCGAGCCGGTGCAGGCAGAGGTAGTTCGACCGGCCCTTGAGGACCGCGGTATGCACGCTCCGCCCGAGCACGGCCTGTGCCAGGGGCACGTCCTTCTCGGCCAACTGCGTCTGTAGATGGCGGGTCGCGGTCGACACGATCACCTTGCGGCGGGAAGCGAGCGCCGGCAACAGATAGGCCAGGGTCTTGCCGGTGCCGGTGCCGGCCTCGACCACCAGCCGGCCGCCGCCGTCCATGGCCTGCGCCACGGCCGAGGCCATTTCCGCCTGCCCCGGTCGCGGGCGGTAACCGGGCAACGCAGCGGCCAGCGCGGCGTCGTCCTGGAACAGCGCGGCGCCTGCCGCTGCCGTCATTGCGGGTATTGCGAGGCGGCCTGGCGGAAGTTCACCGCCTGCGCACGGGCTTTCTGCGCGCCGTTGCTGTTGCCTGCCTGCTTGCGCGCCTCGGCGATCAGCTGCCAGTTGCCGGCCTCCACGAAGGGGTTGTTGTTGGACACGCTGTTGGATTTCATCGCCAGCTGTTCCGCCTGGCCGTTTTCGCCCTGAGCCAGTCGCACCGCGGCCATACGCTGATAAATGAACGGATTGCGCGGCGCGAGATCGAGTGCGCGCTCCAGCGTCGACGCCGCGGCATCCATATGTCCGGCATTGGCCAGTGTATCGGCGCGCCCCAGCAGCGACATCACGGCCGGGCTGCTGATCTGCGATGCGTTTTGCGGCGGCGTCTTCTTCTTCTGCTGCTGCTGCGGTGGCTGCTGCGGCGCATTCACGCTCGGGTTACCGCTGTTGGCGGGCGGCGGCGCCTGTCCCGCCGGGCCCGAGGGGGACGCCTGCGACGGCTGCGACGGCGCGTTACCCGAAGGCGCGGACATGCCCCCGGACTGCGTGGCACAACCGGCCACCAGAATAAGCGCGCCCAGCGCGAGGATCGATTTGATCTTGTTCATATCAGAACAGACGGTGGAACCAGTTGCCCTTGCCTTGATCATTATTCGGTTGCTGTTGCTTCTGCTGGTGACGGCGATTCGCGCTCATGATGTCGGTATCGCACGGCGCGAGGCCCTGTGGCACATAACCCTTGATAAAGGGTACTTTTACCGCATTGGGACAGTTTTGCCCATTGCCGTACATCGCATCGGGGTCCGGCCCGAGGCCCTGGTTGACCGCGCTCGGGTCGAACACCAGGTGCAACGGAACTTGCTTGATGCTGTCCGGCGGCGTGTTCACGATACCGCGCGCATCGATATCGCTCATGATGCGCGACCAGATCGGCAGCGCACCGGTGGCCCCGGTGAGATGCGCCGACTTGTCGTCGTCGCGCCCGACCCAGACCACGCTCACGCGATTGCCGCCAAAACCGGCGAACCAGGCATCGCGCAGATTGTTGGTGGTCCCGGTCTTGCCCGCCATCTGCTTGGCCCCATCCAACACCCGATACATGCCGGCACCGGTACCGTGGCGCGCCACGCGCTCCATCAGCCACTGGATGATATAGGCCGGCCCCGGCTGGACTACCTGATGGACCTTGAGCGGATAACGATTGAGCGGCTTGCCGGTGCGCGTGGTCACGTCACGAATGGCACGCAGCGGCGTGTAATACCCGCCGGTGGCCAGCGTGTTGTAGATCTGGGCCACATCGAGCGGCGTCATGCCGACCGCACCCAGCGCGAGCGACGGCACCGCCATCGGATTACCGGGATAACCGAGATCGTGGAGCGTCTTGATGATATTCGGGATGCCGGTCGACAACGCCAGCCGCGAACTCGCCAGATTGAGGCTGTGTTCCAGCGCGTAGTACACCGGCACGTCCGTGCCGTGGCTGCGCCGTTCGTAATTGTGCGGGCGCCAGGTCTGGCCGTTGGCCAGCTTGACCGCGAGCGGTGAATCGTCGAGCGGGGTGATCGCATTGAACTTGGACGGATTTTCCAGCGCCGTCAGGTAATCGATCGGTTTCATCAACGAGCCGACCTGCCGATGCGCATCGAGCGCGCGGTTGAAGCCGGCATAGCCCTGATCGCGCCCGCCGACCAGCGCCAGCACCTTGCCGCCCTCGACGCTGGTGACCACCGCTGCCGATTCCAGGCTATTCTTCTTGATGCCGTGGGCCTTCTCGACCCGCTTCAGCCCCTGGTCGACTTCCTTCTCCGCCGCGGCCTGCACGCTCGGATCCAGCGTGGTGAAGATTCGCAGGCCCGCCTCGGTGAGGTCGGCATCCTTGTACTGGCCGTGCAGCTGCTTGCGCACCAGATCAATGAAGTCAGGGTACTGGCTGTTGCCGTAAGCCGAATGGCTGGTCACGCCCAGCGGCGCTGCCTTGGCTTTCTTCCAGGCCTTGTCCTTGAGAAACCCGGCGTTGTGAAACATGTTCAGCACCAGGTTTCGCCGCGACTTGGCGCGCTTGGGATGCCGGCGCGGATCGTAGTAGCTCGGGCCCTTGACCATGCCCACCAGCAACGCGATTTCGTTCGGCTGCAGTTCCTGAATCGGCTTGCGGAAGTAGAAGTAGCTCGCCAGCCCGAAGCCGTGGATCGCGCGCGAACCATCCTGGCCGAGATAAACCTCGTTGATATAAGCCTGCAGAATCTCGTCTTTCGAGAAGTGCGCATCCAGCAGAATCGCCATCAGCGCTTCCTTGATCTTGCGCCCCAGCGTCTGGCGATTGCTCAGATAAAAGTTCTTGACCAGTTGCTGGGTGAGCGTCGACCCGCCCTGCACGATATGTCCGGCGCGCAAATCGGCCCAGGCCGCGCGAGCAATCCCCTTGGGCGAAATTCCCCAATTGGTCATGAAATTGCGGTCTTCGACCGTGATCAGCCCGGCGGGCAGCATGGGCGGCACATCGCCCAGCTTGACCAGAATCCGATCCGACCCCTTGGCCGGATAAATGCTGCCGATCAGCAGCGGATCGAGCCGGATCAGCGCCAGATTGCCCTTGCCGTCGATGGCATTGATGGACGACACGCCGTTGCCGTTGAACGTGAGTTTCACCTCGCGATCCGGCTGCGTACCGTCCCAGAACTGGAACTGGCGGGTATGGATCGACAACGTCGAGCTCGACGCCTCGAATGTCCCCTGGTTGTTGATTGAATCGGCCTCGCGATAGCCCAGCCGCCCCAGCCGTTGCTCAAGCCCCTGCTTCGACATATCCAGCCCGGCATACAGTTGTAGCGGGCTCGCGAAGACCTTGGCCGGCAATTTCCAGCGTGTTCCCTCGAACTTGGTGCGCACCTCGTGATCGAGATGGACCATGTACAGCGCCAGCGCCGCCGCGCCCGCGCAGAGCAGTAACGCCAGGTAGGGCAGCAACCGGCGAAGCCAGCCGCGCGGCTGTCCGCGTTTCGGCCGGGATCGTTTACCGGGTTTACGAGATTTTTTCGCCAACGGGACCGTCCACGCATTCGAACCGCGCAGATAGTATCAAAGCTCGGCCCCCTGGCGTTCGAGTCCGGCCCTGTTGGCGCTGCGCGCAAACACGCCGAGCCCGCTCAGACCGCCCGGTAGCGATCCGCCAGCAGCGGCGGCAAGGCCTTTCGGAGCTATCGCCTTTCCCGGACAAGGGCCGGCAAGGTACGACTGGCGAAGGTGCCGCGTTGCCGATAGCAAGCGCCAGGCGACGCACCGGCATGCGCGCTGCGCTGCATCGCCCGCCCGAGCCGCCCGGGCACAAGGCCGGCGCCGCCGCCGACTGCCCTTGTCGCCTGCACCGCCGACCCACCGGCCGGTTTCTCGGCCATTCAGGCGCCGTAGGCCGCGGCGATACGCCCTATTGCCGGATACGGCGTATCACCGCGCCCTGCCCGGCACGAAAAAGCAATCGAAAACCACGACTTGAGCGGTGGTCGTCACAGGGCGCTGGCTAGCTTGGTTTGCGCCGACTGCTCTTGACTTCCTTTTCCAGTTCCTCCATGCCGATGTGCCGCACGTCGCGCCCGCCGACAAAGTAGACGACATACTCGCCGATGTTCGTCGAGTGGTCGCCGATGCGCTCCAGTGCCTTGACCGCCCACATCACATCCAGCATGTGCCGAATCGTGCGCGGATCCTCCATCATGAAGGTGATGCACTGCCGCATCACCCCTTCATACTCGCGATCGACCTCGGTGTCGTGCTGCGCGACGGTCAGCGCCGTCTCGGTATCCATCCGGGCAAAGGCGTCGAGCACGTCGCGCACCATCTGGCGCACGTGTCGGCCCAGTGCGTCGATCTGGTGGAAGGCGCTGTTGGGGCGTTCCTGCCCCGCGAGCTGCATCGCCATGCGGCCGATCTTTTCGGCCTCGTCGCCGATCCGCTCAAGGTCGGTGATCGTCTTGGCAATCGCGAGCACGAGCCGCAGATCGCCGGCCTGGGGCTGTCGCCGCGCCAGGATCTTGGTGCATTCTTCGTCGATCGCCACTTCCATGGCATTGATCTTGTAGTCGCTTCGGGCGACTTCCTCGCCCAGCGCGCCATTGCCTTCGACCAGCGCCTTGACCCCATTGGCAATCTGTTGCTCGACCAGCCCGCCCATGGTGAGTACGCGTTCGCGTACATCCTCAAGCTCGACGTCGAACTGTTTGGAGGTATGTCTCTCGATGCCGACCTTGTCCAATTCCATGATGATGACCTCGTCGCGGTTGCGCGTCGTTTGTATCGATCAGCCGTAGCGGCCGGTGATGTAGTCTTCGGTGCGTTTTTCCCGCGGGTTGGTGAACAGCGAATCCGTATCCGAGTATTCGACCACTTCGCCGAGATGGAAAAACGCGGTATAGCCGGCCACGCGGGCAGCCTGCTGCATGTTGTGGGTCACGATCACGATCGTGTATTCCTCGCGCAGTTCGTGCACCAGCTCCTCGATCTTCAGCGTCGCCACCGGATCCAGCGCCGAGGCCGGTTCGTCGAGCAGCAGTACATCAGGCTTGACCGCCACCGCACGCGCGATGCACAGCCGCTGCTGTTGACCGCCCGACAGCGCGCTGCCGTTGGCGCGCAGCTTGTCCTTGACCTCGTCCCACAACGCAGCCTTGCGCAACGACCATTCCACGCGGTCGTCCATCTCGCGGCGCTTGAGCTTCTCGTAAAGGCGCACGCCGAAGGCGATGTTGTCGTAAATACTCATCGGGAACGGCGTGGGCTTCTGAAACACCATGCCGATCTTCGAGCGCAACACGTTCAGGTCAACGCTGCGATCGAGCAGATTCATGCCGTCCATCTCGATGGCACCGGAGGCCTTGTGGCCCGGGTACAACTCGAAGATCCGGTTGAAGCAGCGCAACAGCGTCGACTTGCCACAGCCCGACGGGCCGATGAAAGCGGTCACTTCCTTGTCGACGATTTCCACGTTGATGTCCTTGAGCGCGTGGAAGTCGCCGTAGTGGAAGTTCAGGTCGCGCACCGCGACCTTGCAGGGGTTGTCCTTGGCGACGACGCCGGTGATCTTCTGCGCTTCGGTCTTCGAAGCGCCGGACGTAGCGTTGTCGGCGGCGCCGTCCGCCGTCGGCGACTCCGTCTTGCTGCGTGGCCCGGCCTCGTCATGGGTGTTGCGTGTCGTCACCGACGACGTCGAGCTCGGGGAAAGCGAATCGGTCGAAGTACTGGCCATGATAATGCTCTCCTATTTGCTCGGGCGGAGTACGAGCCGCACCAGAACGTTGAGCGCCAAGATTGCGAAAGTGATGAGAAACGCGCCAACCCACGCCAGATGATGCCAGTCCTCGTACGGACTGAGCGCGAACTGAAATATCATCATGGGCAGATTCGCGATCGGCTGCAGCACATTCGTGCTGAAAAAGTTGTTGTTCAAGGCCGTAAACAGCAGTGGCGCGGTCTCGCCGGCGATGCGCGCAATGCCGAGAATCACGCCGGTGATGATGCCGGACAACGCCGCGCGATAAACGATCCGGGTGATCACCTTCCAGCGCGGGATACCCAGTGCCGCGGCCGCCTCGCGCATCTGATCGGACACCAGGCGCATCATGTTTTCGGTGATCCGCAGGGTCAGCGGGATCACGATCAGCGACAACGCGATGCCCCCGGCCAGCGCCGAGAAATGCCCCATCGTCAACACCACGATCTGATACACGAACAAGCCGATGATGATCGAGGGCGCCGACAGCAGCACGTCGTTGAAGAACCGCACGATCGCCGCGATCCGCCGGTTGCGGCCGTATTCGGCCAGATAAGTGCCGGCGAAGATGCCGACCGGCGCGCCGATGCCGGTACCGATGAAAGTCACGATCAGGCTGCCGACGATCGCGTTCGACAGCCCGCCACTATTACCCGGCGCCGGCGTCGGCTGGGTGAAGACCTCCCAGTTCAGATAGCCCACGCCATGCCCGACCAGCGTCCAGAGCAGCCAGGCCAACCAGAACAGGCCGAACGCCGTGGTCGCGACCGCGGCCCCCATATTGAAGCGATTGATGAACTGGCGTTTCTGATAAAGCGTCACGTTCGATCCCCCGGGGTTAGCGTTTCACGTCGCGCCGCGTTGGCGGCCGGCCGGCCGGCGCTCGCACTGTCGCAAGGCCGGACACGGCGGCGCGCCGTATCGGGAAATGCGGTGCCTGGCGGCGGCGCCGCATGGCGCGAAAAAGCGCCGCAACACGGCAATGAATCGGCGTTACCGAGCACTAGCGGCCCTCCTGGCTCGACAACTGCATCAACAACAGCCGGGCCAGGACGAGCACGATCAGCGTGATCACGAACAGCACGAGCCCGAGCGCGATCAGCGCCGACGTATACAGCCCGCCCGAGGCCTCGGTGAACTCGTTGGCCAGCGTCGCGGCGATGCTGTTGCCCGGATAGAACAAGCCATTGGGAATACTGTGCGAATTGCCGATGACAAAGGTCACCGCCATCGTTTCGCCGAGCGCGCGCCCGAGTCCCAGCATGATGCCACCGATCACGCCGGTCTTGGTGAACGGCAGGATCACACTGCGCACGACTTCCCAGGTGGTCGCGCCCAGCGCATAGGAGGATTCCTTGAGCACGGCCGGCACGACCTCGAAGGTATCGCGCATTACGGCCGTGATGAAGGGAATCACCATGATCGCGAGCACCAGGGCCGCAGTGAATACGCCGATACCGATCGGCGGCCCGGAAAACAGGTAACCGAAGACCGGCAGGTCGCCGAAGGCGCCGTTCAACCATGGCTGGACGTAATCGGACAGGAATGGCGCGAAGACAAACAGGCCCCACATGCCGTAGATGATACTGGGGATGGCCGCCAGCAACTCGATCGCCGTGCTGATCGGCCGGCGCAGCCAGGCGGGCGACAACTCGGTAATGAACAGGGCGATGCCAAAACTCACCGGCACGGCGATCACCATCGCCAGCGCCGAACTGACCAAGGTACCGAAGATGGCAACCAGCGCGCCGAAGGTATCGGTCACCGGGTTCCATTCACTGCTGAGCAGAAAGCCGAAGCCGAACTTGCTGAGTGCCGGCCAGGCGCCGATGACCAGCGACACGGCAATACCGGCAATCAAGGCGAGCACAATCACGGCGCAGGTCGCGGTCACCACATGAAAAATGCGATCTCCGAGGCCGCCAGCGGCGCGCCGGCCCGTCGGGAATGCCTGCGGGCTCTCAGGGGCGATCATGTCACTCAATCTCGTTCTCCATCGGGCGAGTCAGCCGTTTTCCTCGCATGCCCCGGGGCGCATACCATGGCACGCGAAGAAAACGGCCGACCCAGTCATTGGGTCGGCCGCTCGATGCGATCCGCCGCTCGAACGGCGAATCGCGTCGCAACAGGGATTACTGCTGCACGGGCCAGATCGGCTGGCCGTTGTCGTCTCTCATCTGGCTGTGCCACTTGTCCTGAACCAGCTTCACGGCGCTGTCGGGCATCGGCACATAGTCGAGCTTCTCGGCCATCCGGTCGCCGTTCTTGTACGACCAGTCGAAGAACTTGAGCACGGCCTGCGCCGTCTTCGGATCCTTCGGGTGCTTGTACATCAGGATGTAGGTCGCCGCGGTGATCGGCCAGCTCTTGGCGCCCGGCTGATCGGTCAACACTACATAGAAGCCCGGTGCATTCGCCCAATCGGCGTTCGCGGCAGCCGCCTGGAAGTTGGCCGCGGTCGGCTGCACGAAGTTGCCCGCCTTGTTCTCGAGCGAGACATAGGTCATCTTGTTCTGCAGCGCGTAGGCGTACTCGACGTAACCGATCGAGTTCTTGATGCGGTTCACGTAGGACGCCACACCCTGATTGCCCTTGCCGCCAACACCGGTCGGCCAGGACACGGCCTTGGCGTGGCCGGGGCCATTGGCCCAGATGTCGCTGACCTTGGTCAGATAGCTGGTGAAGTTCCAGGTCGTACCCGAGCCATCGGAACGGTGCACCACCGTGATATCCGTGTCCGGAAGATTCAGGTTCGGATTGAGCTGCTTGATCGCCGGATCATTCCATTTGGTGATCTTGCCGGCATAGATCCTGGCCAGGGTTTTACCGTCCAGGCGCAGCTTGCCTGGCTGGATTCCCTTCAGATGCACGACCGGCACCACGCCGCCCATCACCATCGGGAACTGCAACAGACCGTGTTTGTCGAGCTCGTTCTTCTTGAGCGGCGCATCCGACGCGCCGAAATCCACGGTCTTGGCTTCGATCTGCTTGATGCCACCGCCGGAACCGATGGCCTGGTAGTTGAGTTGCACGCCGGTTTCTTTCTGGTAGGCCTGCGCCCACTTGGAGTAAACCGGATAAGGGAACGTCGCACCAGCGCCGTTGATTTGCTTAACCGCCGCACCGGCCGACCCCCAGATCGACAGCGCCGCAACAGCGGTAACCAACGTCTTAATGAAACTCATTCGCACAGAATTCTCCTTTCTGCCGCATCCGCATAACGGGCGCTTCTCGGCCCGCCCCAATTGGAGTCTTCAACGTTAGGCGCAAATTATGACACTCATATGACACTTGACGCAGGCCCACGCGGGCCCCGGAAGAAGCGGCACGCGCACCGCTGTCCAGGCGCCCCGCTGAACCCGACCGGCAACGATAACGTCTTTCGCGACGGGCGCCGGCCGGCGCATCCGCCGCACGAATCCGTTGGCACACAATCCCCGCCTCCCACGGCGAACGACCTGGCGGTGATCCGCGTTTATCGACGACGCTATCGTCCGGCACGAAACCATTGATGCCGAAGCCCGTCCGTATGCGACAACACAAAAAAATAGCCCGGACAAGCCGGGCTAAAGAATGGGAGCCATCTGTGGATGTGGGTTGCATCGCATCAGACAATGCGACCGGCAGGGACAGAACCGGCCATGACCCACCTTGCGGGATCGGCTCGAGCGCTGGACTCGGCAGCCGCGACCCCGGTCGCGGGGAGAACGCGACCGGGGAAATTATGCGCATCGGATATGACGGGCTCGTGACAACGGCGACGAACAGCCGGAAAACACAAGCAATCGCGGCGCTTCACGCGGCCCGCGCCCCAGCCCCGCCGGGCGCCACGCCAAAAAAAACCCCGGACGAGCCGGGGTTATCGTTCAGACGCCAAAACAGGAACACGGCGTCAGCAGCAGGACATTATTCCTACTGCTGCTTCTGTTGCCGCTCCCAGCGCTTGTACTCCTTCCATTGCTGGAAGGTCTGGAAACGCTGTTTTTCCGGCGAATTCGCAGGGAGATTCTTGAAATGCTCGTATTCCTGGAATTGCTTGAAATCGGAGAAGCTGCCGTTGGCGCCGGCGCCGGAGGCGCTCGGCGAACCGCCCGATGCATTCGAGGCCGACTGACCCTGGTCGCTGTTCGAGCGCTGGCTGCGTACCGATCCGAACACCGACTTTTGCGGGTTCTTGTCCGAATACAGCAGCGTACCGCCACCGTCCGAGGCGTCGTAATGGTCCCCGCTGAGCAGACCCGGCCCCTTGGCCGAATCGTTTTCACCGGGCAGGTTGTCGTAGTCGACCTGCTTGCCATGGGGAAAGCCGGATGCACATCCGGCCAACCCCAACAGCATCACCAGGCCCGTAATGGCGTAGGTAGATTGCATTGATTTCCTAGAAGAACTTCACACGCACGCCAGCGAACACGACGTTCATGTTCTTGGCGTTGAACGAATTGCCGTTGCTGCCGACCAGATTGTCGCCGGTCAGGTGATGGTACGAGGCGTACATGTTAACCGACTTGAGCAGATCATAGCGATAAGCCACGCCGTAGTTGCGCACGCGGCTGTTTTTGCTCTCCAGATCATCGGTCTGGCCGAAGAACGCCTGGATATGGTTCTTGCCGCGGATATAGCCGATGCCGCCCGAGTAGGACTGGGCATGATCGATTTGGCCGCCGCCAAAGCTATACGTCGTATCGTGATAATTGCGGCGCTTGTACTGGGCAAAGAAGTTCAGCCCCGAGGGCAACAGCACCGAAGCCGATCCGCCGAACTCATGGAAATACTCATTGCGGCTGACATAGCCAGCCTGGTTAATACCCTTGTTCCGGTTGCCACTATCGACATAGTCGACGGCACCCGCAACTTTCACACCGTCGGCAAACTTGTGCTCGTAACGCGGCGCGATTTCGTAAGCCTGGCCCTGATCATAACTCACCGAAAGCGTCGCGCCATTGAAGCTCGGCGTGTCGTAGCGCACCGTGTTCACACGTGACAGCGCGTCGAAGTTACTGTAGCCGTTTTTAAGTGTGGGACCCGCTTGGCCGGCACCGTTGACGAAGCTCAGGCCGCCGAAGTAGTCGCCCACGACCGAACCACCACCCAGATCGGTCAGACCCGACAGGTCAACCTTGGACGTGCTGTTGGCGGCGCCGTCGGTCTTGCCGAAGGTCAGCTTACCGAAGCTGCCCTCGAAGAAGACATTGGCCTGACGGTTATCGGTCGAGGTGCCGGTCGCGCTCTTGTTGACGTCGTAAGTACCGGACTTATTGACGAATACACCGAGCTCGTAATCGAAACCGACCTTGAGGTTCGGGTTGACGTCCTGGGTGCCCTTGAACGCGAAACGCGTCGGCGAGGAACCGTTGTCCACCAGACCGGCGTCCGTGGACTTGCCATTGTCGGCGGCGATAACGGCCCGATTGACCTGGCCGGAGATCTTGAAATCCAGCGCATGCGCGGCGGGCGCGACGCCGAACACCGTGGCCATGGAAACGAGGCCGGTTGCCAAACCAGCGTATTGGGCCTTAATCGACATAAAGTTTCTCCCTCGAAGCAGATTGATCCGGGCGTCTTTGCCCTACTGGCACAGTCGGTTCCCGACTGCATCGCTACCCCGGCCGGGCGCGTGCCCTTGCACCACACCTGGTTGCGCAGGTGCAATCGCAACTCGACCCGAGCTGGACGATGCGCCAATTAAACACCCCGCTTATGACCGTTTTATTGCAAGAAGTGAAAATTACGATTCTCGGGGCGCATGGCCCAGCCCCGCGAGACAAGACGCAGGCATTTCAAGGGGTTCGATGACAGGGCCAGCGCGGATTTCAGCGTAGCGGGCACCGGTTCGGCGGCACGGAACGAACGATTACACCGAATCGCTATGCTGCGTCGGCGCCGACCAGCCGCTGATGCGGGAACAGGCAACGGAACGTGGTGCCCTGCCCGAGCTCGCTGTCGATATGCAGCTCGGCCTCGTGATGTTCGAGGCTGTGCTTGACGATGGCCAGCCCGAGGCCGGTCCCGCCATCCGAAGAACTGCGACCGGAATCGATCCGGTAGAAGCGTTCGGTGAGCCGCGGCAGATGTTCCGGCGCGATGCCGGGCCCGTTGTCGCTGACGGCCAGCTGTGCTGCCCCGCGACCATTGCGCCACTGCACGGTGACGTGCCCGCCTACGGGTGTGTAGCGCAATGCGTTGGCCACCAGGTTCGAGATCACGCTCTCGATCTCGGACGGACGGCCGAACAGCGACAGTCCGGCCTGGATATCCGTATCGATCTGGTGGCGGCCTTCGTCGGACTTGCGGAAGTCGGCCACGATACGGGCGATCATGGCCGGCATGTCGACCGTCTCCTGGGCCTGCGCCAGGCCCTCACTTTCCAGTCGCGCCAGGCGCAGGAGGCTGTCGATGATGCGTCCCATACGCGCGGACTGGGCATCCATTTCACGAATCGGGGTGCGCCAGGCCGCAAGCGCCCCTGCGTCGGCCGCGTCCTCGGTCATCATTTCCAGATAACCGCGCAGCACGGTCAGCGGCGTGCGCAACTCGTGCGAGGCATTGGCGACGAAGTCGCGCCGCGTCGATTCGAGCCGTTTCTGCTCGCTGACATCGCGCGCGATGAGCAGGCGCTGGCCGTTGCCATAGGGCACGATGCGCAGCGAGAGTGTGTCGGTATCGTTGGCCGGGGACGGCACTTCCAGCGGCTCACCGATATGGTCGGCGCGCGCCAGGAATTCGGCGAAACGCGGGTGCCGCATCAGGTTGACGATACGCTGGCCGTTATCCTGGCCGGCGCGCAAGGCCAGCAACGCCGCGGCCGCATTGTTGAACCACACGATACGTCCGCGCCCGTCGATGACCACGGCACCATCGGGCAGCGCGGCGGTCGATGCCTGGAACTCGCCGACGATGCTCTTGAGCCGCTTCTTGCGCCGCCGGTTGCGCTGCTTGAGGCGATACAACTCGGTATAGATTTCCTGCCACACGCCCACCCCCTCGCGGGGCTCCACTCGGGGTTGCGCCAGCCAGCGGTGCAGCTGATAGGCGAATATCAGATGCCCCGAGGTGTAGATCGCAAGCGCGATCAGCAGGGCCAGGGTGACCCGATCGAACGCCAGCCCGACCAGCGCCGCGGCCGTCAGCCAGGCGGCGAACCGCAGGCCGACCATGCACCAGATACGGCGTACTTCATTGGCCGAGGGATCCATGCCGGCCGGCTACACCGAACGACTCGAAAAACGGTAGCCGCTGCCGCGCACGGTCTGGATGAAACCGTCGAACCCGTGCGGCGCCAGCGCCTTGCGCAACCGGCGGATATGCACATCGACCGTGCGCTCCTCGACATAAACATTCTGCCCCCAGACGCGATCCAGCATCTGTTCCCGGGTATACACCCGCTCGGGGTTGCTCATGAAGAAACGCAGCAGGCGATATTCGGTGGGGCCCAGCCGCACCGAGGCGTCACCCACCGATACGCGCTGGCTGGCGGCATCGAGGGTCAGACCGTCCAGCTCCAGCGTCTCGTCCTCGCCGCCCGGCAGGCTGCGACGCAACACGGCACGCACCCGGGCCACCAGCTCCGACGAAGAAAACGGCTTGGTCACGTAATCGTCGGCGCCGAGATTGAGCCCGCGCACGCGGTCGTTTTCATCCACGCGCGCGGTCACGAGGATGATCGGCAGGTTTTGGGTAAGCTCGTCACGCCGCCACTCACGTGCGAGCTCCATTCCGGATACCCCCGGCAGCATCCAGTCGAGCAACACCAGATCCGGCCGGCGCTCGGCCACGGCCAGCCTCGCGGCCTGGGCATCCGGTGCCTCGGCCACCGAGAAATCCGAGCGCTCGAGCGCGAACCGGATCATGTCGCGAATCGGGGCTTCGTCTTCGACAACGAGTATGTGCTTGCGTGACATGGCAGCGGTATCGCATCTGAACTTGTGGCGATGTTATGAACGTCATGTGACATCTGTATGACACACCCAACGCCGCCGCGAGACAACTCGCTCAGGCCGCGTCGGCTGCAAGCCCCGCGTCCACGATCTCGCGTGTGTTGTCCGACAGCTCGGCCGCGCCGACGCGCGCCAGGGCATCGCGCATGCCCGCGGCGTAGGGCTCGGTATAGCGCCGCCACGGCGCCAGCAGGCCGGCCAATGCCGCCGCCAGTTGCGGGTTGAACCGGTCCAGGCGCAGGATTTCGTCGGCCACGAGTGCGTAACCGGCGCAGTCCGCCCGATGAAAACCCAGCGGGTTGCCGCGCACGAAACCGCCGACCAGCGCGCGCACCCGATTGGGGTTGCTGAAATCGAAGCGGGCATCGCCCAGCATATCCCGCACCCGCGCCACGGTATCGCCGTCGGGCGTGGCCGCCTGCAGCCGCAGCCACTTGTCCATGACCAGCGGCTCATCGGCAAAACGCTGCGCAAAGTCCGCGCGCACCGCATCGCGGTCGGCACCGGGCAGCTCCTGCAGGGCGTTCAATGCGGCCATGCGATCGGTCATGTTGTCGGCGGCATCGTATACCCGATGCGCGCGATCGCGCAGCGCCGGCGTATCCAGGCAGGACAGATAGTCCAGAGCAGTGGCGAAAACCCGCCGGCGGCCGGCCGACTGCGGGTCGAACACATAACCGGGGCGCGGCGCGTGCGCATCGGCGAGCTGGCCGAGCTCGGTCCGAAACCGCGTCGCGATCTCGTGCTTGACGTGCCGGCGCGCGGCCTCGACCGCCGCGACGTCGATCGCATCGAACGCCTCGCCGATCTGGGTCGTGCTCGGCAGGCTCAGCATTTCGGCCAGCAACGCACGGTCATCCGGTGGATCGGCCAGCAGGGCCGCGATGGCCGTACTCATGCCCGCGCCAAGCACCGGCATGGGTTGCGCGTTCTGATAGGCACTGACCGCTGCGGTGGCCGTGGCCATGTACAGGCTCTGGGCGGCGTCCCAGCGCGACACGGGATCCGAGTCGTGCGCCATCAGCCGAACCAGCGCGGCTTCGGGCTGATCGAATGTCAGCCGCACCGGTGCCGTCAGGCCGCGCAATACCGAAATCGTCGGCGCCGAGGGCACCTCGTGGAATACGAACGTGCCGCGCTGCTCGCTCAGCCGGACGATCTCGGGGGCACGCAGTGGATGGCCAGCATCATCGAACAGGGCCACGGCAACGGGTATGTCGAAGTTCGGCTTGTCTTGCTGGCCGGGCGTCGCCGGCGTGGCCTGTGCCAGATCGAGCTCGAGCCGGCCATCGGAGAAACGTGACGTCACGCGCAGGCGCGGGGTGCCGGCGAATGCGTACCAATGACGGAATTGCGTCAGGTCCAGTCCGGTTGACTCCTCGATCGCGAGCACGAAATCCTCGATGGTCACGGCCTGGCCATCGTGCTTGTCCAGATAATGCCGCACCGCCCGGGTGAATGCCTCGCGCCCGGCCATCTGCGCCATCATGCGGATGAGTTCGGCGCCCTTTTCATACACCGTAATGGTGTAGAAGTTGTTCATCTCGACGTACGATTCCGGCCGCACCGGATGGGCGCGCGGTCCGGCATCCTCGGGAAACTGGACGTCGCGGAGCATGCGCACCTGCTCGATGCGGGTCACCCCGGGCGAACCGTGGTCGATGGCGAACTGGTGCTCGCGATACACCGTGAGCCCTTCCTTGAGCGAGAGCTGGAACCAGTCGCGACAGGTCACGCGGTTACCGGTGTAGTTGTGGAAATATTCATGGGCGACGACGTCGCGCACGCGGGCGAAGTCACCGTCGGTGGCGGTATCGGGGTGGGCGAAGATACAGGCCGTGTTGAAGATGTTGAGGCCTTTGTTCTCCATCGCGCCCATGTTGAAGCTGCCGACGGCCACGATCACGAAGGTGTCGAGATCGTATTCCAGGCCATAGGTCGCTTCGTCCCAGGCCATGGCGTCCTTCAGCGACGCCATGGCGTGATGACACTGGCCCTCGTTGCCGTGCTCGGTGTAGAGCGCCAGCGCGACGTCGCGGCCGGAGGCCGTGGTGAAGGTATCCTGGATCACACCCAGGTCGCCGGCCACCAGCGCGAACAGATAACAGGGCTTGGCGAACGGGTCCTCGTAGACGGCGTAATGCCGGCCCTCGCCCGCCGCGCCGGATTCGATGCAATTGCCATTCGACAACAGCACCGGATAGCGCGCGGCATCGGCTTCCACCCGCGTGGTATAGCGCGACATCACGTCCGGACGATCCGGAAAGTACGTGATGCGCGAAAACCCGGTCGCCTCGCACTGCGTGCACAGAATCGAGCCGGAACGGTACAGCCCCTCCAGCGAGAGATTGCTGTCGGGATCGATTTCGGTGACCACCGTCAGGGCGAAACGATCCGGCAGATCGTCGAGCCACAAGCCGCTGTCGGCGATTTCCAGCGCGTCATCCGCCACGGGCGCGCCGTCAACCGCGATGCTCAGCAAACGCAGATCGCGGCCATCGAGCCACCAGCGCCCGCCATCGCCGATGCGCTGCGGATTGCGACGCACCGCGTAGCGCGCGGTCACCCGGGTCGCGCCGTCGCCAATGTCGAAATCGAGTTCGACGCGGTCGATCAGATAGATCGGCGCTTGATAGTCGCTGCGATACTTGCGCTGTGGCGTGCCGGTCATCGGGAGTCCCTGGAAAGAAAGAGCATGGCTTCAGCGCCGACGGAGTACGACGCTGCCGGCCGAATACCCCGCACCGAAGCCGCACAGGACGCCGACATCGCCGGGCGCGAGATCGTTGGAGAATTTATGGAACACGATCACCGGCGAGGCCGAGCTGGTATTGCCGTATTCCGCCAGCACCGACGGCATTTCGCCGTCCTCGGGCGCGCGGCCGAACACGCGCTTGGCGATCAGTGTGTTCATGTTGATGTTGGCCTGGTGCAGCCACAACCGCTTGAGATCGCTCGCCGCCCGATCGTATTCGGCCACATGGTCGACGATCATCTCGGCCACCATCGGCCCCACTTCCTTGAACACGCGACGTCCGTTCTGCACGAACAGCCGATCGGCCTCGGATCTCGGTTCGATCTCGCTGCGATTGAGGAAACCGAAGTTGTTGCGGATGTTGTTGGAAAAGTGCGTGGCCAGGCGCGTACCGAGCACATCGAAACCGGTGCCCTGCGGGGCGTCGTCGGCGTGCTCCAGCAGCGCGGCGGTGCACACATCGCCGAAGATGAAATGGCTGTCGCGGTCGCGGAAATTCAGGTGCGCGGAACAGATTTCCGGATTGACCATCAGCACGCGCCGCGCGCTGCCCGACTTGATCATGTCGGCCGCGGTCTGGATACCGAACGCCGCGGAGGCGCAGGCCACGTTCAGATCGAAACCGTAACGCCCGCCGCCGAGAAACTCCTGCACTTCCACCGCCAGCGCCGGGTAGGGCCGCGGCAGGTTGGAACAGGCCACCAGAATCACGTCGATATCCTCGGCGCGGCGACCGGCGGCCTCGAGACAGGGCGCGATCGCCGCCAACGCCATCTCGCACTGCAGCGAGGGCTCGTCGTTGCCGCGCGTGCGGATACGCGGATGCATGACTTCAGGATCGAGGATGCCGGCCTTGTCCACCACGTAGCGGCTCTGGATGCCCGAGGCCTTGGTGATGAACGCACTGTTGGAATGCGACAGCGGCGCCACCCGGCCCGCGGCGATATCGTCGGCGTGCGCGGCGTTATGGATATCCACGTAGGCGTTGAAAGACGCCACGAGTTCATCGTTGGAAATCGCCTCGGGCGGCGTATACAGCCCCGAGGCCGTCAGAACGACATTGCTCACCGCTGCTCCTGATCTCGATGGTTCGGCGATAGGCAATTCTGGCCCTCGGGCGCGACGTCCACAACCGGCGGCGGCACAAAAACGCGCATCGCACGTACCGCGGGCCCTCGGTCGAGGCCGATCCGTGGGCGCGCCCGCCCGGCCGGCTTCCGAACGGCAACAACCACGCCACGGCTCAGCCGCGCATGCCCGACTCGGCCAGTGCCCGATCGATAAACGATCGGACATCGGGTTCGTGGCGCACCGACAGATGCGACCCGTGATACCACTGGAGCGCCGGTTCGCCCCAGTGTCGCCAGAGCGCGAGCGGCTGTTCCGGGGCAATCAACTGGTCGGCCGTCGCGGCGAAGATATAGCGTCGCTCGCGTGGCGCGCACGGCTCGGCCGCGAGCGGCGACACGGCCGCCAGCCGCTCGCCCACCGCGGCCGCGCTCAGCCCGCGCGCTTCCAGGTAATGCGCGTGCGCGGTCGGCAAATGCTGCCAGAGGGTCGCCGGGATGTCGGTCATCGGGATGCCGGCGATCACACAGGCCAGCGCCGGTTCGTGCGCAGCCAGCAGCGCCGCGTGGTAGCCGCCGAGGCTGTAGCCCAGCACACCGATGCGCGCGTCGGGGTCGATCTCGCGAATCCAGGCGACGCAACTGCGCAGATCGCACAGCGACTGCGCCTGGCCGTGCAGCAGATCCGCGAACGGCCCGTCCAGGAACAGCCCGCCCGTGAGCGGCGTGGCGCGACGGACGCCATGCAGCGGCAGGATCGGCATGACCAGGTTCAGACCGAGATGCGCGTGCAGCCGGGCCACGTCGAACAACTGAAAATCGAGCCCGGCGACGCCCATGCGATAGCCGTGCACGCACAGCAACCAGGGCCGCCCGCGACCTTCGCCGTGGCGCAGAATGCGCGCGGCCATCGTTCGGTTGTTCTTGTGGCCGCGCCAACGCGCACCGCCCGGCAATGCGGGATCGGGGGTGTAGCGCGAAGGCGCGGTGAGCCATTCGTAGTCCACGCCGAAGGTTCGCATCGGTTCGATGCGCGGCGACTCGAACGGGGCCGCGGCCCCGTGCAAACGCGCCGGGAAGTTCTGCCAGTCGCGCTCGACCGCGATCTCGCCGATCGCATTCAACTCGGCGATGTCGTTATCCACCGCGGCCCCGCGCGGCACGCGCGCGCAGTTGATGAAAAAACCGAGCACGGCCGCATCACAGGCCATCTTGGCCAGCAGTCTCGGTTGCGTCGGCGGTGGCGCCACACCCGCGGGTACCGGGTGCTGGATGCGCAGCGCCCACCCGGCCACCATGAACACCGCCGCGCCGCCGATAATCAACCCCACACCGGGCCACAAGCCGAGCCAGTAGATCAGGATCAGCGCCAGGAGCGAACTCAGCGGGCCCGCCAGCGCCATATGGCAGCACAGCTGGCGATCCCCCGCCCAGAGCAGTTGCCCCGCCCCGGTGGCGATAAGCACCACACCGGGCACGGTACCCAGCGCCGCAACCCCCCAGTTCGTCGGCCAGGCGGCCACCAGCCAGAACAGGCCGATGGCCAGCACGATGCCCGCGGACTTGAAACGCCGCGGTTGCCAACGCATCGGCGACACTTCGCGCAAGGGTTCCATGTCAGCGGCTAGAAATGCCGTAATAGAGTGCAATGAGCACAGCGACCGCGAGCGCCAGTTCCGCGATCCAGAACGTCGGGTGCCGCTTGTCGGTCAGCCAGGTCGCGATGGTTGCAAACAGCGCCACGCCCGCCCCCAGTTCGGTGGCAAGCCATATGTCGGCCAGACCGCCGCCGTTATCGGAGACCTGTGGAAACGGCCAGGTCAGCATACTGATCACCGCGCCGGTCAGGGTGGCCAGCACCGCCAGCGTGAGCACGACCCAATTGACAAACGACAGCCATTTCAGAATCCGGCCTTGCGCCTCGCGCCCCATGACATCGCCACCCAGTGTCCTGTCACCCCAATTCATTGCCATATTCCGGCGCGTCGCCGCGGCATTGCGGCCATTTACCGTCCTGCCTCACGCGATCCCTCCCCGTGCCCTGCCGGGCACGAAAACACGCGAAATACCGGCGCGAACCCGCGTTGCCACAGGCAAGCATAGTAGCCCGCCACCCGAATGGCCGTCCATCGACGGCGCAACGCGGCGCCCTCGCATGAAACGCGCGGCCCCCCTGGGAGGCGCCCATCAGACGGTTAACGCCCCTTTTCGATATAACGCAGCAGCAGGCGCGAGCTTAACGTGATGGTGAGGGCGAAGAAGGTGATCAGCAGGGCCGCGGCGAAGGCCAGCTTGTGGGCCGACTCGAACGGTTCGTTGATGAACGACCAGATGACGTAGGTCAGGTAGCCCACCGGCTCCTGGGTCAGTTGGCCGCTCCACGTGTAATTGGACCAGCCCACGGTGTAGATCAGCGGCGCTGTCTCGCCCATGGACAGGGCCATGGCCAGCAACAGACCGGTCAGAATGCGGCCCGCGCAACTCGGCATCAACACGCGCAGAATGACGCTGGCCTCCGAGGCGCCCAGCGAGTACGCGGACTCGCGCAGACTGCCCGGCAACGCGACCAGTGCCAACTCGGTGGTGCGGGCAATATACGGAATAATCATGATCGCCAGCGTGATCGCACCGGCGAGCACGGAGAAATGCCAGCCCAGGGCCACGACCATGGTGATATAGCCGAACAGGCCGAGCACGATTGACGGCACGCCGACCAGCACATCCCCCATGAAGCGCACCACCCGCGAAAACAGATGATGGCGTTTTTCCGAGCAATACACGCCGACACCGATGCCCAGCGGGCCCGCGATGGCCACCGAGCCGACCGTGAGCAGCGCCGTGCCTTCGATCGCGTTCAGAAGACCGCCGGACACGCCCTGTGTGGGTTCGGTGAACAGCTTGAGATTGAGCGCGGAAAACCCGCCCACCGTGACTTCCGCCAGAATATCAACCAGCGCCGCGGCCAGAATCAGGAAACTGGCACCGCAGATGGTCCAGCCGATATAGCTCACCAGTCGTCGCCGGTGGTACCGGACCCGCGACTTGGCGTCGAGGGCGAACGCCGTATTCGCAAACGTTTCACTCATGTTCGGTTACTCTCTTATCTGCCAGAGCAGCAGGCGCGCGACCGCGTTGACGATCACCCCCATGATCAACAGCACCAGACCGATCTCGGTAAGACTGTTCACCGCCATGCCGGTCGGGTCCTGCAGCGCGCTGTCCAGCTGCGAGACAATGAAAGCCGCCATGGTGGACATCGGGTTATAGATATTCGTCGGCACCGCCAAGGCGTTACCACTGACCATGAGAACCGCCATGGTTTCGCCCAGCGCACGCCCCAAGCCGAGAATGGTCACGCCGATGATGGCGCGCCGAACCTGGGGCATGACCACCTTGCGCAACACCTCGAAGCGCGTCGCACCCAGCGCAAAGCCGGCCTCGACTTCGCTCTGGGCCACCGCGGAAATGGCCTCGCGCACGTTGGCCGTGATGATCGGCACGACCATCAGCGCGAGCACGATGCCCGCGGTCAACAGACCGTAGCCGGCCCCGACCGGGCGGCCGAAACCCGGGATGAAGCCCAGCACATCCGCCATATAGGGATACACATAATGTGAGGCCAATGGTATGACAACGACGTACCCCCACAGCCCGAACACCACACTGGGCACCGCGGCCAGTAGTTCGACGATGGCCGCGACCAGATCGCGCACACCGGCCGGAACGATCTCGGCGATGAACATCGCCGCCAGCACCCCGACCGGCACCGCGAACAGCAGCGCCAATCCGGAACTCGCCAGGGTGCCAAAAATCAGAAAGAAAATGCCGTAGCTCGCGCCCGGCAGGACCATATGGCCATCGACCGTGGTCGGCGTGCCGTATTGGCTGCCCAGATTCCAGTCGTTACTGCCCAGAAAACCCAGGCCATTGAACTGGAGCGCAGGCCACGCCTTCCACGTCAGAAAAAGGAAAAGTCCGACCAGGAGCGCGGGAATGATCAGCGAGAACAAGCGCAGCAACAGGGCGAACAATACCCGCTGAATGCTTTGCCAGCGCGCATTGCGCCGAGTCGAGACGAAATCCGCAGTAACTTCGGACATATTGGTTTTATCTGCTGGCCGGAAACGCGTAAGAGCCGGCACCCCGGCGGCGCGCATGCACCGCCGGAGCCCGGCTCATCAACGCTGCACCCGGACTTTAGCCGTGGATCTTGTCGATCTGGTTCAGCGTGAGCTTACGCGCCGGAGCGGGCAGCGGCATGAAGTGAACCTGCTTGAGGTACTGCATGCTGTTGCCGCCATCCGAGCTCACCGCCCAGGTCAGGAAGTTCTTCAGTTCCTTGGCGGTCTGCTCATCCGACTGCTTCGACTGTACGAGCACATACTCGTAGTTGATGATCGGATAGGACTTCTTGCCCGGCGCGAAAATCAGGCTGATGCGCTCGCTCTTCGGCGTCTTCGGCACCATCTGAGCGGCCGCCGCCGGGACAGTCTTCTCGTCCGGCTGCACGAAGTTGCCGGCCTTGTTCTTCAGCATCGCTTCGCCCAGACCGGCCTTGTCCGTCTGATCCTTGTAGCTGACACCGATGTAGGCGATCGAGTACGGATTGTTACCCAGCGCGGTCACCATGCCCGAGTTGCCGGTCGCGCCGATGGCGCCCTGCACATTCGGCCAGCTGACGGTCGTGCCGTAACCCGCCTTCCAGTGATGCCCGGCCGACTTGGTCAGGAACTGGGTGAACAGGAAGGTGTCGCCACTGCCGTCGGCGCGATGGAGCGGCACGATGCGCTTGTGCGGGAGATCGGCGCCATGGTTCATGGATTCGATCTTCTTGTTATCCCAGTAGCGGATCTTGCCGCTGTAGATCTCGGCCAGCACCGGACCGCTCAGCTTGAGATTGGCATCATTCTCGCCCGGCACGTTGTAGTTGACCATCTGCGAGGAAATCGCCACCGGGATGTTCAGCATGCCCGGATGCTTTTTCATCTGCGCGTTGCTGAGGTAGGCATCCGAAGCGCCCATCTGCACGATGCCCTGGGTCGACTGGGCAATGCCCGTGCCGCTGCCCGTGGCTGCCGTGTTGATTTTGAGATCGCTGTGGTTGCTTGTGTAGGCGGGAACCCACAGGTTGAACAACGGATACAACAGGCTGGAACCGGTTTCGGTCAGCGTCGTGGCGCCGAAAGCCACGCCAACCGATGACGCCACAAGGGCAGCGCCGGCGATCGCTTTGACCGAACGACTATAGAAAGGATGATTATCGAACATAAACCTCGTGCTCCTAATATTTTTAGGTGAAGCGCCCTAGGTCTTCGCAATAGGGTAGCCACACTTTGCATGGACTATGTGACGAAAACATGACAGCACTTTCCCCGTCCCGGCTCATTCATTTCGCGAAATCGCCGTCACACAATCGTTAACCAGCGCCGGCCCGCGATAGATCAACCCAGTATAAATCTGCACCGCACGGGCCCCCGCCGCAATCTTTGCCGCCGCATCCGCGCCGTTCATGATCCCGCCCACCCCGATAATCGGTATATCCTCGGCAAGACGTGCATGCAGCGCGGTAATCACGCGATCAGAGGCCGCTCGAACGGGCCGTCCGCTCACCCCGCCCGCCGCCTCGCGCCAGGCCAGAGGCAGATCGGCACGCGCCGTCGTGGTGTTGGTCGCGATCACGCCATCGATGCGATGATAACGTAGGCGGGCCACGATCGCGTCGATGCCGGCCTCGTCCAGATCCGGGGCGATCTTGAGCGCGAGCGGCACATAGCGCCCGCGCGCCTCGGCCAGCCGGTTGCGCTCGGCCACGACCGCCGCCAGCAGCGCATCCAGCGCATCCTCGCCCTGCCAGTCGCGCAAGCCCGCCGTGTTCGGCGACGACACGTTGACGGTGACGTAATGGGCCGCATCGTAGACCGTGGCCAGTGCCGATATATAGTCGTCGACCGCCCTGTCGGCCGGGGTGTCCTTGTTCTTGCCGATGTTGATGCCGAGCACGCCGTCGTATCGCGACGACGTCAGATGCGCCACCAATGCGGCCGCCCCGGCGTTGTTGAAACCGAAGCGATTGAGCAACGCGCGCTGCTCGGGCAGTCGAAACAGGCGCGGTTTCGGATTGCCGGGCTGAGGCTTCGGCGTGACCGTGCCGACCTCGATGAAACCGAAGCCGAGACCGGCCAGCCCGTCGACATGCGCGCCGTTCTTGTCGAGCCCGGCGGCCAGGCCGACCGGATTGGGCAGGGTCAGCCCCATCAGGGTCGTGGGCAGCGCCGGTACGCGCGCGCCATACAGGCGATGCGCGAGTGAGGGGAAGCGCGACAATCCACCCAGCGTGAGTTCATGCGCGCGCTCGGCCTCGAGGCCGAATAGCGCCGGTCGAATCAGCGAATACATGCAAATGCGGACTTGGAATGCATGCCTATTGTGCGGGCTGAAACGACGCAGCGCACCATTTGGTCTGGACGGCCATGATGCGATAATCGCGGCATGACCAAATATTCACGCAGAAATCCCGCGGGCGCCCGCCTGTCCGTGGCCCCGATGATGGACTGGACCACCCCGGCTCAGCGCTACTTCATGCGCCGCATCACGCGCCATGCGCTGCTGTATACCGAGATGGTCACCACTGCCGCGCTCATCCACGGCGATACCGCCCGGTTTCTGGATTATCACGCCGACGAGCACCCGCTGGCGCTGCAGCTCGGCGGCAGCGATCCGGCGGCCATGGCGCACTGCGCGCTGCTGGCCGAGAACGCCGGCTTCGACGAAGTCGACATCAACGTCGGCTGCCCGTCGGACCGGGTCCAGAACGGCGCCTTCGGCGCCTGCATGATGGCCGAGCCGGAGCGCATTGCCGATTGCGTGGCCGACATGAAAGCCCGCGTCGCCATCCCCGTGACGGTCAAGACCCGTATCGGCATCGATCATCAGGACAGCTATGAATTCCTGCACGATTTCGCCTCGCGCGTGGCCGAGGCCGGCGCGGACCGGCTGATCGTGCATGCGCGCAAGGCCTGGTTGTCGGGCCTCTCGCCGAGGGAAAACCGCGAAGTGCCGCCACTCGACTATGCCCGCGTGCACCGGCTGGCGGCCGATTTTCCGGATCTGCCGATGTCGATCAACGGCGGCATCGTCGATCTGGATACGGCGGAAACGCAACTCGCACATGTCGACGGCGTGATGATCGGGCGCGAGGCCTATCGCAACCCCTATGCGATGGCCGGGGTGGATTCACGCTTTTTCGGTGACGATACGCCCGTGCACTCACGCCTGGATGTGGTCGAGGCCATGCGGGACTATATCGCCAACCATCTGGCCGCTGGCGGCCAGCTCAAAAGCGTCACCCGCCACATGCTCGGATTGTTCCATGCCCAGCCCGGCGGTCGCGCCTGGCGGCGCGTGCTGTCCGAACAGGGCAATCACCCCGACGCGGGTCTTGAGGTGCTTGATGCGGCGCTAGCCCCGGCCACCGGTGCGGTGCCGGCGTAGGCAACACCGGCGCATTGCCGCACAATAGCGGTTTTTGCGCGGAGCCTGTTCATCATGGTGATCTTCAAGACCAATCTCGGCGATATTCATATCGATGTCGACGAGCACAACGCCCCGATCTCGGCCGAGAACTTTCTCACCTATGTTCGCGACGGCTTCTACGACGGTGTGATCTTTCATCGCGTGATCCCGGGCTTCGTCGTCCAGGGCGGTGGGTTCGACGAAAACTTCAACCAGAAGACCACGCGCGCGCCGATCAAGAACGAATCCGCCAACGGGCTGGACAACGAGCGCGGCACCCTGTCGATGGCCCGCACCCAGGACCCGCATTCGGCCACCTCGCAGTTCTTCATCAATCTCGAAGACAACGAGGCGCTGAACGACATGGGTACACGGCCCGGCTATGCCGTATTCGGCCGTGTGGTCCAGGGCATGGAAGTGGTCGACGCCATCGCCAAGGTGCCCACTGGCGGCGCCGGGCCGTTCCATCAGGACGTCCCGCGGGACACTGTTCGCATCGAGTCGGCGGAAATCGTCTGATCGGCACGCCGTGGCCGCGACCCACTTCATCGCCGATCTGCACCTGATCGACGATCGCGAGCCGGCTGCGCGCCGGCTCGCCGGCTATCTCGCCGGCCCGGCGCGAGCCGCCGATGCGTTGTATGTGCTGGGCGATCTGTTCGATGTCTGGATCGGCGACGACGGCTCGATTCCGCAGCACGCGGCAACGCTGGATGCGTTCGCCGAATTCGCCGGCACCGGCGTACCGGTGTTCTTCATTCGCGGCAACCGTGATTTCGCCGTCGGCCCGGCGTTCGCATCACGCAGCCGCATGCAGATCCTGGATGACCCCACGGTTGCCACGCTTCACGGCGTGCCCACCCTGCTCGCCCACGGCGATGTGTTTTGCAGCGACGACATCGCCCACCAGGCATTTCGGGCCCGATACACTGACGCCCGCTGGCGACAACGGCGCCTTGCCCTGCCGTTGTGGCTGCGGCGCAGGGTGGCAAGGCGCGCGCGGCGCCGTTCGGCTCGGGAGAAAACCCGCAAGCCGATGCGCATCATGGATGTGAACGCGGCGACCGTGGCGGGCATGGCCGACGAATACCGGGCCCAGCGGATCATTCACGGCCATACCCACCGGCCCGCCGATCATCTGGACGGCCATATTGCACGCTATGTGCTGGCCGACTGGCGCGACGACCGCGCCGAAGTATTGGTCGTGGACGATAACGGCGTCGCGCGCCGGCGGCTGGACCACGCCGGGCGCTTCATCGACTGATTACGGTCGCCGCGCGTCGCGCGCGGTCAGTTCGTCCAGTTCCGGCTCGGAAAAACGCGCCTCGCGCCGTGCGGCGAGGTTGTACGGCCCGGGCGGGCCGCCGTTCATGTATTCATCGAGCAGTCGGAAAAATGTTTCGTCCGGATCGAGCCCACGTGGCTCGGCGAAGTAGCGAAACCACTTGCTGCCGATCTCCACGTGCGGCACTTCCTCGGCCAGAATCTGCTCGAAGATGGCAACGGTCTTGTCGTCGCCGACCCGCTTGAGTTTTTCGATCATGCCGGGTGTGACATCGAGCCCACGCGCTTCCAGTACACGCGGCACCAGGGCCATGCGCACCATCGGGTCGTGCGCGGTCTTGACCGCCATTTCCCACAGTCCGTTGTGGGCATCGAAATCGCCGTAGGCATAGCCGAAATCGGCCAGCCGGTCATTCAGCATCTCGAAGTGGCGTGACTCGTCGGCCGCCATCGACAACCAGTCGGCGTAATAGTCAGCCGGCAGTCCGCGATAGCGATAGGCCGCGTCCAGCCCCAGATTGATCGCGTTGAACTCGATATGGGCGATGGCATGAATGAGCGCGGCGCGGCCATAATCCGAGCCCAGGCCGCGCCGCGCCAGTTTGGCCGGATGTACCAACGCCGGACGCGCCGGGCGCCCCGGCACCGGCACGGCTTCCGCTTCGCCGGACACGACCGACAACCCGCTGGAATCGGCCGCGTGCAACGCCCGCGTGGCGAGACATTTCGCCCGCGGGTCACGCGCCATCAGCGCGGCATGCACGTCGGCCGGCGTCATCAAGCGGCCAGAGCGCGCCACAGATCGGCGATGATGTCGTCCACATTCTCCAGCCCCACCGAGATCCGGATCAGACCCTCGCCGATGCCGGCCCGGGCCCGATCCTCGGCCGAGATGCGGACATGGGTGGTACTGGCCGGATGCACGATGGTGGTGCGGGTATCACCAAGATTGGCGGTGATCGACAGCATGCGGGTGGCGTTGATGAGCTTGAACGCATCCTCGCGCCCGCCCTTCACATCGAACGACACGATGCCGCCAAAGCCGCCCGGCTGCTGCTTTACGGCCAGCTCATGCTGCGGATGCGATGCCAGACCGGGGTAATAGACATGCGCCACACCGGGCTGGGTTTCCAGCCATTGCGCGAGCCGGGCCGCGCCGTCGCAATGCGCACGCATCCGCACTTCCAGCGTCTCCAGTGCCTTGTAGAAGATCCAGGCATTGAACGGGCTCATGCTCGGCCCGCAGGTGCGCAGGAAACGAAAGACCTGGTCACCCACGATATCCGCATCGCCCACGACCGCGCCGCCGAGCGCCCGACCCTGGCCGTCGAGATACTTGGTGGCCGAATGCGTCACGATATGCGCGCCCAGTTCCAGCGGGCGCTGCAGCGCGGGCGTACAGAAACAGTTATCGACCACGAGCTTCGCGCCGTGCGCCTCGGCGAGCGCCCCGAGTGCGCCGAGATCGACGATCTCGGTCAGCGGATTGGACGGTGTTTCCACGAACAGCATCTTAGTATTCGGCTCGATCGCGGCCTGCCAGGCGTCGACGTCATCCGGCGCGACATAGCTGGTCCGGATGCCGAGCTTGCCGAGGTAGTTGTTGAACAGACCGATGGTGGAACCGAACAGCGTATGCGCGGCCACGATATGGTCGCCGGCCTCGAGCGTGGCCAGACAGGTCGCCAGAATCGCGGCCATGCCGGAACCGGTGGCCACACACGCCTCGCCGCCTTCCATCGCTGCCAGCCGGTCACAGAAGGCATCGACGGTCGGATTGGTGAAACGCGAATAGATGTTGCCCGGTTCGTCGCCGGCAAAGCGCGCCGCACAGGCCTCGGCCGAATCGAACACGAAGCTCGAGGTCATATAGATGGCGCTGCTGTGCTCGCCTTCGGGGCTGCGATGGGTGCCGGCGCGTACACCGCGTGTGGCGGTGCCCCACTCGGGGTCGTAATTAATAGTCATGGCGTCTCCTGTGAGAAGCGGCGGGCACAAAAAAACCTGCAAGCGCGAACGCAGCAGGCGGTGTCCTCTTGACGCCCGCTTAGCTGATGTTTCGATCGCAAGGACAGCGATCCGCGCCCGCAAGCTGTGCAAATCGGCGCGCGGCAAGTATGGCCCGAGGGCGGGCCGGCATCAAGCCCGGCGGAGCCGGTTGCGACGCTACTTCAAGCGTACGTAAACGATGTGAGTGTCCGCGTCGCTGCGCGACTCACGGAAATCCAGGGTCACGTAATCCAGCGATTCCATCAGCTTGCTCAGCTTGGAAAAGCCGTAGTTGCGCGAATCGAACGACGGATGATTCTTGTTCACGTAGCTGCCCACCGCACCCAGCGGCGCCCAGCCGTCATCGCGCGAGACCGCTTCGATGGCCGTGGTGAGCATACGCCGCAACTCCTTGGGATCGCCGGTCGGCGCGGGTTCGTCACGGCTCGGTTCGGCCGCCAGGATTTCAGTGAACACGAACCGGTCGCAGGCCGAGACGAACGCCGGTGGCGTCTTTTTCTCACCGAAACCATAAACCGCGAGCCCGGATTCCCGGATGCGTGTGGCCAGACGCGTGTAGTCGCTGTCCGACGAGACGATCACGAAGCCGTCGAGATGCGCCTGATGGAGCAGATCCATGGCATCGATGATCAACGCCGCGTCGGTCGCATTCTTGCCGGTGGTGTAGGCGAACTGCTGGATAGGCTGGATTGCATGATCGTGCAGGGCCCGCTTCCAGCCCTTCAGATGGGTCGTGGTCCAGTCGCCGTAGGCCCGCTTGATGCTGGCCAGCCCGAAGGTCGAGACTTCCGCCAGCAACTCGCCGCAGCGCGACGACGGCGCATTGTCGGCATCGATGAGTACGGCGAGCTTGAGATTGTCGACGGCGGAGGACAACTCGTTCGTCACGCGTCGTTATGGATTTCGAGCACGGCGTTGTCCTTCTTGCGCCGCGCCTCGCGGGTGGCATCCGCGCGGAACAGCTCGAGCTGTTCCAGATACTCGGCCGATACATCCGCGGTAATGTAGTTGCCGGTGAACACCGAATCCTCGTAGCTTTGTAGCGCGTCGTTACCGACCGACACCGCGCGCTTGAGATCATCCATATCCTGGTAGATCAGCCTGTCGGCACCGATGATCTCGGCGATCTCGTCGTCGGAGTGGCCATGCGCGACCAGTTCGGCCGCGCTGGGCATGTCGATGCCATAGACGTTGGGGTAGCGCACCGGCGGCGCGGCGGAGGCGAAATAGACCTTGTTCGCCCCCGCGTCGCGCGCCATCTCGATGATCTGGCGCGAGGTGGTGCCGCGCACGATCGAGTCATCGACCAGCAACACGTTCTTGCCAGCGAACTCCAGGTCGATCGGGTTCAGCTTCTTGCGCACCGATTTCACCCGCTGCTGCTGGCCGGGCATGATGAAGGTGCGGCCGATATAGCGGTTCTTGATGAAGCCTTCGCGATACTTCACGTCGAGTTGGCTGGCCAGCTCCACTGCTGCCGTGCGGCTGGTCGAGGGGATCGGGATCACCACGTCGATGTCGTGATCGGGCCACTCGCGCCGGATCTTGTCGGCAAGATAGGTACCCATGCGCAGCCGCGCCTTGTAGACATAGACATCGTCGATCACCGAGTCCGGGCGCGCGAGATAGACGTATTCGAAGATGCACGGCGAGTGATACGGCTGGTCGGCACACTGCTGGACGTGGATCTCACCATCGAGCGTGATCACCACGGCCTCGCCGGGGCCGATATCGCCGATGCGTTCGAAACCGAGCGCGTCCAGCGCCACCGATTCCGAGGCGATCATGTAATCCGTGCCTTCGGCGGTCTCGCGTTTGCCGTAGACCGCCGGGCGGATGCCATTGGGGTCGCGGAAGCCGACCAGGCCGTAACCCGTGATCAGCGCGGTGGCCGCATAACCGCCACGACAGCGGCGATGCACCGCCGCCACCGCCTCGAAGATATCCTCGGGCGCCAGCTGTAGACGCTCGCTCTGCATCAGTTCGTGGGCAAACACGTTGAGCAGGATCTCGGTATCGGAGTCGGTATTCAGATGCCGCCGGTCCGAGCGATACAGTTCGTCCTTGAGCTGGTCGGCGTTGGTCAGATTGCCATTGTGCGACAGGCAGATGCCATACGGCGTGTTGACGTAGAACGGCTGCGCCTCGGCGGTGGAATCCAGCCCGGCCGTGGGATAGCGGACATGCCCGACGCCCGCGTTGCCGACCAGGCGCAGCATGTGGTCGGTGCGGAACACATCCCGGACCAGGCCGTTGTCCTTGCGCAGATATAGACGTCTGCCGTCCGTGGTGACGATGCCGGCCGCATCCTGGCCTCGGTGCTGCAGCACCGTCAGCGCATCATAGATATCCTGATTGACCGGGGAGGTCGAGACCATCCCAACAATGCCGCACATAAGCGAGTCGCTCGGTTTGGAGAAGGAAAAACGTCAGGTCGAAGTCGTCGTCGGGCGGCCCGCGGGCAGCGTCGACGGCGCATCGGGATAGGTGATCGCGTTGGCGATGTCGGGCGGCAGATAACCCCGCACCCAGAGCGCGCCGGCCTCCAGCTGCCCGATGAAGATCGAGCGCTGCCACCAGCTGTCGCGCGGCACGGGGGTCACACCGGCCAGCAGGACCAGAACAATGAGCACGGCCACGCCGCGCACCACGCCGAATATGATCCCGACGGCACGATCGGTACCGGCGAAACCGGTCTGGTTGATCAGCCGGCCCAGCAGGTAATTGAAGATGGCGCCCGCGACGAGCACGCCGAGAAAGACAATTGCGAACGCCACGGCCAGACGCGCCGAACCGGAATCGATCCAGCGCTGCAGATAGACGGACGCCGGCGCCGCCAGAACAAACGCCAGATAAAAGGCCAGGACCCACGTCGCCAGACCCAGGGCTTCCCGCAGAAAACCACGGAAGAAACCGATGGTCGCCGACAATGCGACCACCACAACGATAGCGACATCGATCCAGATCATGACAGCCAGCCGCCGGAGCGAGACCGCTCAATGATAACAAATTGGGCGCGCAACCGCGGCTGGTGTGGCATCAG
This sequence comes from Salinisphaera sp. RV14, assembly GCF_052044135.1. Lineage (NCBI taxonomy): Bacteria > Pseudomonadati > Pseudomonadota > Gammaproteobacteria > Salinisphaerales > Salinisphaeraceae > Salinisphaera > Salinisphaera sp. RV14. Next base: position 88,916 of record NZ_JBQDYF010000009.1, read on the forward strand.
GGCAACTGGCGCACCAGCCCCTTGTGCCCGGCCTTGCTCAGCCGATCGGCCGCCGACTGTGCCGCCTGCTTGCTGTCGAACGGGCCGACATTCACGCGATACCAGGTCTTGCCGTTGACCTGGCCCGGGGCATATGACACCGGGAATCGGCCCTTGAGCTGGTTTGCCAGGTCCGCCGCATTGCCTTGTTGACTGAAGCTCGCCACCTGCACCACCCAGCCCTGGATACTGGATTTTTCCAGACCGGAGCTGCTGGACGACGAAGCACTGGCGGCGCCGGAGCCGGCGGCCGACGCGCCGTGATCATGCGATCCCGAATGCGGATTCCCGCCCGCCCCGTTGTTCGCGGATGCAACGCCCGATGCCGGCTTGCTCGACGGTGCGTGCGAACCCGAAGGCTTCGAAGCCGACCCGCTACCGCCATGCACCGGCGGTACGGAGAAGCCCTGCTTACTCTGCGGCGAGACCGCATCCGGTGTCGGTGCCTGCGGGCGCCCCTGACTGGCGCCACTCTCGTCGCCGCCGGCTGCCGATGGTGCCGTGGCCGGACTCGCCCCTGCCTGATCGTCGTTATCGTGACCCGCCGGCTCCGCCTTGCCATCGGGCTGCACGTCATACACGCGCATGGAGCCGCGGCCGTTGTCCTGGCTGCCGCCATGCATGCAGCGCGAGAGCAGCAACGGCGCGAGCACGCCGATGATTACCAGAATGGCAACGCCGATCAGGCGTTTTTTCATCACGTCATTCATGATCAGGACTCCGCGCCTGCGCCACGGTGAAAAATGAACCACAGACGACGATACGATCGCCCGGCACGGCCGCTGCCTGCGCCGCGGCCAGCGCCTGTTCGGGGCTGGCATGAACAGGCCCGGCATGGCGCAGCCGCGCGGCCAGCGCCTCGCCCGTCAAGCCGCGCGTACTGAGACCGTCGAGTCCGGCCGGATACAGCGCGTCGGCCCAGGGCATCAACCGCCGGCCGACGGCTTCCACCGGTTTGTCCGCCAACATACCCAGCACCACGTGTGTCCGTCCCGAAACAGGCCGCTGCTGCAGCGATTCCGCCAGCAGAGCCACCGCATCCTCGTTGTGGCCCACATCGTAGATGATCGCTATCGGAGCGTCGATAACTTCGCGCCGTCCGGGCAGTAATGCCTGCCGGGCGCAGGCGCGCCGGATATCCTCGGCGCCCGGCCGGTACCCGGCCGCGCCTGCGCCCGCGATTGCGAGGGCGAGATTGTCGGGGTGCACGGCCGCATGCGGCACGATATCGAGGCAGGTCGCGCCATCCGACCATGTCCAGCGTTGCGGCGCGCACGTCAACTCGAAATCGCGGCCCAGACACGCCAGATGCGCGCCGCAGGCCGTGGCCGCGGCCGCAATGCTGTCCGGCGGACGCCTGTCGCCACAGAGCGCCGGCCGCCCGGCGCGCATGATGCCGGCCTTCTCGCGACCGATCGCCTCACGGGTATCGCCGAGCCAATCCGTGTGGTCGAGACCGATCTGCGTGATCAGCGCCACATCGGCATCCACGATGTTGACCGCATCGAGCCGCCCGCCGAGCCCGACCTCCAGTACGGCGACATCGACCGCCATGCGCCGAAAGATGACGAGCGCGGCGAGCGTGCCGAACTCGAAGAACGTCAGGGACGTCCCGCCGCGCGCTGCCTCGACGGTCTCGAAGGCCGCGATCAGGGCCGCATCGCCGACCGGCTCGCCGTCGATGGCGATGCGCTCGTTGTAGCGCCAGAGATGGGGCGAGGTGTAGCACCCGACCCGGGCGCGCACGCCGATCAGGCCCGCGACCAGGGCCACACAGCTGCCCTTGCCGTTGGTGCCGGCCACGGTGATCGTGGCATGCGGCGGCGGCATCAGGCCGAGCCGATCGGCCACCGAGCGCACGCGACCGAGGCCAAGCTCGATCTCGCTCGGATGCATCGCCTGCTGGTAATCCAGCCACTGGGCCAGCGTCCGGCGCGCAGACGCCGGACGCTGCGGGTCCTGCTCGCTCACGCCTGGCTCGTCACCTCGGGCGTTTCGGCTTCCTCGGGCGCCGGCGGGCGATGCATGAGCGTGGACACGACGCGGTGAATGCGATCGCGTAGATCGGCACGTTCGACGATCATGTCGATGGCACCGTGCTCGAGCAGGAATTCGCTGCGCTGAAAGCCTTCCGGCAACGTCTGCTTCACGGTCTGCTCGATCACGCGCGGTCCGGCAAAGCCGATCAGCGCTTCGGGTTCGGCCACGTTGATGTCGCCCAGCATGGCGTAACTGGCCGCCACGCCGCCCATGGTCGGGTGCGTCAGTACCGAGACGAACGGCAGCCCGCGATCCGCCAGCCGCGTGAGGGCGGCACTGGTCTTGCCCATCTGCAGCAGCGAGAACAACCCCTCCTGCATGCGGGCACCGCCCGAGGCCGAGAAGAACACGAACGGCGAACTCGCCTCGATCGCGGCATGCACGCCGCGCACGAACGTCTCACCGACCACGCTCCCCATCGAGCCCCCCATGAACTGAAAGTCCATGGCGCCGGCGACGATCGGCATGGATTTGAGGCTGCCGGTCATCATGATGACCGCTTCGCGCTCACCGGAGTCCTTCTGCGCCGCCGACAGGCGATCGCGGTATTTCCTGGAGTCGCGGAACTTGAGCGGATCCCGCGGTTCGAGATCGCGGGCGATCTCGGTTCGATCGCCCGCGTCGAGAAAGAAATCCAGACGTTGGCGGGCGCGCAGGCGCTGGTGCGTGTTGCACTTCGGGCAGACATGCAGCGTCCGCTCCATCTCGGCGGTGTACAGCACCGCGCCGCAGCTGCTGCACTTGGTCCACAAGCCTTCCGGGACGCTGTTCTTGCGCCGAGAGGCATCGTTTCGCATCTGCGATGGCATGATTTTTCCGAGCCAACTCATACGCTTTCGCCCTCCTGTTCGCGTTCGTCCCGTTGCTTGGCGTCTGCCAGGTCGATCGCGGCACGCATCGCCGCCAGCGTTTCGCGCAGTTCCGCGGTGGCCGTGGCCACATCGTGCCCGTGTTCCGCGATCCGACTGACCAGCGCGCTGCCCACGATCACCGCATCCGCCACCGCGGCCACGGCCGCCGCGTTGTCCGGCGTGCGAACACCGAAGCCCACCCCGACCGGCAGCCCCGTCGCACGCCGGATCGGCGCGATCTGGGCCGCCAGACTGTCGGTGTTCAGGCTCGACGCACCGGTGACGCCCTTGAATGAAACATAGTAGATAAAACCGGCCGCGTTTTCGCAGATCCGGCCAATGCGCGACTCGCCGGTGGTCGGCGCGATCAGACAGACCGGGTCGACACCGGCCACCCGCAGCTTCGGCGCGATATCCGGCGCTTCCTCGGCGGTCATGTCGACGATCAGCGCGCCGTCGACCCCGGCAGCCGCCGCCTGTTCGCCGAATGCCTCGAGCCCCATGGAATCGATGGGGTTGAAATAGCCCATCAACACCACCGGCGTGTCGGTATCGCGTTCGCGAAACCGCGCGACCATGGCCAGCACGTCGCGCAGGCTCGTGCCGTGCGCCAGCGCACGCTCGCAGGCCGCCTGGATCACCGGGCCGTCGGCCATCGGATCGGTGAACGGTACGCCCAGCTCGATGACATCGGCACCGGCCGCCACCAGCGCATGCATGAAATCGACGGTCGCGTCCGGCCCCGGATCACCGGCGGTCAGAAAAGGGATCAGCGCGGTGCGCTGCGCCTGCTTGAGTGCGGCAAAACGATCGGCGAGACGGCTCAAAGCGTTTCTCCCTCGGCTTCGGCCACGCTGGCCATGTCCTTGTCACCCCGGCCCGACATGTTCACCAGGATGTTGGCCTCCGGGCTCATCCCGGCGGCCAGTTTCTTGGCGTAAGCGACGGCATGGGCCGACTCCAGTGCCGGCATGATGCCTTCGATGCGAGTGCATTCATGAAACGCGGCCAGCGCTTCGGCGTCGGTGACATCGACATAGTGCGCCCGGCCAATGTCCTTGAGCCAGGCATGCTCGGGCCCGACGCCGGGATAATCCAGCCCGGCCGAGATCGAATGCGTGCCCTGGATCTGGCCGTTGTCGTCCTGCATCAGGTAGGTGCGGTTGCCGTGCAACACGCCCGAGCGCCCGGCCGAAAGCGGTGCCGCGTGCCGGCCGCTGGCGATGCCGTCGCCCCCCGCTTCCACGCCGTAGATGGCGACCTCTTCATCGTCGAGGAACGGATGGAACAGGCCGATCGCGTTCGATCCGCCCCCCACGCAGGCCACCAGCGCGTCCGGCAGGCGCCCGGTTCGGTCCAGCATCTGGCGGCGCGCCTCGCGGCCGATCACCGCCTGAAAGTCGCGCACCATCGCCGGATACGGCGCCGGGCCGGCCACCGTGCCGATGATGTAAAAAGTGTCGTCCACGTTGGCGACCCAATCGCGAAGCGCGTCGTTCATCGCATCCTTGAGCGTCTTCGAGCCGGACTCGACCGGCCGCACCTCGGCGCCCAGCAGGCGCATGCGGTAGACATTGGTCGCCTGGCGGCGCATGTCCTCGCTGCCCATGAACACCACGCATTCAAGCCCCAGACGCGCGGCGACCGTGGCCGTGGCCACCCCGTGCTGGCCCGCGCCAGTCTCGGCGATGATGCGCGTCTTGCCCATGCGCGCGGCCAGCAGTGCCTGGCCGATGGTGTTGTTCACCTTGTGCGCGCCGGTATGGTTCAGATCCTCGCGCTTGAACCAGATCTTCGCCCCGCCGACCACCTTCGACAGGCGTTCGGCGTAGTAGATCGGGGTCGGCCGGCCGACATAGTCGGCCAGATCGGCATCCAGTTCGGCCATGAATGCCGGGTCCCGGCGGGCGTCGGCATAAGCCGCGGCGAGTTCGTCGAGCGGTGCCATCAGCGTCTCGGCGACGAACTTGCCGCCGTACGGCCCGAAGTGGCCCCGGGCATCGGGCATGTCGCGCCAGGCGTGCGGGCCGTGGGCTGCGGGATTCGCCGGGTCCTTGGATATCGTCGTACTCATGCCTTACCCATTTCGGTTACTGCGTTGACGAACACACGCATGCGTTCGCTGCTTTTCACACCGGGCTCGCTCTCGACCCCGCTGCTGACATCCACTGCATACGGTGCAAACCGCGCAATGGCTGCACCCACATTACCCGGCGTCAGCCCGCCCGCGATCACGATCGGCCGATCGATCGTCGCTACCGTGGCCTGCCAATCGAACGCGCGTCCCTGGCCGCCGGCCTCGCCGACGCGATTCGCGTCGAGCAGAAAAGCCGCGGCGCGCGGATGCCGCTCGGCCCAGTCGGTCAGGACCACCCCCGGCTCACCCATCGGCACAGCCTTGATGTATGGGCGATCGAAGGCATTGCAAAAATCCGCCGACTCGGCGCCGTGGAACTGGATGACATCGATCGGGACCGCGGCCAGGATCCGGACGATCTCGTCGGGATCGTCGTCCATGAACAGCGCAACCCGTGACACGAACGGCGGCAGTGCCGCCGCGATCACGGCGCCCCGTGCCGCCGTGATGCGCCGACTGCTCGCTGCCGCAAATACCAGCCCGACCGCATCCGCCCCGGCCGAGGCCGCCGCGCGCGCATCGGCGACGGAGCGCACGCCGCAGATCTTCGTGCGCACACGGTTGACCGTGATCGGCTCGGCTGTATCGAGGGCTGTCATAGACCTATCATTTTACCAGCCCGCGTCATCGAGGGGCGGTTCGGGCAATTGAATATCTTCGGGATAATGCACGCGCCGCAGCGATAAACCCGCCGCTGGCGCGGTCATGCCGGCGCGGCGCCGATCCCGGCCGCCCAGCAACTCGCCCACCCATGCCGGCGCCGCCTCGCCGCGCCCGACCACGGCCAGCGTGCCGGCAATGTTACGCACCATGTGATGCAGGAATGCATTGGCCCGCACGTCGATGCGCACCCAGTCGCCGAGACGGGTGACGCTGACATGATGTACTTGGCGAACCGGGCTCTTGGCCTGACAGCCCGCGGCGCGAAACGCGCTGAAGTCGTGCCGGCCGACGAGTGCCTGCGCTGCGGCGTGCATGGCCTCGTGGTCCAGGCGTTTGTGCACGTGCCAGACACGATTGCGCCAGAGCGCCGACGGCGCATCGCGATCGATGATCCAGTAGCGGTAATCGCGAGCAATCGCATGGAAGCGGGCATGAAAGGTTTCCGGCACGGGCACGAACCACTGCGGCGCGATATCGTCGGCCAACCAGCGATTGCTGCCCAGCAGCCAGCTGCGATCGCGACGCTCGGCCCGGGTGTCGAAATGCACGATCTGGCCCTGCGCATGCACCCCGCTGTCGGTGCGTCCGCTGCAAATGGTGCGGATCGGCTCATCGGCCACCTTCGATAATGCCGCCTCGAGGCTGTCCTGCACGCTGGGCGCATGCGGCTGGCTCTGCCAGCCGCTGTACGCGGAACCGTCGTATTCAATGCAGGCGGCCCAGCGCATCAGGCGGCCCCGCCCCGAGCAGGTCCATGCCGCTCAGGAATCGAGGCGCTCGAGCAGTCGCTCGGCCTCGTCGCGCTGGGCGTCGTCGCCCCGCGTTCGCACATCGACAAGCAGCTCGCGGGCGGCGGCGCTGTCTTCCATGTCAAGGTACATTCGGGCGAGATCGAGACGGATCTCCACGCTGTCGTTCGGGTCATCGTCGGTCGGCCCAGCGGTCTCGGAAGGCGGATCGTACAGGTCGAACCCGCCGGGATCGATCATTTCGAGACCATAGGGATCGGGGCGGCCTGCAGCCGGCGTGGCGCCGCGGGTCTCGCCGGGCACATCGGTAGCGGGTCCGCTGTCGGCATCGAAATCCAGCCCCGGCGCCCCGTCCGCGCCCAGATCGTGCTCACGCGCCCCGGTCTCCGGCAGCGATTGCGTCTCGAAGGCCAGGGCCTCGATTTCTTCGTTCGTGGCCGGGCGGCGATGCGCCAGCAGGTCGCGATGAGCGGGCGCCGCTGCCGCAACCGGTTCGAAACGCATCGCGGGATCAGGCGCCCGCGCTGACTCGGCGGCGGCAGGGGTGGACTCGGCGCCCGGCTCGGCCGGTTCATCCGCGCCCGCCCGATCGCCGCGCCCGCCCGGCGAAGACGCGCCGGCGCGTTCCGGCCGCGGCATGTCCCGATCCGCGCTGGCAGCCGGCGTTGCCGGGCGTTCCGGCTCAGGTTCCGGCTCCCGTTCGGGTTCCGGCGCCGGCCTGGGCGTCCGGACCGCCGTTGACGCCACTTCGCCCGGCCCGGCGGTATCGCGGCGGGCGGCTTCGCGGGCGACTGCGGGATCCGCCGTCGCACCGGCCGGCTCCGCATGCGCCGCCGCATCATCCGCAGCCGGTGGCACCTGCTCACGCTCGAGCGTGACCGGCTTGTATCCGCGTTCGCGCAGACGCCGCAGCACCCACCCGATCAACACCAACAACAGCAGGAACAACAACACATTGCGCGGCGACAGCCAGACGTCACCGCCGGCCTGGGCCACGTCGCCCGGCGGCGGGGATGCAACGCGCGGCGGATGGGCAGCGCGGCTGCCGCCGGATGAATCGGTCGCCGGCTCGGGGTTCGGCTTGGACTTGGATTTCGACTTGGATTTCGACTTGGATTCGGGCGCGGGTTTCGGCTTCGGACTGCCGTTCATGGATGCGGCCGCCGGGGCCGTTGCAGTCGACGCGGCATTGCCGGCTGGCGTGGCGCCCGAGCCCGCGCTGGACGCTACCGGCGCCGACGCCGTGGCCTGGCCACCCGGGCTCGCCTGCGGCGTCGGCCATGGCGCCGCGGACGGCAGGCTCAGTTGGCCGAAGGGTCCGGCCGGCGTCGTTTTCGCGCCGGCCGGTGTGGCTTTTGCTGGCGCGGGCGGCGTCTTTGCTTCGGCTTTGCTCGCACTCGTGGCCCCGGGCGCGGCATTGGCATCCGGGGACTGCAGCGCCGCTGGCGGCGCTTCGCCACTCGCCGCCAGCTTGGGTGAATTATCGGCACCGCCGCGCCCGGCGGCGTTGTGGCGCGCCCGAGCATTCTGCAAGCGCTGCTGCGCCGTGCCGGCGTTCACGGCGCGAATGCGCTCGGCGCCCGGAATGGTCAGTCGCGCGTCCTGCAATAGCGCCGCCATACCGCCATTGAAGGCGGATGGATTGGCCCGGTAAATCGCCAGCATGGTCTGCGCGATCGTCGCCCCGGGCGGCGTGTGGCCCGCGGCGATCGACCAGAGGGTTTCACCGGCACGCACCTCGTGACGGGACGCGCGGCCCGTGGCGGCACTCGCGCCGGCGGCGGATGTCGCCGCCCGGACCGCCGACGTCGCACCGGGCGCCGGCGACGACGCCGCATTCGCCTCGGGCGCCGGATTGAGCAGGGCGGTGTATTCGCGCAGCGCGCTGCCGCTACCCGAGTCCACTTGCAGCAGAAAATCCACGAACGGCTCGCTCACCGGGCGATTCGTGGCGATATGCACTGTCGCGCGATGGCCGCCCGGACTCATCTTGGTATCGACCTTGAGGCGGTCGACCGCGCTGCTTCGGCGGATGCCGAAACGCTGGAACATGGCCGGCGGCGCGATACCGACGTCGAGCGACGCGCGCTCGGCGGCATCGATATCCTTCAACACCACCGTGGCGTCGAGCGGCTGATTGAGGTGCGAGTGCACCGTGAGTGCCCCGAATTCGAGGGCGAACGCGGATGAGGCATACCCTGCCGCCGCAATACTCGCGGCGATCAGACCGCATCGGATAGCTCGATCGATGAAAACGGCCACGCCGTATGCAACCCCCTGTTTACTCCCCGCGGCCAACGCGGCCCGGCCGCCCGCCCGATCACTGTTATCGGCAGACAGGGACGGCGCTCAAGCGCCGCGCCCAGGTCGCGGGCCGATGCGATGCGCCCGCCGCCTGGCTATCCGGCCGGCTCAGCGTAGCATATCGACGATCGCGCCCCCCATCTCCCGGGTGCTGGCAATCTGGGTTTCATCGTCCATGATGTCGCGGGTGCGAAGCCCTCGGTCGAGCGCATAACCGACCGCCGCCTCCACCTTGTCGGCCAGGTCGCGGCGATCCAGCGTATAGCGCAGCATCATCGCCACCGACAGGATGATTGCCAGCGGATTGGCCAGCCCCTGCCCGGCGATGTCGGGCGCGCTACCGTGCACCGGCTCGTACAGCCCCTTGCCGTGGGCATCCATCGATGCCGAGGGCAGCATGCCGATCGAGCCGGTGAGCATGGCCGCAGCATCGGAGAGAATATCGCCGAACAGGTTGCTGGTGACCACCGTGTCGAACTGCTTGGGCGCACGCACGAGCTGCATGGCGGCGTTGTCGACATACATATGCGAGAGCTCGACGTCCTCGTACTCGCTGGCGAGTTCGTTCATCACATCGCGCCACAACTGCGAGACATCCAGCACGTTGGCCTTGTCGACGCTGCACAGGCGATGGCCACGCGCGCGCGCGGTCTCGAACGCCGCCCGGCCGATGCGCTCGATCTCGGCTTCGTTGTAGCGCAGCGTGTTCCAGGCCTCGCGCAGACCGGCTTCGGTGCGGCCGGAACCCGCCGGCGTGCCGAAATAGATGCCGCCGGTCAGCTCGCGCACAATCATGATATCGAGCCCCGACACCATCTCCGGCTTGAGCGCCGAGGCATGCGCGAGTTGGGGATAGAGAATGGCCGGCCGCAGGTTGGCGAACAGGCCGAGTTCGCGGCGCAGCCGCAACAGTCCGGACTCCGGCCGCATGGCGCGCTCGAGGTTGTCCCAGGCGGGCCCGCCGATCGCACCGAACAACACGGCGTCGGCCTCGCGCGCGGCGGCCAGCGACGACTCGGGCAACGGGTCGCCCTCGACATCGATCGCAGCCCCGCCGACCAGCGCCTCATCCAGCTCGATGTCGAGCCCGTGATCGGCGGCCAGCACTTCGAGCACGCGCACCGCTTCGCGACAGATTTCGGGGCCGACGCCGTCGCCGGGCATTACCAGAATGCGTGAGGTCATGACAATCCTTGTTCAGCTTTCGTCGGATATATCCGAGAAGACAAAAGCGGTCCGCAAATGAACGCCAACGAACGCAAATTAAAAGTCGTACAACACGGAATTTGCGTTAATTCGCGTTCATTTGCGGACGTTTTCAATAAACGATTACAACTCGCGAAAGAGCCAGGGCTTTTCGGCCGCGCGCTGTTGTTCGTACGCGCGAATCGCGTCTTCGTGCTGCAGTGTCAGGCCGATGTCGTCGAGGCCTTCGAGCATGTTCTTGCGGCGATAGCCCTCGACCTCGAAAGCGTAGACGGAGTCGTCGGGCAGGCTGATCCGCTGCTCGACCAGATCGACGCGAGCCCGCAGGCCGCCGGTCGCGTGGGCTGCCTGAAACAGCGCGTCGACCTGCTCCGCGGCCAGCGCGATCGGCAGCACGCCGTTCTTGAAACAGTTGTTGTAGAAGATATCGGCGAAGCTGGGCGCGATCACGCAGCGAATGCCGAAATCCTCCAGCGCCCACACCGCATGCTCGCGCGAGGAACCACAGCCGAAATTCTCGCGCGCCAGCAGGATCGAGGCGTCGCGGAACGGTTCCTTGTTGAGGATGAAGTCCGGGTTTTCGCGCCGGTCGGCGATATCCACGTCCAGGCCGCCGGCATCCAGATAACGCCAGTCATCGAACAGATACTGGCCGAAACCGGTGCGGCGGATGGATTTCAGGTACTGCTTGGGGATGATGGCGTCGGTATCGATGTTGGCGCGATCCAGCGGCGCGACCAACCCTTCGTGAATGGTGAATGCCTGCATGATGAGAATCCTCTTACACGGGTTTGCGGGCGACAAAGCGCAGCCGCACGTACGGGGCGACCCACTGGCCGTCGTGGTGGCGCAGCTCGCCGGCCAGGCGTGCGCGCACCGCGGCGACGTAATCGTCGCGCGCCCGGCCTTCGGCAAAGGCGGTCACGAACGGGCGCGCCAGCGTGGTCAGCCAGTCGGCCACGTCGCCCGGCAACTGGGTGGGCCGCTCGAAACTGTGCGAGCGCTCGATATGAAAGCCGGCGGTGGCGAGCCGGTCGAGATAGGTCGTCTCGCTCGGGAAATACCACGGATCGAGCGTATCCGGGTCGATCCCGCGTGCATCGGCCTCGGCGCGCAGCGCGGCCCGGATGGGGGCGATATTGCCGGCGCCGCCCATCTCGGCCACGAAGCGCCCACCCGGCTTCAGGCGCGCGAACACGCCGTCGATGACGGCCTGCGGATCGTCTCGCATCCAGTGCAGCGCGGCGTTCGAGAACACGGCATCGAAGGCCCGGTCGAGCTCGGGCACCGTATCCAGGCTCTGGCCGTCGGCGACGACCGCCGCCAACCCCCGGGCCCGCGCCGCGGCCACCATCGCCGGGCTGCCGTCGGCGCCGACCACTTCGGCACCGGTCTCGGCCAGGCGTTCGCTGAGCGCGCCATCGCCGCAGCCCAGATCCAGGATCTGCTCGCCCGCGACCGGCGCCAGCCACGCCACCAGATCCGCCGCCAGATGGGCGACGAAACGGGCATTGCGGCCGTAATCCTCGGCCCGCCAACCGCCGGCGTTGATTTCAGCCGTCTCGCTCATGCCGTGACATCCAGCTCGCGAATATCCACGAAATGGCCATGAACCGCGGCGGCGGCCGCCATGGCCGGGCTGACCAGATGGGTCCGGCCGCCCTTGCCCTGGCGCCCTTCGAAGTTGCGGTTCGAGGTCGAGGCACAACGCTCGCCCGGCAGCAGGTTGTCGTCGTTCATGCCCAGGCACATCGAGCAGCCGGCGTCGCGCCATTCGAATCCGGCGGCCTTGAAGATCGCGTCCAGACCTTCTTTTTCGGCCTGGGCCTTCACCAGCCCGGAACCCGGCACGACCATCGCCAGTTCAATGTTCGGCGCGATCCGGCGGCCTTCCAGATACTTCGCGGCCACGCGCAGATCCTCGATGCGCGCGTTGGTACAGGAGCCGATGAATATCTTGTCCAGCATGATCTCGGTAATCGGCACGCCGGGCGTCAGATCCATGTAGTCGAGCGCGGCGCGCCAGCCTTCATTCTGACCCGCGCGCGGCGCGCTGTCCGGCTCGGGCACACGGTCGGTGACGGGGGCGACCATCTCCGGCGACGTGCCCCAGGTGACCTGCGGCGCGATCTTGGCGGCATCCAGCACCACCACCTGATCGTATTCGGCGCCCTCGTCGGAAACCAGCGCGCGCCAGTAGGCTTCCGCCGCCGGCCATTGCTGTTCATCCGGCGCATAGGGGCGCCCGCGCATATAGTCGATGGTGGTGTCGTCGACGGCGACCATGCCGGCGCGCGCACCCGCCTCGATCGACATGTTGCAGATCGTCATGCGGCCTTCCATCGACAGCGCGCGAATCGCCTCGCCACCGTACTCGATGACATGACCGGTACCGCCCGCCGTGCCGATCTTGCCGATGATGGCGAGCATGATGTCCTTGGCCGAAATGCCGGGTGCCACCTGCCCGTCCACGCGCACCAGCATGGTCTTGGAGCGCGACTGCGGCAGCGTCTGGGTCGCCAGCACATGCTCGACCTCGGACGTGCCGATGCCGAAGGCCAGCGCGCCGAAGGCGCCGTGGGTGGCGGTATGCGAGTCGCCGCAGACGATGGTCATGCCGGGCTGGGTCGCCCCCTGCTCCGGGCCGATGATGTGCACGATGCCCTGGCGCCGGTCGCCCATGCCGAACAGGCGCACGCCGAAATCGTTGCAGTTGACCTGCAGCGCCTCGACCTGGGCGCGCGAGATCGGGTCGGCGATACCGCCGTCGCGATGAGTGGTCGGGACGTTGTGGTCCGGCACCGCCAGGTTGGCACTCGAACGCCAGATATCGCGATGCGCCAGGCGCAGGCCCTCGAAGGCCTGGGGCGAGGTCACCTCATGCACCATGTGCCGGTCGATATACAGCAGGGCATTGCCCGCTTCCTCGCGGACGACGTGTTCATCCCAGATCTTTTCGTACAGCGTGCGGGCCATGAGCGCATCTCGTTGCTTGAGCTTGCGTGGAGTCTAGGCGCGGCCTATCGATTACTCAAATGAATAATTTTTCGTGCAGCATTCCAATCCGGAATACAATGCCGGCATGCGTATCGATGCATTGCAGGCCTTCGTGGCCGTGGCCGAGCTGGGTTCTTTTCAGGACGCCGGGCACCGCTTGCATCTGAGCCAGCCGGCGGTGAGCAAACGCATCGCCGCGCTGGAAACCGAACTCGGCCATCGTCTGTTCGATCGCGTGGGTCGCGGCATCGGGCTGACCGAGGCGGGACGCGCCTACCTGCCGCATGCCCGCGAGACGCTGGCCGCGGTCGCGGACGGTGATCGGGCGCTGGATAATCTTGCCGCGCAGGTCGCGGGCACACTCGAACTGGCGGTGTCGCACCATGTCGGCATGCACCGCATGCCCGAGGTGCTGCGGGCATTCGTGGCGCGCTATCCGGATGTGGCTCCCCAGATCGAGTTCGCCGATTCGGAGCAGGCCTGCCAGCGCGTGGTCAACGGCGAATCGGAACTCGCCCTGATCACGTTGCCGGTCAAGCCCCATCGGACGCTGATCGCCCGCACCATCTGGCACGACCCGCTTGCCATTTATGCCGGCATCGACCACCCGCTGGCCCGGCGTGCGGCCATTCCATTAGCGGCACTGGTGCGTTATCCCGCGGTGCTGCCGCCGCCGGACAGCTATACTCATCGGATCATCGAATCCGCCCTGGCCGAGCACGGCGTCGCGGTGACTGCGCGCATGACCAGCCATTCGCTGGAAACCCTGCGCATGCTCGCGGACGTGGGTCTGGGCTGGACGGTCCTGCCCGAGGCCATGCCGCATCGGCTGGTGCCGCTGGCACTGCCCCGACTGCGGATGCATCGTGAGCTGGGTGTCATGCGGCATCCACAGCGGCACCTGTCGAACGCAGCGCGCGCGTTGCTCACCATGCTGGAAGCCGAAGCCGGGGGCGCTCAGCTCTCCTGACGGATACGCCAGGCCCCATCCTCACGCACGAACACCATGTGCCGGGTGGCATCGCGTTCGTTGCCCGCGGCACGATAATGCTCCCGGAAGGTGGCCCGGGCGCGATTCGCGCTGTCCGCCGTCACCCGAATATCGGACACGCTCACATCCACCGATTTCGGCCGGGTCACCCGCGCACGCTGCTGGCGAATCCACTGTGCGCGGCTGATCTTGCCCTGCGGTTGATAGTCGTCACTGTATGTCGCCAGGTAAGCCGACAGATCCTGTTGCGACCACGCATTTGCCCAGTGCGACAACACCCGATCGATGGCCTGCCTGGGCGGACCCGAAGCCGGCTTTTCGGCCACGCTATGGCCGCTGCCGCTCGCTGCCGCGGCATCCGCCGGCGTGGCGGCGCCCGGCGTTGCCGAAACCGGGTTCGGTTGGGCCGCGCTCGGCAAGGCGGGAACCAGCTGTTCCAGTGCGCTGCGGCGACGATTCATGGCCTCGGCGCTCGCGCCCTGCTGCTGCGCGCGCCGATAGGCCGCGCTGGCCAACGCCACATAGACATCGCCGAGATTCTCCTCGGCAACGGCGTAACCCGGCTCGGCTGCGATCGCATGGTCCAGCGCGTCGCGTGCCTTGTCGAGCCGGCCCTGACGGGCATAGAGCACGCCGAGGTTGTTCCACACGCGTGCACGCTGCGGATACTCAGTCGACAACTTGCGATAGAGATCGATCGCATGGGGTGCATCGCCGGTTCGCGCCAGCGCCATGGCGTGCAGGAACTGCGCCTGCCGGTCGTCGGGATGGTCGGCCAGGCGGGCGTTCGTTGCTTCCAGCGCCTGCACGGCCTGACCGTTCGACAGCTCATGACCGACCGCGGCCGGATTCCAATCGTCTGCCGCCGCCACCGCTGACCCAGCCGCCAATACGGCGATACAGGTAATACTCGAAAACCACTTTTTCACGCGATGCCCCCAGCCGCTAACCCTTGGCGCATCCTAGCCGGCCCGCGTCGCCACGCAAAGCCCCACGCTCGGTGATATCAGGTGGTCTAGAACATCGGCCCGCCACCCAGGGGCGCCATCGGCGGCGCGACGTCGGCGTTCTGCCCGCGATGGCGAAGCGCATGGTCGAGCAGCGTGATGGCGAGCATCGCTTCGGCGATCGGCGCCGCGCGCAGCCCCACACAGGGATCGTGCCGTCCGGTGGTCCGCATCTGTGTCGCCTGGCCGGCCGTGTCGACGGTATCGCCCGGGATGGTGATGCTGGAGGTGGGCTTCAGCGCCATGCTGGCGCGAATCGCCTGGCCGCTGGAAATACCGCCCTGGATACCGCCGGAATGATTGCTGGCGAAACCGTCCGGGTTCATTTCATCGCGGTGTTCCGATCCGCGCATGGCGACGACGTCGAAACCGTCGCCGATCTCCACACCCTTGACGGCATTGATGCTCATCAGTGCCTTGGCGATATCGGCATCCAGCCGGTCGAACACCGGTTCGCCCCAACCTGCCGGCACGCCGGTGGCCACGACATCGATACGCGCGCCGATGGAGTCGCCATCGCGCCGCAACTGGTTGATATAGGCCTCCAGTTCGGGCACGCGATCCGGTTCGGCGCAGAAAAACGGGTTGTCGTTGGCCGCGGCGAGATCGGTGCAGCCGAGACGAATACCACCCATCTGCGCCAGGTACCCCTGGATGGCGATGCCCCAGCGCTCGGCCAGGACCCGGCGGGCGATCGCGCCGGCCGCCACGCGCACCGCGGTTTCGCGCGCCGAGGAACGCCCGCCGCCACGATAATCGCGAATGCCGTATTTCTGCAGATAGGCGTAGTCGGCATGATTCGGCCGGAACACGTCCTTGATCTTGGAATAATCGCGCGAGCGCTGATCGGTATTCTCGATGATGATCGCGATCGGCGTGCCGGTGGTCACGCCTTCGAATACGCCGGAGACGATGCGCGCCTCGTCGGCTTCGCGGCGCTGGGTCACATAGCGCGACGTACCGGGCTTGCGCCGGTCGAGATCGCGCTGCAGCAGCGCCTCGTCGACCGCCACGCCGGGCGGGCAGCCGTCGATCACGCAACCGATCGCCGGTCCGTGCGATTCGCCGAACGAGGTGACGGTGAACTGCTGGCCCCAGGTATTGCCTGCCATGCGATTACGCCCCCACCTGCTGTGCTTCGACCCAGGCGGCGAGGTCTTCGGCCTCGACCGCGCCCACGCCCATGCCGCCGCGCGCCAGATCGATCCAGGTAACCGGCAGGTCCGGGTAGCGCTGTTCCAGCAGGAACGCCGATGCGCCCACCTCCATGATCAACAGGCCATCCTCGGTCAGGTAATCGGGCGCGCCGAACAGGATGCGCTCGACCAGGGTCAGGTCGTCGGCGTCGCCATGGAAGGCGAAACCCGGTTCGTGAAGAAACTCCGGATCGAGGCCGGACCATTCATCCCGCGTGACGTACGGCGGATTGGTCACGATCAGGTCGAACCGCTGCGCTTCCAGCCCGTCGAACAGGTCGGCCCGCACCAGTTGCACCTGCGGTCCGGTGTCGTGCTTGTCGCAGTTGATCGCGGCCACTTCCAGCGCATCGTCACTGGCGTCGGTTGCCACGACCTGCGCATCGGGGAAGGCGTAGGCACAGGCGATCGCGATCGCGCCGCAGCCCGTGCACAGATCCAGCACCGCCAACGGCTCGCGGTGCCCGAGCCACGGCTGGAAGCCCTGCTCGATCAATTCGGCGATCGGCGAACGCGGCACGATGACGCGCTCGTCGACGAAGAACTCCATCTCCGCGAACCAAGCGCGGCCGGTGATATAGGGCGCGGGCAGCCGTGTTTCGATCCGGCGCTCGATGACCGCGATCACGCGCTCGCGCTCGCTCGGCATGAGCACGGACTCGAGATACGCATCAGGCAGCCCCGGATCCAGATCCAGATCCAGCGCATCCAGCACCAGATGCGCGGCCTCGTCGATCGCATTGTCGCTGCCGTGGCCGAACGATAGATCGGCCGCCACGAAGCGCGATGCGCCCCAGCGGATGTAATCGACGATGCGCGTCAGGGTCGCGGCGATCTCGGACGCCGGTTCGGCGGTGTCGCTAGCCATAGTCTCACTCGCGGGCCCGGGCCCGCTCCTGTCGGTGGCACGACGCGCGACCGGTATCGCGCGTCATTCTCAATCGGGAACAGCGGGCTAGGATAAACCAGATCGCCTGTGTTGCGGCGTTGCGCTAGGGTGACGGCTCGCTCCGCTGTCGTTTCCCGCTTGACCATGCCCAATGTCCCGGTTCGCTTCACCGATCGCCTGTTCGCCGTTGCGCTGGCGCTGTTACCCACGCGCGCCATCTCGCATCTGGCGTTTGTCATCGCCGAGATCCGGCTGCCACGGATCAAGAACGCGCTGATCCGAGGCTTTCTGCGCGCCTATCCGGCGATCGACATGAGCGAAGCGGCCGAGCCGGAACCGACGCAATATGCCTGCTTCAACGATTTTTTCACGCGCGAACTCGCTGCCGATGTGCGGCCGTTACCGGCCGACGACCACACACTCGCCTGCCCCGTCGACGGCCAGCTCGGCATGTTCGGGGCGATCGAGACCGGCCGCCTGTTCCAGACCAAGGGCGTGGCCTACGACCTGCGGCAACTGGTGGCCGGCGACGACAGTCTTGCCGCCGCTTTTCTCGGCGGCCGCTATGTCACGCTGTATCTCGCGCCGCACGATTATCATCGGGTACACATGCCGCTGGACGGCCGGCTGCGCGAGACACGCTATATACCCGGGCGCCTGTTCGGCGTGAACCCGCGCTGCGTGCGCGCCATCCCGCGGCTGTTCTCGCGCAACGAACGCCTGGTGAGCTGCTTCGATACCGCGGTCGGGCCAGTGGCCGTGGTGATGGTCGGGGCCTTCATCGTCGGTGGCATCCACACCCGCGCCGCCGGGCGCATCTGCCCGCCTCATCAAAAGGCCCGCCGCCACACCAGCTATATCGATGCCGGCCAGACCGAACACCGCTACGGCCGCGGCGATCCGATGGGGCATTTCATGCTGGGGTCGAGTGTGATCGTGCTGACCGGGCCTGACGCGGTGGACTTCGATCCCGAACTGACGGCCGGCCAGCCGGTGCGTCTCAACCAGTCGCTCGGACAACTCGTGCCGGGCGCCTGACACGCCGGATCAGCGCCCGCTGGCGAATGGCAGAACCGGGGCGATCGCGTCGACACCCTGCAACAACGCCAGCAACCGGTCGATCCCGAGCGCGACGCCGGCGCAGGGCGGCAGTCCCGCGCGCATCGCCGCCAGCAAGGCCTCGTCGACCGGCGGCACCGGGCTGCCCTGCGCGACGCGCGCGTCCTGCTCGCGCTGCATGCGCTGCCCGGCCAGGGCGGCGTCCGCCAGTTCGCGCGCGCCGTTGGCGAGTTCGACGCCCTGCCAGAAGCATTCGAACCGCAGCGCCTGACGCGCATCGTCCGGATCGCTGGCCACCAGCACGGCGTCGTCGGCCGGGAAATGCGTCACCAGCTCGGCGCCGTCGCGGCCCAGCGTCGGCTGTACGCAGGTCGCCATGAGCAGATCGAGCCAGAACACGCGCCCGGCCTCGGCCCCCATGCCACCCGGGGCAACGCCCTGGGCGGCCGCGCAGTCGGCAAGTGCGCGGGCGTCGGCCACCAGCGGATCGAGGCCGAGCGCCTCGCGGAACACGGCGCGATAGGTACGCGCCGGCCGGCCCGCGGGCACGCCCAGCCGACGCAGCAGCGCGGCGAGCCGGGCCATCGCCGCGCCCATGTCCTCGTCGACGCCGTACCACTCGAGCATGGTGAACTCGGGATTGTGCCAGCGCCCGGTCTCCCCGGCGCGAAAGACATGCCCGAGCTGATACAACGAGCCGGCACCCTCGGCCAGCAGACGCTTGAGCGCATGCTCGGGCGACGGCACGAGATAGCCCGCACCCGCGACTGCCAGGCATTCCAGCGCGCGCTCGCTCGGTGCGGCCGCCGACAGCACGGGCGTATCCACTTCCAGCAGCCCGTGCTCGGCCATGAAGACACGAATATCGGCGAGCAACCGCGCCCGCGCCGCCAGCGCGCCCGGGGCGAGCCCCGAGCGCCAGCGGCCATCGTGGCTCATGCGGGTCTCAGCTTTCGTTGGCGCGCGAGACGTACTCACCCTTGCGGGTATCGATGCGCAGGGTCTCGCCTTCTTCGATAAACAACGGCACCTGGACCACCGCGCCCGTTTCCAGCGTGGCCGGCTTGGAACCGCCCGAGGAGGTGTTGCCGCGCACGCCCGGATCGGTCTCGGTGACCTGCAGGACGACGAAGTTGGGCGCATCCACCTGCAGCGGCACACCGTTCCACAGCGTGACATCGCAGCTGTCCTGGGGCTTGAGCCACTTGGCGGCATCGCCGACCGCGGCTTCGCTGGCCTGGTACTGCTCGAACGTGTTCGGTTCCATGAAATGGAAGAACTCACCATCGTGGTACAGGAACTGAAGATCGAGGTTGAACACGTCGGCCGCCTCGACCGAATCGCCCGACTTGAAGGTGCGCTCGACCGTGCGATTGGTCTTGAGGTTGCGCACCTTCACGCGATTGAAAGCCTGGCCCTTGCCGGGCTTGACGAATTCGTTCTCGACGATGGTGTACGGGTCGCCGTCGAGGATGATCTTCAGGCCGCCCTTGAACTGGTTGGTGGAAAACTGCGCCATAAAACGAAACTCCAAGGCTGGAATGCGTCGCGCCGGCATGCGCGGCGCCCCGGTCTCAAGAATCCGTCGTCAGGCCGTGCGGCACGGGCTGACGACAGCCTCTATACTGGTTCGATATGAGCACACGCCCCGCGCCATCACGGATTACGCCGCTGATCGAGCCGCGCAGTCTATCGTATCGCAGCGGTGGCTGGCAGCAGGCCATGCGTGACGCCATCACCGACGTCGATACGCTGTTTGCCGAACTCGACCTGCCGGCCGAGTACAAGCCCGCGGCCCGACGTGCCGCCGCTCTGTTCGATCTGCGCGTACCGCGCGGCTATGTCGCGCGCATGCGCCGCGGCGACATCGCCGACCCCCTGCTGCGCCAGGTTCTGCCGCTGCACGCCGAGTGCCACGATCCGCCCGGTTTCGTCGACGATGCGGTGGGCGACAATTCGAGCGCCGTCGGCGATGGGCTGCTGCACAAATACCACGGCCGGGCGCTGCTGGTGACCACCGGCGCCTGTGCCGTGCATTGCCGCTATTGCTTTCGCCGGCACTTCGATTACAGCGCCCAACATGCGGGCGGCTCGCATACCGAGGCCGCGCTGGCGCGCATCGCCGCGGACCCGAGCATTACCGAAGTGATCCTGTCAGGCGGCGATCCGCTATCGCTGTCGAATGCGCGGCTGGACGCACTCGGGGCGCGACTGGATGCCATCGACCATGTCCGGCGACTACGCATACATACGCGCACACCCGTTGTGCTGCCCGAACGCGTGGATGACGGGCTGCTCGCATGGTTCGCCGCACGCCGCGCGCGAACGGTGGTCGTGTTGCATGTCAATCACGCGGCTGAACTTTCCTTCGAAGTTGCCGATATGGCTCGTGCGATCGCGGGTACCGGCGCCGTACCGCTCAATCAGGCCGTGTTGCTCGCCGGCGTCAACGACGACGCCGACACGCTCGCGGATTTGAGTCTGGCGCTCTTCGATGCCGGTGTTATGCCTTATTATCTGCACCTGCTTGATCGCGTTCGCGGAACCCATCATTTCGAGGTGCCGGAATCGCGTGCGGTCGTGTTGATGCAGGCGCTTGCCGCACGCTTGCCGGGCTACCTGGTACCGAAGCTGGCGCGCGAGGGCGCGGGCGACGATGCCAAGAGCGTACTTGGCGTGCCGGCACGGGCACGGCATGCTGGGTCCAGGGGACAAGGGGACTGATACCGATGGCCATTGCCGACGCAACCAACGCACATCGATCGAATGCAAGCAACGACAGGGCCGACGCCAATGCACTGATCGCGGTGATTGGCGACGATGACGCCACCAGCCGGCGACTGGCCGCTCGCCTGCAGACGCTTTCGCCGCGGGATTGGGCGACCCACCGGTTTGACGACTTCGATACCGCCGCGAGCCAGGTGCATCCGCCGGTGGCCCTGCTCGCCCTGGTCTGCCGCGACGGCGACCGCTTCGATACCGCGACGCTGATTCAGCGCGTGGAACACGTCGGCAGCGTCCCGCTGCTGGTGGCGGGCACCGAGGTGCGTCTGCCGCCCCGCGGCGCCTGCGTGCGCGCCGGCGTCTGTCAGCGCATCGATATCGACGAGGATGCGGAATTGATCGACGCCCGGCTGTCGCGCGCGGTGGATCTGGCCATCGACCGGCGCCGCCTGGCCGAGTTCGAGCAACAGAGCGAGGGCGCGAGAGCCCGCCTCGACGGGGGCACGCTGGTCGGGGTGACGCCGCATTTCGCCGACCTGATCGGGGCCGAGTCCGCCGCGGCCATCAACGGGCAAGCGCTCGGCAGCTGGCTGTCCAAGACCGACGCGGCGCGCCTGTCCGCCGCCCAGGCGCGCCTGAACGACTCCCACCGGCCGGCCGGGCGCGGCGTGATCCTGCGCCGCGCCAGCGCTGGCGCCACGCATCCGCTGTCCGCGCATCTGTATACCGGTGCCGATCGCAGCCAGTGGCTGTCGCTGGCACCGATCGAGACGACCAGCATGCCGGTTCTGGGCGCGAGCCCCATTGCCGACGCGCGCATGGCGCTGCATCGACACCTGGCCAGCATCAGCCGCTGGTCCGACAGCGGTCGCCTGCGCGGTCTGGTGTTCGTGGCCCTCGACGGCGTGCCGGCACTGCAACAGCAATTCGGCCTCGCGAGCACCGATGAATTGCTCGAGGAGGTCAGCCTGTTCCTGATCGACAACCTGGCCGATACCGACCGCTGCTTCCGCTTCGCCGTGGGCGAATACGTTCTGTCGATCGAACGCGGGGCGCCGGCCGATGTTTCAGCCATGGCGGAAACCCTGGTACGCACCATCGGCGACACCGAGTTCGGCGGTCATCATCGCTCGGTGCATGTCACGGCCAGCGTGTCCGCCATCATGCTCGGGGCGGAATCCACCGCCAACGATCGTCGGCTGCAACAACTGGTCGACACCGGATATCGCCTGCGGGAGACCGGCGGCGACGCGTTTCGCGAATGCGAAGGCGATCCGATGGCGGACGCACAGGCCGGCTCGGACGCCTGGCAGAGCCGGCTGGAACAGGCGCTCGCCTCGGATCGTTTCCGGCTGGCATTCCAGACCGTGACCAGCCTGGCCGGCGACCAGCGTCGTTACTACGACGTGCTGCTGCGCTACGTCGACGATCACGACGGCATGATCATGCCTGGCAACTTCCTGCCGGCCGCCGAGCAGGCCGGCCTGATGCCCGAGATCGATCGCTGGGTGACCCGGCGCGCGGCGCGCGTGATCGCCGAACAGGCCGCCCGCGACGTCGAACTCGCGCTGTTCGTCAAACTGTCGAGCGCCACGCTCGACAGCGCGCAGACATTCATCCAGTGGCTGGCAGAGGACGAGGCCATGGCCGCGATCGATCACCAGCAGATCATATTCTGCGTGCGTGAATCGGACGCGCGCTCACACGTGGCCGCGACGCGTCGCCTGGCCGCCGAACTCGACCGTCAGACTTATCGTTTTGCGCTGACGCATTTCGGCGAGTCGAGCAGCCATGCGGCGATGCTCGAAAACCTCACGCTGTCGTTCATCAAACTGGCACCGGCGTTTGCGCGCCAGCTGGCGGAACAGAACAGCGAGGATGCGCGTCTGCAGCGGGTCGTCGATTTCGCCCGCGAGCACCGCGTGCCGCTCATCGCCGAGCATATCGAGGATGCCGCCAGCATGGCACGCCTGTGGCAGGCAGGCGTCAACTACGTCCAGGGCCACTTCATTCAGGAGCCGGACCCGGCGGCGCTACAGCATGGCGAAACCATCGGCTGATCGCGCTTTCGGGGGCGCGGGCCGAGCCGGCCGACGGCCGGCATCGCCCGGAGGTTCTCAGCCCTGACGCGACAGGCGCTGGACCTGTGTGAAGCCACGTGGCAGACGCTTGCCGCGCGAAGCCCGCGGGCCGCGATAGGGATCGCGTTCGGCGGGTTTGAGCGTCATGTGGCGCTTGCCGCTGTGGATCACCAATGTCTGGTCGCCGGATACCGCCTGAATCGCGATCACGGCCTCACCGGCCTTGAGCGCAATCAGCTTGTTGCCCTTGCCCTTGGCGAGCTGCGGCAGCTCCTCGAGTGACAGGCACAGCAATTGGCCGGCGGTGGTCACCACGCAGACCTCCGGGTCATCGCCCGCGACCGTCGTCGGCGCCAGCGCCGTCGCCCCCTTGCCCGGCGTGAGCGTGGCCTTGCCCGATTTCTGCCGACTCGCCATATCCGCCAGTCGCGTGGCGAAGCCGTTACCCGCCGTCGACGCCAGCACGCAGAGCAGATCCCCGCCGCCGATTGCCAGACCCACGAAGCGCGCCCCGTCGGCTGGCGACAGCGAGCCGGTGAGCGGCTCACCCTGGCCACGCGCCGACGGCAACCTGTGCGCGGCGAGACTGTAACTGCGTCCGGCCGAGTCGAGCACGATCAGCTTGTCGTTCGAGCGGCCCGCCGCATCGGCCAGGTATTCGTCGCCGGTTCGATAGTTCATGCCCATGGCGTCGACATCGTGGCCCTTGGCCGAGCGGATCCAGCCCTCGCGCGACAACACCACCGTGATGTTCTCGCTGGGCACGAGATCGGCCTCCGACAGTGCCCTGGCCTGATGGCGTTCGACCAGCGCGCTGCGGCGATCGTCGCCGTACTGCTCGGCATCGGCGGTGAGTTCGTCGGCAATCAGCTGGTTGAGTTTCGCCCGGGAGCCCAGCGTGGCCTCGAGATCGGCGCGCTCGGCCGCGAGCTCTTCCTGCTCGCCGCGGATCTTGAACTCCTCGAGTTTCATCAAGTGCCGCAGACGCAGGTTGAGGATCGCGTCTGCCTGCACGTCGGTGATTGCGAAGCGAGCCATCATCACCGGCTTGGGTTGATCCTCGGTGCGGATGATGTGAATGACGTCGTCGATGTTGAGATACGCAACCAGCAGGCCTTCGAGGATGTGTAACCGGTCGGTGACCGCCTTCAGGCGATGTTCCAGACGCCGCGTGACCGTGGTCGTGCGATAGATCAGCCATTCGGACAACAGATCGCGCAGATTCTTGACCCGCGGCGCACCGTCCAGCCCGATCACGTTGAGGTTCACGCGTACATTCTTCTCGAGCCCGGTGGTAGCGAACAGATGCGCCATCATCGCCTCGATGTCCACGCGGTTGCTGCGCGGCACGATCACCAGCCGGGTCGGATTCTCGTGATCGGATTCGTCGCGCAGATCGGAGACCATCGGCAGCTTCTTGGCCGTCATCTGGCCCGCGACCTGTTCCAGCACCTTGGCGCCCGAGGTCTGGTAGGGCAACTCGTTGATCACGACTTCGCCGGATTCGATCGTGTACGTCGCGCGCACGCGCACCTGGCCGTTGCCGGTGGCATACATCTGGCGAATGTCGGCGGCCGAAGTGATGATTTCGGCACCGGTCGGGAAATCCGGCGCCGGCATGTGCGCCATCAGCGCGTCGAGATCGGCATCCGGGTTGTTCAGCAGATGGATCGTGGCCGCGGCGACCTCGCGGATGTTGTGCGGCGGGATATCCGTCGCCATGCCGACCGCGATCCCGGTGCCGCCATTCAGCAGCACGTTCGGCAGGCGCGCCGGCAGGGTTTCGGGCTCATCCAGCGTGCCGTCGAAATTCGGCCGCCAGTCGACCGTGCCCTGGCCGAGTTCGGACAACAACGTCGCCGCATAGGCGGTCAGGCGCGATTCGGTGTAGCGCATGGCCGCGAACGATTTCGGATCGTCCGCCGTGCCCCAGTTGCCCTGGCCGTCGACCAGCGGATAACGATAAGTGAACGGCTGGGCCATGATCACCATGGCCTCGTAGCAGGCCGAGTCGCCGTGCGGATGGAACTTGCCGATCACGTCGCCGACCGTGCGCGCCGCTTTCTTCGGCTTGGACGCCGCCGACAGGCCGAGCTCGCTCATGGCATAGACGATGCGCCGCTGCACCGGCTTCAGGCCGTCGCCCACGTGCGGCAAGGCGCGATCGAGGATGACGTACATCGCATAATCGAGATACGCCTTTTCGGCAAAGGCGTTGAGCGGCAGGCGCTCGCTGTCGTGTTCGAAGGTCGTGGCCATCGTGCCTCGCTGGCGAATCGTTCCCCGGGGGGCCGACGGTATGCCGGCCTCAGGAACAGTATCAGGCCGCAGCAAGGTACCCGCCGAACCACACACACGGCAAGCCGGGATCGCACGCCGGCCGTCCCGGTGGCGATGTTTGCAGATCGTGGTTCACGACACGTCGCGCCGCCGGCCCGGGGCAGAACACGGGCGAGCCGCCGCGCCTTGCCGGGACGATGCCAGCGCTTTTGCCGGCTCAGCTTCGCTTCGAGCGCACCAAAGACATCGCGCTGCTCGGTCCCAGCGACGCGTACAAGGCTCATATACCCACCCGGAGTCCCCGGATAGATCGGACCCGGATCAGTCGGCCGTGATAACGCGGGTTGAGGTTGAAACACGGGCTCGGCTACGGCCTGCCTGTCGTATTTGCTGACACGCCGATTTCACCGATGCCCAACAGATGTATCTGTTTTTTTATTTATATTTAATGAGTATTACATATTTAATACAGCTCTTTGCGTCGAAAAACAATACATCTTTAATTGCCGACGCCTGCGATTAAAGTTGTTAATACAGTTATATTTCAATCGCTTAAATATTATGGCATGCACCTTGTAATCGCAACAAAAGAAAACACACCCAAAGCCGAAACGCGCCCTAAAAGGTTCACGATTATGTCTTTTTTACGTTATACTTGCTTCTCAGTCGCCATTTCAACTTTTACAGCATTTACTTCGGCGCACGCCGCATATCTTGGCTATGGCAGCCAGCTGGACGCCGATGGCGTGCCGACCAGCCGGGTTGCCGCCGCTACCCGCATCGATTTCAACGACGCCAGTAATCTTTGCGATCCAGCCAGCTGTGATTCGACGGCCATCTACGCGAACGACGGCAGCTTCCGGCAGAGCTATCGACCGACCGGCGATAACACCGTGTTTGCCTCCGTTTCGCCTTCATACAGTCCGGCAAGCCCGGCGGCCAAGCTCGACCTGCAGTCATCGAACAATTACTTCGGCCTGTACTGGGGCAGCCTCAACGCTGGCGACACAATCACGTTTCGCTACAACGACACGTCCGTCGCCTCGTTCAACGGCACGGCGATCGCCGGGGCGACCGACGACAGCCTCTATGTAAACTTCTTTGACCTGCCGACGTTCAACGCCGTCGAGTTCCGGAATAACAACAATTTCAGTAACAGCGATTTAGGCGACTACTTGAACTGGTCGAATTTCGCTTTCGACAACGTCGCTTACGGCAACGTCGCCGATGTGCCAGAGCCCGGCTCGCTGGCAATGTTCGGCCTGGGCCTGCTGTTTATGGTCGGCCGCATCGGTCTCCGTCGACGCTACCGGCAACCAGGCTTCTAGGGTCCGACTTATATGTGTCTTATCGCATGAGCGCGAGATATCTGCGTGCCGACCCGGGCACCAAGCCAAGCCAAGTCACGGCAATGCGACGGCGTAGGTTTGCGCCGCCATCAGGCGCGGTCTCGCTGCGCGCAATGCGCGATTAATGACGAAACAACGCGCGCCGGCCACGCCGCTGCGCACTTTGTGTCCCGGACTGAATCGAGCGCCCTGTCTCGTTACCGTACAAGGAGAATTTCATGACTGACCGTCCCTCTGACGACTCTAAGCAACTGCTGGAACAACTGGCCCGTGTGCCAGAGCTCAAGAGAAGAAGTCTGCTCAAAACGCTGGCCATCGCCCCGCTGGCCTCGCTTTATGGCTCCAGGGCACTGGCCGCATCAAGCGGGCAGACCGCATCGAGCGACAGCACCAGGCGATCGACCTTCTGCGTGCCGGTCCTGCCGGATACCCAGTACTATCCGCGTTACGCCTCGGAAAAGATGGGCAAGCTATTCCAGAAGAAATATCAAGGCATCCTTCCGCAGTATGACAACCCCTTCAAGACCCAGACCCAGTGGATCGTACGGAATCGCTATTTGCTGAACATTCCGTTCGTGATACACGTCGGCGACGTCGTCGACCAATCCTGGTATTACACGGCCGAGGGCTCTCAGCCATGGCATGCGAACCAGGATCTGGTCTATGGCAACCAGCTCGGCAATGGCAGCGTGAACAAGGAATGGGAATTGGCCAGCCAAGCCATGCAGGTGCTCGAAGACAGCCACTGCCCGTACTCGATCTGTGCCGGCAACCACGACATCGGGGCGATCGGCACAAATATCCAGTGGGGCCCGGACTGGGGCGTGGGCGTAACGGGCTTCAAAAACGACGATGGCTATCAGGACGGCGGCTTCCATCGACGCAATCTATTCGAACCCTATTTGCAGGTGTTCCCGACAGCGCGCGCCCAGCAGCAGAGCACGTTCGGTAGCCGACACCATTCCGGTTTCCACGAATATCACGTGTTCGAAGCCGAAGGTAACCGGTTCCTCGTACTCTCGCTGTCCTGGCGTGCCTCGGACGATGCGCTGAACTGGGCCAATCAGGTCATCGCCTCAAACCCCACCCTGCCGGTGATCCTGATCAACCATCAGCTGATGGGCATTGGCGACGACGGAACGACGGCCGCCGAAACCGGCTATTTCGAGTATTTATGGAAACACCTGATCCGGGACAACGATCAAATATTCATGGCCATCAGCGGCCACTATCACGGCTCTTGCCGCGTCACCAAGAAGAACAGTGCGGGCCATGATGTACTGCTGATCGTTGTCGATTATCAAATGTCGTATATGGGCGGCAACGGCCTGATGCGGTTGTACGAGTTCGACCTGACCCACAACAAGATATATGCCAGCACCTTCTCGCCGTGGGTACCGCTGAAGCCGAGCAGCGAGATCAACCAATTCGACGTGGCCTGGAAGACGGAGGACAACCACAACTACGCGCTGGACTTCGACTTCCAGCAGCGCTTTGCCGGCTTCTCCGATACGTTCCAGGTCCAGGCAGGCACACGTCCTGTCGGGCTCACCGACATCGCCCAGCAGCTGATCCTGGCCAACTATACCCAACCCGCCCAAGCCCAGCCCGTGCCGGCCCGGGACAGTGAAGACTATCCCAAGGTCAGCGGCACGCTCGCTCACTGGCGGTTCTTCAAGACCGGGGTCCGCGACGGCACCCAATTCAACTTTGACCATCGCAGCGGCGACTGGCCAATCGCCGATGTCTCGCCCGACGACGCCAACGCCAACCCGCTGTTCGTTAACACCTGGATGAAGCGGAACAGCAATCTGCTGTGGTCGACCGACCATCACCCGGCCTCGGCGGCACCCGGCAGCCTCCAGTTCGTGAACACCAAAAAACACGACTCGCCGTATTTTACAACCGACCGCAACGCCCCGATCAACACCGAACTGTTTGAAAACGGCTATACCATCGAGGCTTTCGTCAAGATCGGGGCCGATTTCGACGCCAAAAAAAATGCCTGGATGGGCATCCTCTATCGCCTGGGCGCCCGCTGGAATCTCTATAGTGGCGGCAGCGGAGACACCACGATGATGATGGCAATCTCCAATCTGATGGAGGTCCAGTGGGAGGTCGTGCCGGTCGGTCGATACACCAATATGACCTGTTGGTCGGGTAGCATCTCGGCTACCCAGTGGTATCACATCGCCGCTGTTAACGATCCAAACGACGACAATTCCGTGATCCTGTATGTCGAGGGCGCGCCGGTGCTGCGCAATATCGCCTCCTCCGCTCCCGGCATCCAGTATGTCAATGTTCAGACCGGCCTGCAGATGGCGATCGGCTGCAGCCAGTACGGCGGCCACATGGACAACGGTTTCCTCGGCAACCTGGGCGAAATCCGGCTCGTGAACCGACCGCTGTCCAGTGACCAGTGGCTAACCGCGCGGCGCCACACCAGCGCCTAGAAGAACAAGTGGCGGCCCCTTCGATCACTTCGACGGAGCCCTTATAAACCTCCCGAGCGCGGCCCGAGCGAGCGGCCGCGCTCTTTGTTGTCAGCCGACGGCGCGCGGCGCGACGACCGCGCGCCGGGATTCGTGATCACGGCTTCTTTTTGTCTCTCCATTTCAGATCGCCGCGCCGCGCCAACGTTCGTTGGATCGATTTGTTCCTATCGTTATTAACCCGGCACAAAAATAGATTATTTTTCGGGTTAATAGCGCGAGCATGCGACCGCATGCCCGCCGTGGCCATCGGGCGCCAAGCATTTGAAAATAAAAGACAGACAGGCGACGCCTTTTATTTTTCAAGACGTTGAAAACAGCTGACGAAGTCAGCTGTTTTGACGCTGGATTAATAACCCAAAATTCACGCAGACTGACATGGGTTCACGACACGGGCCCATCACTTGAAGCGCACTCATCTGCGTAGATCTGCGAAAAAAAGCGTCTTCCGATCCGAGCTTCCCATCCGCTGATTTATGCGCAGAGCAGACGCATATACCCAATCACAACACGAGCGACCGATGCCTGTCGATCGCGTTCTTGCGCGTAACCGAACGGCACCCGCCAGACCCATGTCCCCATTTGCCTAATCCGCGCCATCCGTGGATAAACCGCCTTTGGATCGAAGCCTTCGTTCTCTGGCTTGTTTGCAGATCAGGCAAATCTACACAAGATCACTTGACGCCATACCTGTCGCTAAAGCTCAGCTGCTGGCTGGCGCATCCTGTTGGACGGAATTGAGCTCGATAATTGTTTTCGCGCCGTAAGCACGAAGCGTAAGCAGCTCTTGGGGACTGCGTTTCGCGTATTTCCCGGCCAGGCGCACAAGCATTGCAACCCAGGCGTCTTCGTCCGACTTTTCTTGTTCCGTAGGCTCCTCCGGAAGCGTGAGACCATACTGCTCGTAGCGATAGTCAAACTCCGCAAGTTCATAGATAGTTTCACTACCGTCAACGTGTGAGTTGGGATTTGCCCCGTAACGCAGAAGCAACTCAACGACCTCAAATCGCCCATTGAAGATCGCTGCCATCATCTCGCAACCGCCACCACTGGGATGATTAGGCTTTGCTCCAGCTTCCAGAAGTAGCCTTACCGTGTCTGCGGGAAATTGGTTCGTTTCCCATGCCGTGCACGCCAGCCGGATAAGCCCTTCTCCTGATTCCGAAACAGTATCGGGATCGACGCCATTTTGCAGCAGCTTTCTGAGCAGTACGAGATCACCGTACCTGACTGCGAATGCTATGGATTCAGCCATACGATCCAATGCTGCCTCCTTGTTCGTGGCCAGATAGCGCCTAAGAGCCAGTGTTCCTCATTTGTGCAATCTGCGGATAAAAAGCCGACGCTTTCGTTCCTTGGTTTGTCCGCAGATGTCGCAATGTACGCAGATTCACAATAAAGAGGATTGGGTACCTCGGTTAATCGCGTATACATTCACGACTGTCCAGCTGAATATCGCCACCGCTCAGTCGACTTCGGCCTCGTGGCCGCGGGCCTCCAGCCAATCGCGGCGGTCAGCGGCGCGTTTCTTGGCCAGCAGCATATCCAGCATCTCGTCGACGCTCGCGCTCGCCTCGGCCGACGGCTCGATACCGAGCTGGACCAGGCGGCGCGTATCCGGCGCCATGGTGGTCTCGCGCAGCTGCAACGCGCTCATCTCGCCGAGGCCCTTGAAGCGGGTCACGCTGATCTTGCGCTGTTTCTTCTCGTTCTCCAGGCGCTTGAAGATGGCGTCGCGCTCGTCGCGATCCAGCGCATAAAACACTTCCTTGCCGGCGTCGATGCGAAACAGCGGCGGCATCGCGACGAACACGTGTCCGTGGGCCACCAACGGCCGGAAATGCTTGACGAACAGTGCGCACAGCAGCGTGGCGATATGCAGGCCGTCGGAATCGGCATCCGCCAGGATGCAGATCTTGTGGTAGCGCAGCCGGCTGAGGTCGGCCGAGCCGGGATCGAGGCCGAGCGCGACCGAGATATCGTGGATCTCGTTCGAGGCCATGATGTCCGCCGGCTCCACTTCCCAGGAATTGAGGATCTTGCCCCGCAGCGGCATCACCGCCTGGAAGTTGCGATCACGGGCCTGCTTGGCCGAGCCGCCGGCCGAGTCGCCCTCGACCAGAAACAGCTCGGACCGCGCCGGGTCATCGGTCACGCAGTCGGTGAGCTTGCCGGGCAGTGCCGGGCCCTGGGTCACCTTCTTGCGCTTGACCTTCTTGGCCGAGCGCGCCCGCGCCTGGGCGTTGCCGATGATCTGCTGGGCCAGCGTTTCGCCGGTTTCGGCGTGCCGGTTCAGCCATAGCGAGAACGCATCCTTGACCGCGCCGGACACGAAGCCACTGATATCGCGCGACGACAATCGCTCCTTGGTCTGGCCCGAGAACTGCGGCTCGTTCATCTTCACCGACAGTACATAGGTGCAACCCGACCAGACATCCTCCGGGGCGATCTTGACGCCTCGGGGCAACAGGTTGCGGAATTCGCAGAATTCGCGCACGGCTTCTGTCAGGCCCGACCGAAGGCCGTTCACGTGCGTGCCGCCCCCGGCGGTCGGGATCAGGTTGACGTAGGACTCGGCCACCGCGTCCACGCCGGGCTGCTCGGGCGCGATCCAGGTCAGGGCCCAGTCGACTGCCTGGCCACCCTCGTTCACGCCGCCCGTGAAGGCTGGCGAGATGACGGTGTCCACGCCCTCGAGCGCATCCGCCATGTAATCGGCGAGCCCGTCGGCATACTGCCAGACGAGGTCTTCCTCGGCCGCCTCGTCGACGAAGCGCACGCGCAGGTTCGGGCACAGCACGGCCTTGGCGCGCAGCAGATGCTTGAGGCGGCCGGTGGCGAAGCGGGGGCTGTCGAAATAACTCTCGTCGGGCGAGAACTGGAGCATCGTGCCGGTCTTGTTCTTCGCACAGCTGCCGATCTCGGTCAGATCCTGGGTCTTGTAGCCGCCGGCGAAACGCATTTCATAATGCTTGCCGTCGCGCCAGACCTGCACGATCAACTCGGTGGACAGGGCGTTGACCACCGAAACGCCCACCCCGTGCAGGCCGCCGGAGAACTGGTACTGCTTGTTCGAGAACTTGCCGCCCGCGTGCAGCCGCGTGAGGATCAGCTCCACCCCGGAGACGCCGTGCTGGCTGTGGGTATCGACCGGCATGCCGCGGCCGTCATCGACTACCGACAGGCTACCGTCGGCATGCAGGGTGACGTCGATCGCCTTGGCGTGCCCGGCGAGCGCTTCATCCACGCTGTTGTCGATGACTTCCTGGGCCAGATGATTGGGCCGCGCGGTATCGGTATACATGCCCGGCCGCTTGCGGACGGGGTCGAGCCCCGTGAGGACCTCGATATCGGCGGCATCGTATTGACTGGCCATCCATGCCTCGTGAAAAAACGAATAGTCGTACCGGCCGGCACGTTAAGCGTTTGGCCCGACCGTGGCAAGATGAACCGCCATCGCGCCGTCGGCACGACCTTGCATGACACGCTAAACTTCCGGCGCAATCACCCGGGCCTTCCTGTCATGAGCAAAGCCAAATCCGATAACGCGGCAAACACCGACGCCGATACGACCGATGCCCCGCCGCTGGCGGCCTTCGAGAGCTCGGTCGCGGAACTGGAGTCGCTGGTCGAGTCACTCGAGGCCGGCGATATCAGCCTCGAACAGGCCCTGGCCAAGTTCGAGCGCGGCGTCACGCTCGCGCGCCAGTGCCAGACCATGCTCAAGAGTGCGGAACTGCGGGTCGACCAACTGGTCGGCCAGGCGCCGGACGAGCGTACCGAACCGTTCACCGGCCCCGCCGAAGACGCCGCCGACTGAGCCCGCCCCGCCCTGGGCCAGGCGGCACGTCACTGCAACATGCAGTCGGAGTGCGGTGCGGGCATGGGCCGGATGTCGTCGCGCGCCTGAAACAGGCGCACGCTGGCCTTGCCCTCGTACTTGACGCGATACAAGGCGGAATCGGCATTGTGCATGAGTTCGTCGGCGTCGCCGCCGTGCTCGGGGTAAAAGGCGACGCCGAGACTGGCGCTGATTGCGACATCGATTTCCCCGGTTGATGTCGGCACCGCGATGGGCGCCGACAGGGCGTCGAGCAATTCCCGACAACGGGCCAGACACGACGGCTCGGATTCGACGTCCTCGATCAGGAGGGCGAACTCGTCACCGCCGAAGCGCGCGGCCGTGTCGACATCCTGCAGCGTCTGCTCGAGCCGGCGCGCCACGTGCTCAAGCACGACATCGCCCGCGCGATGGCCGTAGGCATCGTTGACCGGCTTGAAGCCGTCCAGATCCATGTAGCCGATCGCGAAACGCCCGGACCGACGGCGCGCGCGTTTGGTCATGCTGCTCAAGCGATCCACGAACAACAGGCGGTTGGGCAGCCCCGTGAGCGCGTCGTGCGTGGCCAGATGCTGGGCGCGCGCCTCGGCACGGCGCCGGATGTCGATCTCGCCACGGAGTTGGGTGTTCACCGCGTCCAGTTCGTCGCGCGCGCGCCGCAACGCCCGGCGGCTGTCGTACAGCTCGACGAAATTACGGACCTTGGCCTGCAACAGGCGTTCGTCGATGGGCTTCGTGATGTAGTCCACGGCGCCCAGGCGATAGCCCTTGAGGCGATCCATGTCGTCGCTTGAATCCGCGGTGACGAAGATCACGGCCGTATCGCGCGTGGATTGTTCGCCGTTGAGCAGTTCCGCGACTTCCATGCCGTCCATGCCGGGCATCTGCACATCGAGCAGGATCAAGGCGAACTCGTGATCCAGGCAGGCAGCGAGCGCATCGTTGCCGTTGCCGGCCTCGATCACGCTCACGTCAAGATGCTTGAGCACCCGGCGCATGGCCACGCGGTTGGCATACAGATCGTCGACCACGAGAACCTTGGAGGCCGGCTGATCGATGTGCTCGGGGTCAGACATGCGCGCGCTGCCTCCCGGCAGAGCCGGCACCGGCCCGCGGCCATGCGGCCGGCGCGGTCGCGCGCGGTGTGGCAACCGCCGCGCGGGGCGCCTGCACCGAGGGTTCAGGCTTCATGTAGCGGCCATGCCCGTTTGAGCCGGTAGATGCGATGGGTGTCACTGACGGCCTCGAAACAGGATGCGAGTGAAGAGAATTGCAACGTCTCCCGCGTGCCGAGCACAAGATACCCGCCGCGCACGAGACTGTCGGCAAACAAGCGCAATACACGCTCCTTGAGCGCCTGCGAGAAATAGATCAGGACATTGCGGCACATCACCAGGTGGGTTTCCGCAAAGACGCCGTCGGTCACAAGATTATGGTGTGCAAAGACCACCCGATCGCGCAGCGTTCGCCGCATCCGCATCAGATCATATCGGCTGCGGTAGTAATCCGCGAAATCGCCCCGGCCGCCCGCGCTGTCGTAATTCGCGGCGAAGCCCGGGATACGCCGTGCCGCAAAAATGCCTTCCGAAGCCCGCGCCAGCGCCTGATCGTTGATATCCGTGGCATAGAAGCGACAACGTGACAGCAGACCGGCCTCCTCGGCCAGGATCGCGGTGGAATACACCTCCTCGCCCTGGGCGCAGCCGGCCTGCCAGATGTTCACCCGCGGATACGACGACAGCACCGGCAGGACCTGCTCGCGCAACGCGGCGAACACCGCCGGATCCCGGAACATGTCCGAAACCGGCACCGACAGCCGCGCGATCACCTCGCCGAGCACGGCGGGCTCATAGATCAGTCGCGGAATCAGGTGCCCGATACCCGGCGCGCCGAGATCGGCCGCCAGCTGCTCGGCACGGCGCTTGAGCGAGGCGCGCGCATAGCCGGAAAAGTCGTAGCCGTGACAGGCATTGAGAGCGTGCACGAACAGATCCAGCGCGCGATCTTCGGTGGCCACCGGATCGCTCATGACAACAAGGCCGCCATGCGCCGGAGCAGATCGTCCACGTCCAGCGGCTTGGACAGATAATCGTCGGCGCCGGCGGCGAGACAGGCCTCGCGATCACCGCTCATGGCCTTCGCGGTCAGCGCCACGATCGGCACGCGTGGATGATTCGAGCCGTCCCGGATACGGCGGATCGTGTCGTAGCCATCCATGCCCGGCATCATGATGTCCATCAGCACCAGATCAAGGCGCTCGGCCCCGGCCAGCCGATCGAGCGCCTTGAAGCCATCGGCGGCCATCGTGACCTCGACCCCATGGCCCCGCAACAATCGCGACAGGGCGAAGGTGTTGCGCATGTCATCGTCCACCACGAGCACATGGGCGCCGCTCAGCCCGGGCGCCGGGGTATCGGCCGGCGGCGCGGCGGGCGTGCTCAGCGGCGCGGGCGGCGGCGCCAGGCGATGCATGAACAACGAGATCTCGTCCAGCAGCCGATCCTGCGCGTGGCTGCCCTTGATCACGATACTGTCGGTGTGGTCGCGCAGGCGCTCGGTTTCTTCTGCCGACAGATCGCGCGCCGAATAGACCACCACCGGCGGTGCATCGGCCCGTCTGGCGATGGTATCCAGCAGATCGAAACCGGACACATCGGGCAGCTTCAGATCCAGCACCAGGCAATCGAAGGTTTCCTCGTCGAGCCGCGACAGGGCCGCCGCGCCGGAATCCACCGCGACCGTCGACACCTGCTCGCTGCGCAACAGACGCGCGATCGCTGCATGCGCATCCGGGTCGTCGTCGACCACAAGCACGCGGCGGGCCTTGCGCCCGGACAGCGTTTCCGCACGCGCCAGCAGCGTCTCGAGGTTGTCGCGCGTCACCGGCTTGCGCAGATAGCCGACCGCGCCGGCGCTGGCCGAGCGCCCGGTGTCGTCGGCCGCCGACACGATGTGCACGGGAATGTCGCGTGTGTCCGCGTCAGCCTTGATCCGGTCGAGCACGGACCAGCCGTCGAGCTCGCCCGGCAGCCCCAGATCGAGAATCACGGCATCCGGGGCGCACTCGGCCATGGCGGCGAGTGCGCCCCGGCCATCGCCCGCGGCTTCGGCCTCGAAACCGCGCTGGCGCGCGGTCTTGCACACGATATCGGCGAAGGCGGCGTCGTCATCGACGATCAACACACGCGGTGCCTGTCCTGCCGGGCGCGCACGGCGTCGCGGCCGTGGTGGCTCGTTGGCCGCCGGTGGGAGCGCTTCTGGCGCGGCATCGGCTCTGGCCCGATCGACTTCCCCCGCTGCTTCCCCGGCCGGTGCGAGATCCGTGCGTACGAACGCCGTGAAGCAACTGCCCTCGCCCGGCGTGCTTTGTACCCGCACTTCGCCGCCCAGCAGGCCCACCAACTCACGCGTGATCGACAGCCCCAGCCCGGTCCCGCTGTAATTGCGGCTGCTGCTGCCGTCGACCTGTTCGAAGGCATGGAAGATGCCCTCCAGGTGATCCGCGGGAATGCCGATCCCGTCGTCACGGACCTCGATCGCCAACGCATTGTCGTGCGCCAGTTGGTCGCGCTCGAAGCGGGCATCGGCCGCCGGCCGCATGAAACGCACGTCGACACACCCCTCGCGCGTGAACTTGATGGCATTGCCCACCAGGTTGCGCACGATCTGTTCCAGCTTGCCGGCGTCGGTCACGAGTTGTGCGGGCGCGTCCGCGCTCAACTCGACCTCGAACGCCAGTCCCTGGGCCTCGGCCATGTGCGCGAACTGGCGCCGTATGCGCGCCGCGAAACCGGCGGTGTCCACCCGATCGGTCAACACCCGCATCTTGCCGGCCTCGATCTTCGACAGATCGAGGATGTCGTTGATCAACGCCAGCAGGCTGGTGCCCGAATCATGGATGATGCGTGCAGCCTCGACCTGCTCCTCGTCGAGATTGCCCGGTTCGTTTTCGGCCAGGCTGCGCGAGAGAATCAACAGGCTGTTAAGCGGCGTGCGCAACTCATGCGACATGTTCGCCAGAAAATCGGACTTGTAGGCACTGGCCCGTTCGAGCTCCTCGGCGCGCTCCTCGGCCTCGGCGTGCAGGGCCGACAGCTCCTCCTGCTTGTCGCGCAGATCCGCATTGGCCGCCTGCAATGCGTCGGCCTGTGACTGCAGCTCTTCCTCCGACGCGCGCAACTCGGCCGCCTGGGACGACAGCTCCTCGCTCTGCGTCCGCAGTTCGGTATTGGCCCGCTGGAGGCTGGCCTGCTGCTCGGACAGCCGTTTTTCCGAACGGCTGAGTGCCTGCATCTGTTGCCGGCTCTGCGTCAGCAATTCGCTGGTTCGCCGCGCGCGCATCTGCGTCAACACCGCCATCCCGATATTCGGCAGCAACGTGTCCAGCAGTTCGCGCTCGGTTTCCGTCAGCGGGTGGAACAGGGCCAGTTCGATCACGGCGACCACTCGATCCGCGATGACCGCCGGGGCGACGAACAGAATGCTCGGCCGCGCCTCGCCCAGCCCGGAACGGATCGTGATGTAACCAGCCGGCAGGTCGGCCAGCTCGATCGGACGCCGGGTCTCCAGCGCAGCGCCCACCAGGCCCTCGCCGGGCGCGAACCGCTGCTCGGCCTCGGGCGAATAGCCATACGCCGCCAATAGATTGAAATCGGCCTCGTCGTCTTCGAGCGAAGCCCGCGTGAACATGGCGGCATAGCCCGCATGCATCAGCGGCGCCAGGTCGCGCAGCAGGCTCTGGCCCAGTTCGCGCTCATCCGCAGCGTGATACAGCATGGCCGTCATGCGCCCGCGGTGGTCGCGGATCCAGTAATCGCGATCCTGGCGCACGATGATCTGGCGAAACTTCTCCAGCGCGCGCGACATCGCACCGATCTCGTCGCCGCGATGCTGGAACCGGACCTGCACGTTGCGCTCGCCGTCCGCCAGACGCCCGGTGGTATCGGTCAACTGGGACAAGGGCGCGGCAATACGCCGGCGCACGCCGATCACCGTGGCCAGACCGATCATCAGCCCCACGACGAGCAGACTCACCAGCGTGACATCCGCGACCCACTGGCGCTGCGCCACATTGGCGTTGCGGCCCGACAGATCGCGCTTGAGCCGCATGCGGTAATCCGACAAAGCCTGCTGCATGGGATCGAAATACGCCACGCTCGCGCCGTGCACCAGCGTCTGGCGCGCCGCCTGCATGGCACCGGTGTCCACGCGCGCCATCACCGGCTCGGCCACCTGCGCCTGCCAGCTCGATTCCAGCCGGTCGATCTTGCTGAGCAACTGCTCCTTGGCCCGGTCGTGCACCCCCGCGTCCTGCAGTTGATGCAGGTGATTCTCGACCGCGGCGTTGGCGCCGCGCAGCTGGTTTTCGTAGCGCTTCGAGGCAGTCAGGACGTAGGCGCGTAGCGCGGATTCCTGCGCGGTGATCGCCGTCCCCAGCTCCTGGGAGCGCGCCAGCGAAGCATGGGTCCGCCCGGCGCTCAGACGCGCGCTATTCACGCTCGCCAGCGCGATCAGGCTGATCACGCAGGATGCGCCGAACAGCACCAGGATCAGCGCGATCGAACCGATGAGCTGGCGTCGAATCGATAGACCGCCCAGCAGTCGGGCGAGCGCGCCCGCTGACGTTAGATGCCGTTCCACCATCCCCCTGCGGCCCATCACGGCCCCTCGACAAACACCCCCAATATACGATAACGGCGGATGGGCGGCGAGTTTTAGGCGTCGGCGACGCAACTTTGCCACGCCTGCGCGGTCTTAAATGACGGCAGGCAGACACCGCGGCATCGCTGCATCTGCCACCCAGATATGGCACGCACGACACAGCGTGCTAGCCTTGCAGCAAGCTGATAACGAGGTAAACGATGAGCGTCGAAAATTCGACCTATACCGCGCGTGCGCAGACCGCGCTGGCCACCAACAGTGTGCTACGCAACACCTACATGCTGCTGTCGGCCACGCTGCTGTTCTCGGCCGTCGTCGCGGGGGCCACGGCCACACTGCATCTGCCCTATCCCGGCTTCATCATCACGCTGGTCGGCATGTTCGGGTTGATGTTTCTCGTGCAGGCCACCGCGAACAGCGGCTGGGGCCTGGTGTCGATCTTTGCCTTCACCGGGTTCATGGGCTACACGCTCGGCCCGATCATCGACATGTACCTGCAGCACTTTTCCAATGGGCCGCAGCTGGTGACGATGGCCATGGGCGGCACCGGCGCCATCTTCGTCGGCATGTCGGGGTATGCCCTGGTCTCCGGCAAGCGCTTCAACCAGTGGGGCGGCATGCTCACGATGGGCATCCTGGTGGCCTTCGTGATGAGCCTGATCGCGGTGCTGTTCTCCATCCCCGCCCTGTCGCTCGCGGTGTCGATGATGTTCGTGCTGCTGATGAGCGGCCTGATCGTCTACCAGACCGGCGAGATCATTCACGGCGGCGAAACGAATTACATTCGCGCCACCCTGACGCTGTTCGTCACGATCTACAATCTGTTCATCAGCCTGCTTCAGTTGCTCGGCGTGTTCGCCGGCGACGACTGATCGCGGCGTAATCGGCGAATCGGCGAAAAAGCCCGGCCATGCGCGGCCGGGTTTTTTTTGTGGCCGCGCCGTGCGCGTGGCAGTCTCAGTCGGCCGCGACCGTTCGGATGGTCAGGCGTCCACGCACCAGATCGCGCGCGCCGGCGGCCACGCGAAATGCATAGATCGAGCCGCTGGCATCCGCCATCAGACGCTCGGCGTGAATATCGATCGAGGCCAGGTCGGCCACGGCTTCGGGGTCGGCCAGCAACTCGATATGCCGCAGCCCCACCAGCCGGCCGGCAGCGGCCGACCCCGCGCCACCAGCCGCACGGGCGCGCAACGACCCGTGGGCCGCGGTTGCCTGCGCCGCGTATTCGATCAGCGCGGTCACCGGCATCACGCCGCCATCGGCCAGCGGATGCGCCGTCGGCGCAGGCAGCCGGCTGCGGCAATGAATGCAGTCATCGGCCCAGGCGACGACCTCGTCGAGCAGACACATCATGCCGGCATGCGGCACGAGTCCGGCCACCCGCACCGGGCTCACAGCGGCGTGATCGGCACGCACCAGTGCCCTTGTTCCGATTCGATGACCGGCGCGGCCGGCAGGTTCGCGGCCAGCGCCGCGAACAACGGCAGGCTGCGCGCACTGGCGTTCAGGCATCGAAGCCGCTCCAGCTCGGGCCCAACCATCGAGGCCGGCGCGTCGTTCACCGGTTGCGGCCGATCGATGGCGGCCATGGCCCCGTCGGTGCGCGTATCCAGCCACCAGGCCATGGCGAAGGTCGCGCCGATATCGCGGCGCGCCTCGGCCAGCATGCCGGTGCCGTCCATGTCGTAGCACACCAGCAGAACCGGGCGTCGGCGTTGCGCCAGCAGCCCCCAGGCTTCGCACAGAGCGACGGCGAATCCGCCCGCCCCGGCCGACAGGCTGGTCGAGGGTTCGCGCGCGCCGGTGGCGATACTCCAGTAGCCCGCGGGCGCGTTATGCACCGAGTTGTGAAAACGGGTGGGTGAAATCGCACGCTCCGCCGTGTTCACCGCCGCGCACAGCTGATCGGCGATATCGATATCGCCCGCCGACGACGAGAACACCGCCGCGACCGTCGACGCATCGCACCCGTGGCTGGCCTGTTCGGCCACGCGAAACGCCAGATGTACCGCAGCGCCGGCGCGGCGCGCCTCATTGCGCGGCAGCAAGCGGGTGCGGAGCGGGGCCAGCGGCTCGCGGACATAGGCGGTCTCGCCGGCCAGCACCGGGCGCGCGGCCGGCCAGCCGTCGAGCCCGGGCGCGGCGATGCCGAGGCCATGCAGATACGCGCGCCGCATCAGACATCCTCCGCGGCCAGCAACAGACTGCAATTGCTGCCGCCGAAGCCGAAGGTGTTGCTCAACACGCGACGGACCCCGCCGGGCTCGGGCGCCGTGAGCAGACGACACCGCAATGCCGGATCGAGGTCCTGCGTATTCAGGGTCGCCGGGCGATAATCGTGCGCGATCGCGAGACAGGCGATGACCGCCTCCACAATGCCGGCAGCGCCCAGCGTATGCCCGGTCCAGCCCTTGGTGGCGGAGGCCGGCGTCGCGGTGCCGAACAGGCTGACCACCGCGCGATCCTCGGCCTGGTCATTGGCGGGGGTCGCGGTGCCGTGCAGGTTGATGTAATCGACCGCCCCGGGGGCCAGGCCGGCGCTGTCGAGCGCACGCCGCATGGCCAGCGCCGCGCCGCGCCCCTCGGGCTCGGGCGCCGCCATGTGATACGCATCGGCCGATTCTCCCACGCCGATCACGCGCGGCCCCGGCGCGGCGCCGGCCGCCGGGCCGACCAGTGCGAAACCGCCCGCCTCACCGATCGAGATCCCGCGGCGATGGGCATCCCAGGGCCGGCAGGGTTCGGGCGAGGTCAGCTGGAGCGAGGCGAAACCGTAAAGGGTGGTCAGACAGAGGCTGTCGACGCCCCCGACCACCGCCATGTCGCAGAATCCCGCTTCGATCGAACGCGCCGCGGACGCAAACACCTTGGCGCTCGAAGAACAGGCGGTGGACACAGTCAACGCCGGACCGGCCAGGCCGAGCCGCCGCTGCACGTAGCCGCACAGGGCGAAATAGTCATGCGTATGCTCGAACGAGAACCACGCCGGCAAGCGACCGTCGGCCACCTCGCGATAGGCGCGCTCGGTGGTGCCGATGCCGGAGGTGCTGGTGCCCAGGAACAGGCCGATACGCTCGGGCGCGCATACCCGCTTGGCGGTTTCCACCGCATCGATGAAGCCATCCTGTTGCAGTGCCAGCTCGGCGAGCTGATGGTTGCGACAATGCCAGTCCGACCATGCCGCGGGCAGCGCGACGTCCTCGCAGCCGGGCACGCGGCCGATCCACGTGGCCAGATCCGCGCCGTCGAAATCGCAGGGCACGAGGCCGCTGCGTTGCTCGCGCAGCGCCTGCCACAGTGCGTCGCACCCGGCGCCCACGGCGGTGGTCGCGGTATAGGCCCGGATGGCCATTGGCTTCATCGCTCGATGCTCCATTGCGCTCATGTTCACGCGGTCCGGCCGGCGCGCGCTGTGCCCGTGCCTCGGGCGATGACACGCGGCGG
Organism: Salinisphaera sp. RV14; assembly: GCF_052044135.1. Taxonomy (NCBI): domain Bacteria; kingdom Pseudomonadati; phylum Pseudomonadota; class Gammaproteobacteria; order Salinisphaerales; family Salinisphaeraceae; genus Salinisphaera; species Salinisphaera sp. RV14. The sequence continues at coordinate 130,919 of NZ_JBQDYF010000009.1, forward strand.
GCTCAGTGCCAGAACTGATAGAAATTGAACCAATTGTACGGGGCTTGCCGCACGTGCTCAGCCAGCCGATCGGCGTAGGCCTGGGTCCAGGCGCCGGCACGCTGCATGCGTTCGCCGCGCGGCAGCGACAGACCGGGGCTGAACTGCTCGCAATACAGGTCATAATGCCCGCCGCCCCGATACAGACCGAAGGCGAGAAACACCGGCACGCCCAGCATGCCGGCCAGCAGCCAGGGCGTCGCCGGGAACGGCGCCGTGCCGCCGAGGAAATCGCAATCCACCGTGCGCTCGCCCGCATGAACGCGATCCGCCATGATGCCGACCATCTCGCCGCGATCGAGCGCCGCCTTGACCTTGAGCACGCGATCGACATCGGCAGTGGCGGTGTCGATCACGCGATCGCCGAAACCCGGATCGAGCTTCTGCAGCACGGCGTTCATCTTCGCCCCGGTCGCCCAGTTCATGAGGATGCGCACGGTCAGGTCGTCGCGCCGGTCGCTGAGGGCACGCAGCGCCTCGAAGCTGCCGAGATGCGACACCATGATGATCCCGCCCTGGCGGCGCTCCACGCAATCGCGAAACGACTGCACCCCATGATGGGCGATCGACAACGGTGAGTCGGCGCCGCCGAGCATGTACATGCGATCGAGAAACACGGTCGCGAACGCATACAAATGGCGGTAGCTGTGATACCAGCGCGGGCGACGCGCAAGCACGCGGGCGAGATAATCCCGCGAGGCGCGGCGCGCGGCCGGCGCGGCGATCATGAAATAGGCCACGCCCAGGTGCAGCATCGCGCGCGCCGCGCCGCGGCCCAGACATCGGGCCACCCAGGCGACGGCATGGAGCACGAACGGATGGCTGCGCTCGGTACGGCGGGTCCAGGCTTCAGCCATCGATCGGGGCACTCCATGCGATCACGCCGTGGGCGACACAGCCGGCCGGCCCGGTGCAGGCGAATTGCAGACGGCCGCCGGTCCTGGTTGTAAGCGAAACGACACAGTGCTGCTCCGGATACAGCGCGGCCACGAACTTGCAGCGCAGGATCCCTCGCATGCGGCCGCCGTACCGGCGCCCCGCCGCCCGGCCGACGTGGTCGAGCAGCACGACACCGGGCACGATCGGCGCCCCCGGGAAATGCCCGTCGAGACAGGGGTGATCGGCCGCGATGGAAAACACGTAATCAGCCACGGACGCCGCGCTCCGGGCGCCGCGCGGCGCGCCAGGCCGCCACCACATCGGCGTGCGCCAGCTTGCCCATGCTGTTGCGTGGCAGCCGCTCGACCTTGACCAGCGGCCGCGGCACGAAGACCGGGTCCACGCGTTGCGCCAGTTCGGCGCCCAGCGCGCGCACCGTGCGCGACGGCGCCACCACCAGCGCGGTCGGACGCTCCGCGGCCGGAGCCTCGGGTGAGGCGAATACCACTGCATCCTCCACGCCCTCGATATCCAGCAGCGCCGCGGTCAACCCCGCCAGCGATATGCGCTTGCCGGCCACCTTGAGCATATCCGCCGAGCGCCCGATCAGTCGGAAACATGTCGCGTCGAGAACGTCCAGCTCGTCCGCCAGCGCCACCGGGCGCGGCAGCTGGCCGCCGCGGACCACGACCTGCTCATCGCCCTGCGCCAGCTGCAGGCCGTCATACAGCTGCCAGCGATCGTCCACGGCCGTGCGCCGGCTGGCCATGCTGCCGGTCTCGCTGCTGCCGTAGATCTCGTGGACTTCCGTGTGCCAATGCCGCTCGGCGGCCGCGGCCAATGCGCTCGACAACGGCGCAGTCGCCGAAATGATGCGCGTGACGGCCGGCAGCGCGACCTCGGCGTCGAGGCAGGCCTTGAGCTGGATCGGGGTCGTGAACAGGGCCCGCGGCGCGGGCAGGCGCGCGAGTGCATCGGCGATCTGCCAGGGCATGAACGGGCGGGCGCTGTCGGCGGCGAACCCGCCGTGCAAGGCCAGCAGCACGGAATTTTCCAGGCCGTACATATGCTGGGGCGGCACGCTGGCGACCACATTCATGGCCGGCGTCGCCGGGAAGAACCGGCGACGCAACAGCGCGCTTCCGATCGCAAGATCGCCCCACCGCTTGCGTTGCGGCGCCGGCTCGCCGGTGCTGCCCGAGGTGAACACCACCGCCACCGCGCGCGTCGCCGGGATTTCCGGCGGAGCCGGCATGGGCGGCGATTCGCCGCCGAGCCGAGCCGCCACCCAGGCGTCGTCGACCGCGATCGCCCCCGGATAGCGCGCGCGTATCCGATCCAGCGTGGCGGCCTGGCGTGTCTGCGGCAAAAGATTCAGCGCCCCGGCCCAGCAGCCGGCGGCAAAGGCCACGGTAAACAGATAACGATCGTCGCAGAGATTGAAAAACGCGGTGCGGCCGGCGAGCGCGTCCGCCACCGATCGCATATCCGCGAGCGCCGCCGCGGCGCTGACGGGCACGCCCCGGCGCCAGGCGAACACACGCCCGGGACGGTAATCGGCAAGCAAAGCCCGGGCCGACTCAGCCATGTCGCAGATCGCGGTAGTCGATGCGCCGCAGGGCAGCCATGTATTGGCGCCAGCTCATGTGCTCGTACTCACCGATGGCGCGCCGACGCACGAACCATTCAGCCACGAACAGCAATCCCACGATCAGATAGTTCAGGAAATTCGCGCATAGCGACCAGATTTCGGCGGATGCGAACACCGCCAGGCATAGATTGGCGAGCGCCATCACCAGCATCGTGGCGCACCAGAAACGCGTCACCGCGCGCGTGTAACGCGCCACCGGGCCCGGCAGGGGGCCACGGATCGCCCGTGCCACAAGCGTGATCAACGGGGTCTGACCGGGCAGCAGCGTGCGGCCGAACAACCAGGCCAGCGCCAGACAGATGAGCACGGGCGTGGCGTAGAAGAATACCAGCGCGTCCACCGTGTGCACGCTGAGCGCGGCGATCGCGATCAGCACCAACAGCGCCAGCCAGGCCCCCGGACGCCGGCGAATCAACCATGGGCCGAGCCCATTGACGATCAGCACCGCCAGGGCGACGAAGCGCAGCCCGGGCCAGCCCGTCACCACCGCGGCGTGGACCAGCACCGGATAGAGCAGCGGCACGAGGCCCGCGACCAAGCCCAGACGCCGCATGAATCAGCGCACGGCCCCGGGCCGGCCCGCACCGCAATGGCCGGCGGCGCCCGCGTTCGGCATGCCTGCGGGATGCATCAGCAACGTGTAACCGCGCCAGCGCGACAAAAAAACCTCAAGCCTCGGCGCGTTCGCGCTCGATGTGCGCGCTCAGCGATCGCAGCGTAGCGAATATGCGGCTGTTGGCTTCATCGTCGGCGCGCAACTCGATGCCATAGGCCTGATTCACGGCCAGCGCGATTTCCAGGGCGTCGATCGAATCGAGGCCCAGGCCGTCGGCCTCCGGCCCGAACAGCGGCGCCGTGGGTTCGATCTCCGCGGCGACCACATCTTCCAGATCCAGAGACGTCACCAGCAGCTGTGCGACATCGCGCTCGAGATCGCTTTGCTCACTCATAATCTTTCACTCGTTGTTGTACTTGCGCCGCGGTACGTGCGCCCGCGCATTCGATATGCCCGGCATGGGTCACCGGGCTCGTCGCCCGCGGCGTTCCGGCATCGCGGGCCATTCGCGGCACTCAGCCTGCCTATTGTCCACGAACCGAGGCTTCGATTCACCCCGCCACGCACGCGCACCGGGTATCGACACGATCGCGCTCGGCGTCCATCATCCGCCCCACGCGGCGTCGCTGCGCCTGTCGGCTCGTTGTCGCCAAACCCGAGCGCCCCTTGCCGAGCGCGACCGGGTCACGCCGGGGCGCGCGATCGGATTTTCCTCTATTCGGCCTGAACCGTGATCGAACACCGCAGCCACATCGAGTTCCAGGTGCCGTTTTTCGACGTCGACTCCATGCATATCGCCTGGCACGGCCACTATGCGAAGTACTTCGAGCTGGCCCGATGCCAGCTGCTGGAAGACCTCGGGCACGATTACGACGCCATGGCCGCCTCCGGTTTTTCCTGGCCCGTGGTCGATCTTCGCGTGCGCTACATGCGGTCGCTGACCTTCAAGCAATGGGTCCGCGTCACCGCCACCCTGAAACAGTGGGATCAGCAGTTGCGCATCGCCTATCGGCTTCGCGATCGCGATTCAGGCACCAGTCTGGCGCGCGGCAGCACCCTGCAGGTGCCGGTGGCAATCGAATCGGGCCAACGCTACCCGGGCACGCCGGCGGCCGTACGCGAGGCCCTCGCCCGGTTCGCCGAACGATCGAAAACAGCGGAGCCGAATCAATGATACAAGCGCGCCGACGCCTGCAACACGCCGTACTGGCACGGCTGATCGTCCTGGTGATCGCGCTGGCCGCCGGCCCGATGGCGCTGGCGGCACAGTCCGGCCAGGGCGACATGCCGGCCCTGGGCCACGAAGCCCCCGGCCATGTGCTGCGGGGCCGCTTCGTTCAGCACAAGCATCTGGCCGAACTCGACCGGGCGCTGGTGTCGCGCGGCCATTATGTCGTGGCGCGCAATCGCGGGTTGCTGTGGCAGGTCGACAAACCGGTACACAGCACGCTGGTGATCACGCCCCAGGCCCTGACCGAATCCAGTCAGGGGCAGCAGACCGCACACATCAGCGCGCAACAACAGCCCGCGCTCGGCGCCGTCGCCTCGATTCTGCTCGCGGTGTTCCAGGGCAACACGGATCAGCTGTCGCGCTACTTCAAGATTCAACGCCCGGGCCAGGGTTCCGGCGGCAAGGCGCTCACGCTCATCCCCCGGACCGACGCCGTGAAGCACTTCATCACCCGGCTCAAGATCAGCGGCGGCGACCGCGTGCGCCGTATCCGCATCGATCAGCCGGGCGGGGACTACAGCGTCATCGACCTCCATCCCGCGCAGCACACCGCCAAGGCACTGACCCCCGCCGAACGGCGGGCCTTCGCGCGGTAACCGGCCGCCGGCCCCGCGGCAGCTGACAAGGAGTCCGATCTTGCCTGTTGCGAGTACACAGCGAACGACGCCGCCCCGGCGCGCCCGAGTGCGCGTTGCCGATGGCGCCCGCACGCGGCGTGACGGGGCCGCCGCGCCTTGAAGATGCGGGCGGTCATCTGGCTGCTCGGGGTTATCGCCCTGGGCGCCATTCTCGCGGCGCTGGCGAGCACCGGCCGGCTGAGCGTGCGCACCGACCTGATGGCGCTGTTGCCGAAGCCACAGCACGATGCGCTGGTCAATGCGACCGTGCAGCGCATGGCTACTTTCGGCCAGCGGCGCGTCACCGTCCTGCTGTCCGGCGACAGCCGGGCGCATCGCCGGCGCGCGATCCAGGCCATGGCCACGGTGCTGACGGCGAGTCCGGCCTTCGACCAGGTCATCGCCCGCGCCGACGATGCGCTCGGCGCCGGCCAGCGCAGCGATCTCGACCAGCTGTATTTCGCCCACCGCTTCCATTTGCTGGCACCCGCCGATGCCCGGGCACTGGCCACACTGGCCAAGGCGCCGGCGGCAAGCGCCGCGGCGCGCCACGCCCGCGAACACTTCACCAACCGCGCCCAGAGCCGGCTTTACGGGCTCGGCGTGAACGGCGGCGGCCGGTTCATCGACGACCCCTTCGGCCTCGCGGATGCCTACCAGCGCACTGCGCTGCCCAACCCCGCCCCCAATCTGCGCATCGCGGGCGACGGCACGTTCTATGTGGTCGGGCCGCAGGGGCATCGAGCCGATGTGATGTTCGCGCAGACACGCCACAATCCGTTCTCGCTGGCCAGCGAGAGCCAGGCCTCGGCGGCGCTGGCCAAGGCGCGCGCGGCGGCCCACGCGGCCGCGCCCGCGGCCACGATCCGTATCTCGGGCGTGGTTCGCCATGCCGCGGTCGCGGCCCAACGGGCCAAGTTCGAGATGTCGGTCATCGGCACCGGCTCGCTGATCGGCATCGTGCTGCTCATGTTCTGGGCCTTCGGGCGCGTGCGGCCGTTCGTCCTCAGCCTGACCGCGGTCGGCGGCGGCATCCTGCTGGCCGTGGTGGTCACCGATCTCGTGTTCGGCGGCATCCACATGCTCACGCTCGTGTTCGGCACGAGCCTGGTCGGCGTGTCGATCGATTATTGTCTGCATTTCTTTGCCCAGCGCCTGGCCACCCCCGATCCGGCCACCGCCCTGGCCCGCGTGCGCCGGCCGGTGCTGCTCGGGCTCACGACCAGCGTAATCGCCTACGGCGGCATGGTGATCGCCCCCTTCCCGGGGCTGCGTCAGATCGCGGTCTTCACCGCAACCGGACTCATCGGGGGCTGGCTCGGCATGTGGCTGCTCCTGCCCGGCGCCGGCGGACCCGCGCCGCGGCCGGGTCGTGCGTTACGGCTGGCGGCACTGTGGCGCTCGCACGGCCCGGCGCGACTGGCCGCCGGCCACGAACGCGTTCTGGTGGCGGCACTGTCGGCGCTCGCCCTCGTGCTCGGCGGCTTCGCGCTCTGGCAGCTCAGCCCCGACGACAGCGTCCGTGTGCTCTACAATCCGCCGGCGCAGCTGGTCAAAACCGATCGCGAGGTCGCCCGGCTGCTCGGGGCCACGCTGTCCACCCACGCCATCGTGGTCAGCGGCGGCACGACCGCCCGGGTACTGGCCACCGAGCAACAGTTGACCGATCGGCTCGAGGCGGGCGCCAGGCCGGCCGCCGACGTGCGTGCGATCACCGATGCCTACCCCCCGGTCGCCCGGCAGCAGCGCAATTACGCCCGGCTGGCGCAGACGCTGTATGCGCCGCACGGCGCGTTGACACAGGTTCTGCAATCGGCCGGTTTCAAGCCGCCGCAGATCGCGGCGGCGCGCCATGCCTTTGTTGCCGCCAAGGGCCGGACGCTGTCGCTGGCCGACTGGTTGTCCAGCCCGGCCAGCCTGGGGCTGCGCGGGCTCTGGCTCGGGCGCGTGAACGGCGCCGATGCGGCGATTGTCCGCATCGACCGAATCCACGATGCCGCGCGCCTGAAGCAGATCGTCGCCCAATACCCGCACGCCGAATACATCGACAGCGTCGCGCGCATCTCGAGCCTGTTGTCGCATTATCGCCGGCTGGCGACCTGGCTGCTGGGGCTGGAATACATTCTGGCCTGGCTGGTGCTGTGGCGCGCATTCGGCGCGCGCGGGGCGCTCGCCCTGCTGTTGCCGCCGGCACTGGCGAGCATCGCCGTACTGGCCATCTTCGCCGCCACCGGCGCGACCTTCGCCCTGTTCAATCTGGTGGCCCTGATCCTGTTGCTGGGGCTGGGCGCGGATTACGGTATCTTCCTGCGCACGGCGCCGGCGGATCATGCGCCCGCGATGCTGGCCGTGGGCCTGTCGGTCGCCACCACCCTGCTCGCGTTCGGCCTGCTGGGCGTCAGCCATACACCGGCGCTGCACGAGTTCGGGCTCACGCTCGCGCTGGGCCTGACGTTCACGTTCCTGCTAGCGTCATTGCTGGGCCGCCCCGTCCCCGACACGAGTCCTTCGCAACAGGAGTGATGTGAACAGGCAACACACCGACATCGCCATCATCGGCGCCGGCCCGGCGGGCGCGACCATGGCCGCGCTGCTGGCCGATCGCGGCTGGCGGGTGACCGTGCTCGAGCGCAGCCACTTCCCGCGCTTTGCCGTGGGCGAGAGCCTGCTGCCACGCTGCATGGACGCCCTGGCCGCCGCCGGCATGCTGCAGGCCGTGGAAAACGCCGGCTATCAGATCAAGCGCGGCGTCACCTTCAGCGAGAACGACCGCGACGCGAGCTTCACCTTCGACGAGCAGTTCACGCCCGGCTGGTCCTGGACCTGGCAGGTGCAGCGCGCCGATTTCGATCATCGGCTGGCCCGCGAGGCCGAGCGGCGCGGCGCGGCGCTGCGCTTCGGCCAGACGGTCGCGTCGGTGGATTTCGCCACACCGGGCGCGCCGCGGCTGAGTATCGTCGCCGACGACGGCACCCGCACCGAGCTGGCCGCGCGGTTCGTCTGCGATGCCAGCGGCTCGGCACGCGTGCTGCCGCGACTGCTGGGCCTCGACCGGCCGGGCAGCGCCCCGTCACGGGCCGCGCTGTTCACGCACGTCGCCGACCGTATCGACGATCCCGATTACCAACGCGACCGAATCCTGATCGGCATCCATCCCGAGCAGCCGGACGTCTGGTACTGGCTCATCGGCCTGGCCGACGGACGCGCCTCGGTCGGCATGATCGGCCCGCCCGAATGGCTGCAGGCCGCCGATGGCCCGCCGGTCGAGCGCCTGCGGCATTACCTGGCCCAGGAGCCACGGCTGGCCCGGCTGCTGGCGCAGGCCGAGTTCGACAGCCGGGTCGGCCAGACCGAAAACTATGCCTACGACATCGCCGCGCTGCACGGCCGGGACTATGCGCTGCTCGGCAACGCCGCCGGCTTCGTCGACCCGATCTTTTCCTCGGGCGTAACCATCGCGCTGGAATCCGCGCTGCGCGCGGTCGAGCCGATCGATGATCAATTGCGCGGCGCCGCACCCGACTGGCAGACCCGGTTCGAAGGCCCGATCCGCGACGGCCAGCGGGTATTCACCCGCTTCATCGCCGCCTGGTATCGCGGCGCACTCAAGCATGTGTTGTTCAACCCGGCGCCCGATCCCGCCATCCGCACCATGCTGAGCTCGATTCTGGCCGGCTATGTCTGGGACACCAACAACCCCTACGTTGCCGGGCCCGAACGCCGTCTCGACACCCTGTGCCGGCTGTGCGCGCCCGGCTCATCGTGAGGCGCGCGCTGCTGCGGGGGCTCATGGCCGGCGCCGTGGTCGCCACCTTGAGCGGTTGCATGCCGGGGCCATTGATCCGGCCACTCGGCCCGGGCGTGCTCGGGCAATCGGTCGAGGCGCGGCAGCAAGTGACCGTGCACTACCATGGCCATACGCGCAGCCTGCAGGTCGCGCTGCGCGTCGTGCCGAACAACCTCACGCTGGTCGGGCTGTCGGCCATGGGCCAACGCGTGTTCACGCTGGACTGGAACGGCCAGTCCATCGCGCGCGGCCAGGGGCTCGACACCGGCCAACGCATTCCGGCGAAGCGGATTCTGGCGGATCTGGAGCTCGCCTACTGGCCGCTGCCGGCCCTGCGCAAGGCGCTCGTCGATCCGGATCTGCGCCTGCGCCAGCTCGGCGACACGCGCACGCTTTGGCGCGGCAACAAGCTGTTGTGGCTGGCCGCCCGGGGCCACGGCGATCCCTGGCACAGCCGGTTGACGGTCTACGATGCCCGGCTCGGTTACCGGCTGGACGTCAAACCGCTGTCCTTCAATATCCCTTCGAATTCAGACACGCCATGAGCGACACCATTCTCGTCACCGGCGCCAGCCGCGGTATCGGCCGTGCGATCGCCGAGCGCCTGGCGCGCGACGGCTTCGACATCGTCGTGCACTACCGGCAGCGCGAAGCCGCGGCACAGGAAGTCGCCGAGACCATCCGCGCGCTGGGCCGCCGGGCCCGCCTGATCGCCTTCGACAGCGCCGACCGTGAACAGACCCGCGCAGCGCTCGAGGCGGACATCGCCGAACACGGCGCCTACTACGGCCTGGTACTCAACGCCGGCATCGCCCGCGATGCCGCCTTTCCGGCATTGACCGACGCCGCCTGGGACGCCGTGCTCGACACCAATCTCGACGGTTTCTACAACGTCGCCAAGCCCTGCGTGATGCCCATGATCCGACGGCGCCGGCCGGGGCGCATCGTCACGCTATCGTCCATCGCCGGTGTCATGGGCAATCGCGGCCAGGTCAACTACAGCGCCGCCAAGGCCGGGATCATCGGAGCGACCAAGGCCCTGGCGCTCGAGCTGGCCAAGCGTCGGATCACGGTCAACTGCGTGGCCCCGGGACTGATCGCAACCGACATGACCGACGAGCTCCCGGCCGACCAGCTCAAGCGCATGATTCCGCAGCAGCGCATGGGCCGCCCGGCGGAAGTCGCTGCCGCGGTCTCGTTTCTGTGCTCGGCGGACGCCAGCTACATCACTCGCCAGGTGATCTCGGTCAACGGCGGGCTGTGCTGACCGCAACGCCGCGGGTATTGGCATGACGCGGCTGAGTCTGGCGCTGTTCGTGTTCGACGACGCCATTGACCCGACGCGCCTGTGCGCGGCCTTGAGCCCGGCCGAACGCGCGCGGCATGCGCGTCTTCCCAGCGCACGCCGGCGGCGTGAATATCTCGCCAGCCGCTGGCTGCTGCGCCAGCATCTCGCCTGTATCCACCCGGCCGCGCCGCGGGCGTTGTCCATCGAATACCCGCCGGGCGCGCCCCCGCGCAGCGCCGATACGCCGTCGCATCTGGGCCTCAGCCATAGCGGGGTCGCCTGCCTGAGTCTGGTCGCGGATGGCGTGGCGGGCTGCGATATCGAGCAGGTACGCAGGCGCCGCTTCGCCCCCGAGCGATACGCCCGGCACTGTTTTCACCCCGACGAGACCGCCGCCCTGAGTATGGCGGCGCCCGGGCAGCGTATCGCCGATTTCCATCGTCTGTGGACGCTCAAGGAAGCCAGCCTCAAGGCCCGCGGGCTCGGCCTCGGCAGCGGCATGGCGCGGCCGAGTTTCGCGCTGCGACCGCGGTTGGCGTGTACCCGCCCGCCGGCCGACGGCGCCTGGTCTTTCGGCGCCTGCGATCTACAGTTGCCGGCCGGCCGGTTCGCGCTGGCGCTGGCCGCGGCAGCGCCCGAGATCACGCTGGTTCTGGCGCGTCTGCGGCCGGGGCGCGCCGCTGTGGTGGAGCGCGAGTTACTGTCGCCCGACTGGCAGATCATCCGCAGCGATGCCCACTGACGGCGCCCGGTAGCAAGTTCACTCCCCGGCGGCGGGATGAAACCAGCCAAGCCGCTCGTGCAGCCGCACGACTTCGCCGACAATCAGCAGCGCCGCGCCGGTCGAGCGCTCGGCGGCCACGCGATCCGGCAGGTCGTCCAGCGTCGCCGCGATCAGGCGCTGGCGCGCCGTGGTGCCATCGATGATCATCGCCGCCGGCCAGTCGCCCGGCAGGCCGTGCTCGATCAGGCGGGCGCAAATCGTCGCGAGATTGCGCCGCCCCATGAAGAACACCACCGTCTGGCCGCGCTGCGCCAGCTCCGCCCACGACAGATTCAACTCGCCGGCCTTGAGATGCCCGGTGACAAAAGTCACCGACTGCGCACAATCGCGATGCGTGAGCGGGATACCGGCATACGCCGCGCAGCCATTGGCCGCGGTGATGCCGGGCACGATCTGGAACGGGATACCCGCGGCAGCCAGCTCCGATATCTCTTCGCCGCCGCGGCCGAACACGAACGGATCGCCGCCCTTCAGCCGCAGCACGCGCTTGCCGTCGCGGGCCAGCGCCACCATCAACGCGTTGATATCGTCCTGCGGCAAAGTATGCTTCGCGGCCCGCTTGCCGACGTGAATCCGTTCGGCCTCGGGCGACACCAGCGCCAGGATCGCCGGCGCGATCAGGCTGTCGTAGAGCACGACATCGGCCCGCTGCATCAGGCGCAATGCGCGGAAAGTCAGCAGATCGGGCTCGCCCGGGCCGCTGCCCACGAGATAGACCTCGCCGCCAGGCGGCTTTCCGCCGGCATCGCCCTGGTCCAGCAGGGCACGCAAGGCATGGCGGGCGGCGTCCAGCCGGCCCGCGAACACCTGCTCGGCGATCGGGCCGTCGAACACCGCGTCCCAGAAGGCGGCGCGCTCGGGCCGGGCTATGCGGCGCCGGACCTCGGCCCGGAATTCACCCGCCAGCGCCGCCAGATCGCCATATGTGTGCGGCACCAGCGTTTCCAGCCGCGCGCGCAGGCGACGGGTGAGACTGGGTGCCGCCGCATCGCTGGATACGCTGATCTGCAACGGCCCGCGCTCGATCAGTGCCGGCACCAGAAAATCCGAATCCTCGGCCGCGTCGGCCCGCTGCACCGGTATGCCCTGCCCGCGCGCGGCCGCGGCAAAGCGCGCGTTCGCCTCGGCATCGTCGGTGGCGGCGAAGCACAGCACGGCGTCACGCGCGTCGGTGTCCGCGATGGGGCGCTGCTGCCATTCGATCGCGCCCGCCGTGGCGCGTTCGGCGAGCGCCGGGGTCACGCTCGGCGCAATCACGCGGATACGCGCGCCGGCCGCCAGCAGGCGTTCCACACGGCGTGCCGCGATCCGCCCGCCGCCGGCCACCACCACTCGGCGCCCTGCCAGCCGCAGCGCCACCGGGTACGGGGCAAAACGCGGGTCCACGGACTGTTCGCTCATCGGCTCGACTTGGCTCCCGATGTGTTGTGGGCGGTTGCCGTCAGGCGCCGAAATGCAGCGTCTTGTAGATCATGCTGACGGCCACGACAATCAATACGACGGCAATGATCGGGCGTAGCGCGCGATCGGGCAAACGCCGGCCGAGCCGGGTGCCGACATAGATCCCCGGCAACGAGCCCGCGAGCAGCAGGCCGAGTACGCCCAGATCGGTCGTGCCCAGCGTCAGGTGGCCGAGGCCGGCGATGAGCGTGAGCGGCACGGCATGGGTGATGTCGGTGCCGACAATGCGCACCGCGCGCGTGTTCGGATACAGAATCAGCAACATGGTGGTGCCGAGCACGCCCGCGCCCACCGACGACAGACTCACCAGCACCCCCAGCACCACGCCGCCCAGCACCGTGATCGCCGGGCGCCAGGCGAGCAGCTCGGCGCGGCTCTTGCCCGAGACGAACAGCATCCGCGCCTGCAGCCAGTGCACCAGCCGGTCGCGGGCGAAGGTCAGCAGCGCGGTCACGATCATGGTCACGGCCAGCGTCACCACCATCAGCTCCTGCACCCACGGCCGGAGTCCGACCATATGCAGCCAGGCAATGGTGAGGATGGCCGCCGGTACGCTGCCGGCGGCCATCAGGCCGACCACCGGCCAGTCGACCGTCTGCTGCCGGCCATGTAACACCGTACCGAACGCCTTGGTACCGGCGGCATACAACAGATCCGTACCCACGGCGGTCGAAGGCGAGAAACCGAAAAACAGGATCAGGATCGGCGTCATGAGCGAGCCGCCACCCACCCCGGTGAGACCCACGGCGGCCCCGACGAACAGGCCGGCGACGACAAAAGCGAGCATGCAGAGATCCTTGTCCGGCGCCCGGCCGGCGTTGCCTGTGGCCGACGCTGCAAGGCACCCGCCAGCCGATGAAGGGCGCCAAGCTACCAGCCACCCGACAAACCGAAAAGTAATATATGCTGATGCAGTAATGCCCCAATAGAATAAGCGAGCCGACATGAAGCTGCGACAGCTGGAGTACATCCACGAGGTGGCGCGACAGCAACTCAACATCACCGCCGCGGCGCGCAGCCTGCATACCTCCCAGCCCGGTGTCAGCAAGCAGATCCGTTTATTGGAGGAAGAGCTCGGGGTGCTGATCTTCGAGCGCAACGGCAAGCATCTCGACCGCATCACGCCGGCCGGCGAACGTATCCTGAACACCGCCCGCCGGATTCTTTCGGAAGTGGCCAACATCAACCGGACCGCCAGCGAATTCGCCGATACCGATCGCGGCTCGCTGCGGGTGGCCACCACGCATACCCAGGCGCGCTACGCCCTGCCGGCGACGATCGCCGGTTTCCGCCAGGCCTACCCCCGGGTATCGCTGCATATCAATCAGGGCGCCCCGCCCCAGATCGCAGGCTGGGCAGCCGCCGGCGACGCCGACTTCGCGATTGCCACCGAGGCGCTCGAGCATTTCGACGAACTGATCATGCTGCCCTGCTATCACTGGAACCGCTGCGTGCTGGTCCCCACCGGGCATCCGCTGGCCGACGGCAGCCCGCTTACCCTGGAACGCATTGCGGACTATCCGCTGGTGACCTACACCTTCGGCTTCACCGGCCGCTCGCAGCTGGACACCGCGTTTAACGAACACGGGCTGACCCCGGACGTGGTGCTCACGGCGGTCGATGCCGACGTGATCAAGACCTATGTCCGCCTCGGTCTGGGCGTGGGCGTGATCGCCAACATGGCGTACGACGCGGCGAGCGACCAGGACCTGGTGAGTCTCGATGCCAGCCATCTGTTCTCATCGAGCACCACCCACATCGGCTTTCGCCACAACCTGTTCCTGACCGGATTCATGCGTCGCTTCATCCGCATGTTCGCCGAGCATCTCACCGAGGACGTGGTCGATCGCGCGATCGAGGCCTATCCGGGCCCGAGCTTCGATACGCTGCTGGAAGAACTCTGGCCGCAGCTGCCAACGCGCTGAAAGACATGTACGGATTGGTGATCGGCCGCTCGCGAATACAGGCGGTTTATCCGCAGATTAAGCAGATTGCATAGATTAAAAGCGTCGTGTTTTCCGCTGCTTGCAACGAAAACAACGGAGTAAAGATGCCCCGCTAGATCGAGCCCGGCTCGACTGTCAGCCGACGATCTATCTTGTTTATCAATCTGCGTCATCTGCGCAATCTGTGGATGTGCTTGCCAGAACCTTACGTTCTCGCGCGACCAGGCGGCGCCGGCTCGATGACATCAATGCCGCCCATGTACGGCCGTAGCGCGGCGGGAATGCCGACGCTGCCGTCCGCGCGCTGGTGGTTTTCCAGCACCGCGACCAGCGCACGGCCGGCGGCCACGCCCGAACCGTTGAGGGTATGCAGCAGCCGCGGTTTGCCGGTGTCCGGGTCGCGGTAGCGCGCGCCCATGCGCCGCGCCTGAAAATCCCGCGTATTACTGATCGACGAGATCTCGCGATAGGTCTGCTGGCTGGGCAGCCAGACTTCCAGATCGAAGGTGCGCGCGGCCGAGAAGCCGATATCGCCACCGCACAGATCGACCACGCGATAGGCCAGCGCCAGGTCCTGCAGCACGCTCTCGGCGCTGGCGAGCATGGCCTGGTGGCAGGCATCCGAATCGTCCGGATGGGCGATATTGATCAGTTCGACCTTCTCGAACTGATGCTGGCGAATCATGCCGCGCACATCGCGCCCGGCCGCGCCGGCCTCGGCGCGGAAACACGGCGTGTGCGCCACGAAGCGCAGCGGCAGTTGCTCCGGCTCCAGGATTTCGTCCGCCACCATGTTCGACACCGGCACTTCGGCGGTGGGAATGAGGTAGTAGTCGTCCGGCTCGGCGAGACGGAACAGATCGTCGCCGAACTTGGGCAGCTGACCGGTGCCGTAAAGCGACTTCGAATTCACGATATAGGGCACGTTGACTTCGGTGTAGCCGGTGCCGATATGCTTGTCGAGCATGAAGGCGATCAACGCCCGGTGCAGCCGTGCAATGCCGCCGCGCAGCACGGTAAAGCGCGCGCCGGTGATCTTCGCGGCCGTCGCGGCGTCCAGCCCGTCCAGGCCCTCGCCGATCGCCACATGATCGGCCACCGCAAAGGTGAAATCCGGCGGCTCGCCCCAATGACGGATGACCGCATTGTCGGCTTCATCCGCGCCATCCGGCATGGCGGCATCCGGCAGATTGGGCAGGCCGGCCTGGATATCGGCAAGCTGCCCGGCCACGGTTTCCAGCTCGGCCTTGGCCCGGTCGAGCTCGGCGCCGAGCCCGGCCACGGCCTCCTTGAGCGGCTCGATGTCCTCGCCTGCAGCCTTGGCCTTGCCGATCGCCTTGGAACGCTGGTTGCGCTCGGCCTGCAGCGATTCGGCCCGCGTCTGCAGCGCCTTGCGTTTTTCTTCCAGCGCGCCGTAACCGGCCGCATCGAATTCGAAGCCGCGGCGGGCGAGCGCCGTGGCCACGCTTTGCGGGTCATTGCGCAGCAGTCGGGGGTCGAGCATCGCGAGATCAGGGTTAGAATGGCCGCGCGCATTATAGAGCCTGTTGCGGTTTCGTGCGGCACCGCGCCATCGGCCCGCAACCGCTGCGCGCCGTTGGCAATGCCGTGGCGCCGTGCTACACCAACGATCGACGCGACGGCCGCCTGCCGCTGCCCGCAGATCACGGCGCACGGCAACAGGCTACAAAACGGCACCGGCGCGGCCGGGCGCCGCGGGCCCAATCAGACACTGGCAGTGGGACTGCCCGGGAGCGACGCATCATCAGTGCCTGGATACTCATTACAATATCGCTGATCTACATCGGCGTTCTGTTCTATATCGCCTATGCCGGCGACCGCCGTGGCCGAATGATGCGCCGGCCCGGGCCGCGCCCGGTGGTTTATGCCCTGTCGCTGGCCGTGTTCTGCACATCGTGGGCGTTCTACGGCAGCGTCGGCAGCGCGGCGAGCGATGGCTGGAGCTACCTGCCGGTCTATCTCGGCCCGATGATCGCGCTGCTGATCCTGGCGCCGGTGCTGCGCAAGATGCTGTTGATCGCCAAGCAGCAGAACACAACTTCGATCGCCGACTTCATCGCCGCCCGTTACGGCAAGTCACAGGGGCTGGCCGCGCTGGTCTCGGGCATCGCGCTGCTGGTCGTGCTGCCGTATATCGCGCTGCAGCTGGATGCGCTGACCACCTCGTTCAACATCATCGTGCACGGTGCCTACAGCCGCCCGCAAACCGAAGTCACGCTGGCCGGCTGGACCGACACCGGTCTGCTCGTGGCCATCGCCATGGCGGTGTTCTCGATCGCCTTCGGCACCCGCCACGTCAATCCGCGCGAATCGCACCAGGGCATCATCCGCGCAATCGCGTTCGAGTCGATCGTCAAACTGGGCGCTTTTCTCATCGTCGGCGCGGTCGTCACCTTCGGCATGTTCGGCGGCGTGCACGACCTGTTCGCCCAGGCGAAAAACGTACCCGCGTTCCGCGACCTGTTCAATCAACCCCTGATCACGCCGCGTTTCATCACGGTCTTGATTCTGTCCACGTCGGCCACGCTGTGCCTGCCCCGCCAGTTCCATGTCGGCGTGGTCGAGAACACCGAAACACGGGACCTGAATACCGCGCGCTGGTTGTTCCCGCTGTATCTGTTCCTCATGTCGCTGTTCGTGTTGCCGCTGGCCGCCGCGGGGCTGACGGTGTTCGGCGCCAATACGGTCGACCCGGACCGCTTCGTGATCGCCTTGCCAATGCATGCGGACATGCCCTGGCTGACGCTGGTGGCCTACGTCGGCGGCGTGTCGGCGGCGACGAGCATGGTGATCATGGCCACCGTCACCCTTGCCACCATGATCTGCAACGAGATCGTGGTGCCGATCGCGCTGCGCCTGCCGGGCGCGCAATTCGGACACCGCCAGGATCTGTCGCGCGCGCTGCTCAACACCCGGCGGATTCTGATCGTCGTCATTCTGATCCTGGCCTGGGCGTTTTACCGCATGTTCGCCACCAGCCAGACGCTGGCCGGGATCGGACTGCTGTCGCTGTCGGGCGTGGTGATGTTCGTACCGCCCATGATCGGCGGCATATTCATTCGCCGCATCACCCGCCGCGGCGCCATCAGCGGTCTGCTGGCCGGCCTGCTGATCTGGCTGTACACGCTGGTGGTGCCGATCATGGTCACCCAGGGCTGGCTGCCCGGCGGCTGGATGGCGGCCGGACCGTTCGATATCGGCTGGCTGGCGCCACAGGCGCTATTCGGCACGCACTTCGGCGACACGCTCACCCACGGCGTGTTCTGGACGCTGGCGGGCGAGATCGCGGTCATGGCGTCGGTGTCGCTGAACACATCGATCACGCTGATCGAACGCGCCCAGGCCGTGGCCTTCGTGGATCTCGGCATGCGGCGCCAGCCGCGCAGCACCACCGACGTACGTCCGCCCGCGATCCGGGTCGGTGAACTGGAAGTCCTGCTGCAGCGCTTTCTCGGCCCGCAGGCCGCGCGCGCCGCCCTCCACGAGTACTCCGGCCATCACGATCGCCAGCTGCTGTCCAACCAGATCGTGGACGCATCGCTGCTGCAGTTTGCCGAACAGCGCCTGGCCGGCGTGGTCGGCAGCGCCTCGGCCCGTCTCATGCTGGCCTCGGGGCTGCGCCAGCGCGATCTGGCCCTGGAAGACATGGTCCGCCTGCTCGATCGCACCGCGGACGCCGTGCAGTTCAATCGCAACGTGCTCCAGGCCGCACTCGAGAATATCGACCAGGGCATCTCCGTGGTGGACCAGGACCTGCGGCTCATCGCCTGGAACTCGCGCTATCTCGAAGTATTCGAATACCCGCCCGGCATGGTCCGTACGGGGCGCCATATCGCCGATCTGATCCGCTTCAACGCCATGCGCGGCGAATGCGGACCGGGCCCGGTCGAGGAACATGTCCGCAAGCGGCTCGAACACCTGCGCGAAGGCAAGCCGCACCGCTTCGAGCGTCATCGCCGCAACGGCACGGTGCTGCAGATGACGGGCAACCCCATGCCCGGCGGCGGTTTCGTGACCACGTTCAACGACATCACCGAGTTCAAGCGCAACGAAGCCGCGCTGACGCGCATGAACGAGGAACTCGAGGCGCGCGTGGCCAAGCGCACCGAGGAACTCTCGCGCGCCAACGAAGGGCTGCGCCGGGAGAACCAGCAGCGCGCCGAGGCCCAGCGCGCCGCACTCGAGGCCCGGCGTGAAGCCGAACGGGCGAACCTGTCCAAGACCCGCTTCCTGGCCGCAGCCAGCCACGACCTGCTGCAGCCGCTCAACGCCGCGCGGCTGTTCGCCGCCGGCGCCGAACAGGGCAGCGCCAGCGCCCAGAGCACCGCGCTGCAGCAGATCCAGATGTCGCTGGAGGCGGCCCAGGCCCTGCTGGAACCCCTGCTGGATATTTCCAAGATCGACGCCGGCGCCTGGGACGTCAAATACCAGGCGTTCCCGCTGTCGCGCATCCTCGACCCACTCACTCGCGAGTTCGATGTGCTGGCCCGCAACGCGGGGCTCGTCCTGCATGCCGTGCCCTCGAACGCCTGGGTCCGGAGCGACCCCAACCTGCTGCGCCGGATTCTGCAGAACTTCCTGTCCAACGCGGTGCGCTACACCGAGAGCGGCCGCGTGCTGATCGGCGTGCGGCGCCGGGCCGATCACGTGCGTATCGAAGTCTGGGATACCGGCCCCGGCATTAGCGAGGACCAGCTCGAATCCGTTTTCGAGGAATTCCAGCGCGGCACCTCGAGCCACGCCTCCGGCGAGCGCGGCCTCGGCCTCGGTCTGTCCCTGGCCGACCGCATGGCCCGGCTGCTGGGCCACGAGATCAAGGTCAATTCCAAGCCGGGGCACGGCACCGTGTTTCGCATTCATATCGAACGCGTGGCGCCGGAAACCCCGGCCGCGGATTCGCCGGCAATCGAACCGGTCGCCGCCCAGCCGATCCACCGCGCATTGTGCGTGGACGACGACAACGCATCGCTGGACGCACTGGTCGGCCTGCTCGAACGCTGGGACATCGATTGCATGACCGCGCCGCCCGAGGACGCCCACGCCATTCTGGCCGACGAGCCATTCGATATCGCGATCTTCGACTACGACCTCGGCGAACATAACGCCAACGGCCTGGAACTGATCGAATCGCTGGGTCAGCGCTTCGAGGACACGCGCTTCATCCTGGTCACGGCCAATCGCAGCCAGGACATCATCGCCCGTGCCGAAGCCATGAACATCGGCCTGGTCTACAAACCGATCGGGCCGGAGAAACTCCGCGAAACCGTGCGCCGGCCAGTGCGCGGCGGCGAGATCGAAGCCGTATGAGCCAAGGGACAGGTGACAGCCCGCGGCGCCCTTTGATCGAGCGGTTGCAGGCCGGATTAGCCGAAGGCGTAATCCGACAAGCGGGCCGCTCTGGCGGGGAAGATGAGCGCGACCCGCGAGGCATAGCCTGTCGGCTTACGGCCTGCGCTGCAGGCCTGCCGACGATGGGCGGGCGGAATGTACGGATTCGCGCCGGCTCAGGGGTTCGAGTCGTTCAACTCGCGGCGGGCGTAATTGCCCCAGTCGATCTCGAGGCTACGCGCGGCAATCACGGCCTGGGTGCGTGTATGCACTTCCAGCTTGCGCAGGATTGCCGTGATATGCGCCTTGACCGTGGCCTCGGAAATATCGAGATCGATCGCAATCTGCTTGTTGAGCAAGCCATCGGTGAGCATCATCAGCACCCGCTGTTGCTGCGGGGTCAGGGTGGCGAGTTTCTCGGTAAAGCTGTCCTTGTCCGGTTCCGCGTTCTCCGCATGCTCGGGAATCCAGCGCTGGCCCGACAGCACCGCCGAAATCGCCTCGGCCATGGTCTCGGGCGACGACGATTTCGGAATGAAACCGGCCGCGCCATGTTCGAGCGAGGCCTGGGCAATGCTCGCGCCCTCGTGCGCGGACACCACGATAACCGGCAGTGAAGACGCCACGCTGCGCGCATGCACCAACGCCGAATAACCACGCGCGCCCGGCATGTTCAGGTCAAGCAGCAACAGGTCGGCGTCGCCATGACTATCCGCGAGCAACGCGGTCAATTCATCCACGCTGCCCACGGTCAGCAGTTCAGGCTCCCCCAGCGCCTGGGACACGGCCTGGCTGAGCGCGGTGCGAAACAGCGGATGGTCGTCGGCAATGATGACCCGATGTGCGCTTCCGGCTTTTGAACTTGTATTCATATAGTAGACGGCCTCGGCGTTTTTCCCCCACCCATCATATACGACCTAGCGATGATAGACCTATTGCTGATAGTGACAGCCGGCGGGTCGTTGCACGGTGCAGAGATACCATGAAGATTGTTGCGCGCGACTGCTCGCAAACAGCTTATCTGAATCCCGCCGCTTCGCGAACCGGCGGCGGGGGAAGTCGCGCTGTATGTGCGTTCCGCGTCCCGATCACGCATCGACCCATAGTTATTTTCAATCGGTTTCTGCGCTGCATTGCCGCGTTCAATACCCTCCGTCCCGGGTCCTGTTGTCGATTCCGGCGACGCCGCGTTGCGTCACCAGCCGGATCCCCCTAGCCTTCGATGTATTGCTCATACCCACAAACCCCATATGCCGACGCGCCATTTGGTATTCGACGTCAACGAAACATTGCTCGACCTTTCGACCCTGGACCCCGTTTTTGCCGACTTGTTCGGTGACCCGCACAGCCGCAGGGAATGGTTCGCAAGTCTGCTGCATTGGTCCACCGTCACGACCCTGACCGGATCGTTTGTCGATTTCACGCAGCTTGCCGGTCATTGCCTGGATCAACTGGCCACCCGGCGCGAGATCGCACTTGATGCCGGTCAACGCCAACGCGTTTTCGACGCCGTCGCCACGCTGGCGCCGCACGACGATGTACGCCCTGCCCTGGCGCGACTGCGCGCGGCCGGCTTCACGCTGACCGCGCTGACCAATTCCGCCCAATCGACCGTCGATGCCCAATTCACCAACGCCGGCCTCGATGCGGCATTCGACAACGTGCTTTCGGTGGCCGGCGCCGGCTGTTACAAGCCGCATCCGGCGGCATATGGCGTCGCTCTGAAGGCCCTGGACGCCACGCCCGAATCCCTGCGCCTGATCGCCTGCCACGATTGGGACGTCACCGGCGCATTACGCGCCGGCCTCAAGGCCGCCTTCGTCGCCCGCGGCGACGGCTCGCTCAATGCCGCCGGCGAGCGCCCCGACATTGTGGGCCACGGCCTCGCGGACGTCGCCGAGCGCATCATCGCCGCCGACCAACACGCGTAGGTCGGCTTGGGCCGTAAGCCGACAGGCCATGCCCGGTGGCCCGGCCCATCGCCGGTGCCGGAGCGGCCTGCAGGTCGGTCGACGTGGACGGGTCCGGGCTCAGGCGTCGTTGGATGTGCCATCGACAGCGTCGTTTTCGCCGGGATGGCTTCGGGTCTGGCGCGGGTCCTGGCCGGCGTCGAGCTCGCGCAGCCGTCTCAGCTTTTCACCGATCTTGATCTCGAGGCCGCGCGGGGCCGGTTCGTAGTAGCGCGTGCCGACCAGCGCTTCCGGCAGGTAGGTTTCTCCGGCGGCATAGGCCTCGGTCTCGTTGTGGGCGTAGCGGTAGCCTTCGCTGTAGCCGAGATCCTTCATCAGGCGCGTGGGGGCGTTGCGGATGTGCATCGGCACTTCCAGCGAGCCGCGGTTCCTGGCATCTGCCCAGGCCGCGTTGAAGGCCATGTACACCGCATTCGACTTGGGCGCACAGGCCATGTAGGCCGCCGCCTGCGCGATCGCCAGCTCACCTTCCGGCGATCCGAGCCGTTCGTAGGTTTCCCAGGCATCGAGGGCGATACGCAGGGCGCGCGGGTCGGCGTTGCCGATATCCTCACTGGCCATACGCGTGACGCGCCGGGCGACGTAGCGCGGATCGGCACCGGCCTCGAGCATGCGCGACAACCAATACAGGGCGGCATCGGGGTCGGTGCCGCGCACGCTCTTGTGCAGCGCCGACATCTGGTCGTAGAAGTAATCGCCGCCCTTGTCGAAACGGCGCAGGCCCGCGCTGAGTACTTCTTCCAGCTCGGCCTGGGTCACGACGCGCTCGTCGGTGCCGGCGGCAATCTCGGCGGCCAGTTCGAGCAGGTTCAGCGCCCGGCGGGCATCGCCGTCGGATCGCGCGGCGAGTTGATCGCGCAGCGCATCGTCCATGGTCACGCCGAGCCCGGCGAGCCCGCGCTCGGAATCGCTCAGCGCCCGGTCGATCAAAAGTCGGATCGAGTCGGCATCCAGTGCCCGCAGTACGTAGGTTCGGGTGCGCGAGAGCAACGCGTTATTCACCTCGAACGAGGGATTCTCGGTCGTCGCCCCGACCAGGACCAGGGTGCCGTCCTCGACGTAGGGCAACAAGCCATCCTGTTGCGCCTTGTTGAAGCGATGCACCTCGTCGACGAACAGCAGCGTGCCCTCGCCGCTTGCCTGTTGTGCCGTCTGGGCCTCGGCGACCGCGGCGCGAATGTCCTTGACGCCGGCCATGACGGCCGAAATCTGCACGAAGCGCATCGCCACGCGCGCGGCGAGCAGGCGTGCCAGCGTCGTCTTGCCGGTGCCCGGCGGGCCCCAGAGGATCATGGAATGGATGCGCCCGGCGGCCAGCGCGCGCGTCAGCGGCTTGTCCGGCCCCAAGATATGCGTCTGGCCGACGTATTCTTCCAGCGTCGCGGGGCGCATGCGATCCGCCAGCGGCCGCGCGCTCGGCTCCGCGCCGGTCGCCAAGTCGATTTCCTGTTGTGTTGACACGAGATAGTCTGTGTTGCGCTATGAATGCGGAACGCGCGCCGGCCAGGCCGGTCGCGCTGTCGTTCGATATCGCGCGAATGTAACACTGGGGCGCACCGGGCGCGCCCGGAATCAGGCGCGCTTTCGGCCTGCCGTACCCAGACGGGTGGCCACCCATGCGACCCAGTCAATATCCAACAGGCGAAGCAGTACAAGGGCCACGACCGCCCCGGCCGTATCGGCCATCCAGTCGTACGGGTCGCCATCGCGGTAGCCGCTGGCCCACTGCATGAGTTCGGTCGCCGCCGCAAAAACCGAAAGCGCGAGCAGTACGCGTAGCGGCGCGCGCAGATACAGCGCGCCGAACCAGGCGCCCATGACGAGAAAGGCCGAGCCGTGTTCGAATTTATCGAAAAATGGGATGCCCGGCGCGGACGGCGGGTTCGGCATCAGGCAGCCATAGACGAAGATCGCGCACAAAACCAGACCGAGCGCCCACCACAGCCGCCGCACCCGGTGCGGGTTCAACGCGAGGCACCCTGCCCGCCATTCCCATTCGCGCGGCCGTCCACCACTTCCACGTTTTTCGGCACCTTCAGGGTGAACTTGGATTCCGGGATTTTCGGATTAATCTTGACGTTGCCGAAGTTGATGCTGGTGGTCTGTCCGAGGTGGTCGTGCAGCTTCATCAGCGCCGGTACGTCGTTCTTCAAACCCAGATCCACGGATTTGAAATCGGTGTCCTTGGCCTTGGGTGTCAGGTGCACCCAGGTCAGCCCGTCGCGCTGGCCGCCATTGGTGATCTTGAACGCGTCATTGAGGGCTTCGCCGCCGGTCAGCAGCAGCGCGGGGGTCGCCTTGAGCGTGGCGCCGATATCGCGCACCGTCACCTGCGCCAGATCGACATCGTAGAACTTGAAGACCTTGCCGTTGCTGACAATGATCTGCTTGTAGGGCTTTTTGTATTCCCAGCGGAATTTCTTCGGCCGCGACAGCAGGAACGTGCCGCTGGCCTGCTGCACGATATTGCCGTTGTCGTCGCGCTGGACCTGCTGGAAATCGGCCGACAGCGTATTGACCTTGTTGTAGAAACCCTGGAGGGCCTTGGACCCCGACTCGGCCTGGGCCAGACCGGCAACGCAGAAAAGCATCACAAACGCGATGAGCCAGCGGGTCATCCGCATACCTGAATCCTCGATGTCACGGGCGGGCAACTCGATGGCCGCCGCCAACTAGAATGGCGATGATGCCGGCGAGCGTGGCGACACTGCCGTGAATCATGCCTGAATTGTCCTGCGGGGCGCGCATCAGTCGTCGTCCGGCGGCGCCGGCGCCAGCACCTCACGCCCACCGCTGCCTTCGGCCGGGCCGACGACGCCGGCATTCTCCATCTGTTCGATCAGCCGCGCCGAGCGGTTGTAGCCCACGCGCAGCCGGCGCTGTACGTAGGAAATCGATGCCTTGCGCGACTTGAGCACGATGGCGACCGCCTGATCGTAGAGCGGATCGGCCTCGACATCGTCCTCGCCGTCCGCGCCGCCCTCGGCATCACCGGCGCCGCCTTCGAGAATCTCCTCGATATAGTCGGGCCGGCCGGTCTGCTTGAGGTATTCCACCACCTTGTGCACTTCATGGTCGTCCACGAAAGCGCCATGCACGCGATTGGAAAACCCGGTGCCGGGCGGCAAATAGAGCATGTCGCCGTGGCCGAGCAGGCTTTCCGCGCCCTGTTGGTCGAGAATGGTGCGCGAATCGATCTTAGAGGCCACCTGGAAGGCGACACGCGTCGGGATATTGGCCTTGATCAGGCCGGTGATTACGTCCACCGACGGGCGCTGCGTGGCCAGAATCATGTGCAGCCCGGCCGCGCGCGCCTTCTGCGCGATACGCGCGATCAACTCTTCCACCTTCTTGCCGACCACCATCATCATGTCGGCCAGCTCGTCGACGATGATCACCACCGCCGGCAGGGGCACGAGCGTCGGCAGCTCTTCGCCGGCCTCGGCGGCCTCGTTGGACTGCGCGTTCTTCGCGATCGGGTCCTCGATCGGCTGGCCGGCCTCGATGGCTTTTTTCACCTTGGTGTTGAAGCCGGCCATGTTGCGCACGCCGAGCGCGGCCATGAGCTTGTAGCGCCGCTCCATCTCGCCCACGCACCAGCGCAGCGCGTTGGCCGCGTCCTTCATGTCGGTGACCACCGGCGCCAGCAGATGCGGGATGCCTTCGTAGACCGAAAGCTCGAGCATCTTCGGGTCGATCATGATCAGGCGGACCTCTTCGGCCGTCGCCTTGTGCAGGATCGACAGAATCATGGCGTTCACCGCCACCGACTTGCCCGAACCCGTGGTGCCGGCCACCAGCATATGCGGCATCTTGGCCAGATCGGCGGTGACCGGGCTGCCGCCGATGTCCTTGCCGAGTGCGAGCGTGAGCGGCGACGTGGCATTGGCATAACGCGCCGAGTCGAGAATCTCGCGCAGCGCGACGATCTCGCGATCGGCATTGGGGATCTCCAGGCCCACCACCGACTTGCCCGGGATCACCTCCACCACGCGCACGCTGGTGGTCGACATCGCCCGCGCCAGATCCTTGGACAGATTGGAGATCTGGTTGACCTTCACGCCCGGCGCCGGGTCGATCTCGAAGCGCGTGACCACCGGGCCCGGCTGCACCGCCACTACCTTGGCCTGTACGTTGAAATCCGCCAGATGCTGTTCGAGCTGCGCCGACATATGCTGCAGCACGGCCTCGTCCTGGTCGCTCTTGGGCTCACGCGCGGGATCCAGCAGCTCAATGGGCGGAATCGGACTGTCGCGTTCGGGATCGTACCGGGGCACATCGACCGGCTGTTCGCTGATCGGCAGATCGAGCTGGGTCGCCTTGTTCTTGCTGCTCTTGTCTTTCTTCCCGGGCTTTTTGACCGCAACGGAGCCACGGCCGGCGGCGGGTTCCGGCGAGGCCGCGGCGGGCTTCGGCGCAGTCTCGCCGGGGTCCAGGGTCGGCGCCTTGCGTTTCTTGTCGCGTCGTCTCTCGCGCCTGCTGGGTTTCGGCGGCGCCGCGGCGCGCTGTGCCGCGCGTTCGGCCCGGTTCGCGCGCCAGGCGCCGACGCGGTCGACCATCGCCATCAGCATGCCGATGGCCCCACCCAGCACGAAATGGCCGATGCGTTCGGCCACCGCCAGCCAGGAAAAACCGAGCCCCATGGAAAGCGTGATCACGAACACGGTGGTCAAGGCCCAGGCCGCGCCGATCATGTTGATCACGCCGGCCAGCGGGCGCGCCGCGGCCACGCCCACGACCCCGCCGCTGCCCTGGGGCAGACCGGTCGCCTGAATGCCGCCGAATATCAACCAGGCCAGGCCGCAGGCCGAAATCAGGCACAGCAACAACGAACCCGCCCGGATACTCTTGGACATGAGCTCGCCGCTCGGCCGCTTGCGATCGACGAAAATCAGCCAACCGCCGTAAAGCACCAGAAACGGAAAAATAAACCCGAGATAACCGAACAGGCTGAGCAGGACATCCGCAAACCAGGCGCCGGGCACCCCGAGCAGATTGTGCACCGCGGTGCCGTTGCCGTTATCGGACCAGCCCGGGTCGGCCGGGTTGTATGAGATCAACGCCGCCAGCAGAAACAGCGTGATCGCCATGGCGATGAACAGCGCCGCTTCACGCAACAAGCGGCCGAGACGCTGGCGATAGGCGCTCGGCGCCGCGTCGACGTCGTTGGCCGCACTGCGTGCGCGGCTTTTGGGGCCGGCCTTGGCGGCCTTGGACGCGGAATCCGCCTTGCCCTGCCTGCTCGCTGCCCTGGCCATTACCGCTGCGCTCCACGGAGGCGATCGAAGTCGATGGGTTGTGGTTCCGTAGTCCTCATGCGCATAGTGTAACCGAGGCTCATTGCTAGCTGTTGTGAGCGTCGGCGCAGACCCTTGAATTCAGGCTGTTTGCGCCAATATCGACGACACAAGAGGCTAATACGAGGTAACGATGTCGGTCCGCCATTTCCTGCTTACCGAAGACGGCGCGATGGAGGAGTTCACCGAAGACGAGGCATCGGCGGTTGCTGAAGGCAAGCGCGATCTGCCCCGCTTCGCCGAGCAGCAGTTGCGCTATGTACAGGTCGCCTTCGACGATCAAGCCAACGACGAGGGCGAGATCCAGGTCAAGACCCTGGGCGCCATCGTGAAATTCGATGATGCCGGACGCCTGACCGAGGCCGATCGCGCGCACGATGCCCAGGACGAACTCAACGAATTCGAGCACGACGCCTGCGTGCAATTCGCGCTGCGCGACACCCTGCCCCGGAGTTATGCCCTGAATTGATGGGCGCGGATGCCCGCGTGTTCCAAGGGCGCCCGGCCGGGCGGCGCTTCATTCCACCCCCGATATCATGGCGACACTGACGCAGGCCGAAAGCATTCTCGATGTGGATGCCGCCGAGTGGAATGCGCTCTGTGGTACCGACCAGCCGTTCATCCAGCACGGTTTTCTGGCGTCGCTGGAAGCCAGCGGCAGCGTGTCGCCGGAGCTCGGCTGGCAGCCGGCCCATGCCTTGCTGCGCACCGACGACGGCGCCCTCGTTGCCGCGGCACCCTTGTATCTGAAAGATCATTCCATGGGCGAATTCGTATTCGATTTCGCCTGGGCCAACGCTTATGCCCAGGTCGGGCTGAATTACTACCCGAAACTGCTCAACGCCGTGCCGTTCACGCCCGTCTCCGGTCCGCGCCTGCTGGCCCGCGACGATGGCGCGCGCCGCGCGCTGGCCGGGGCGCTGGCCAAACTGCCCGAGCACATGGGCGTATCGTCGTTGCACAGCCTGTTCGGTGACGACGGCTCCACCGCGGCCATGCTCGGCGCCGATGCGCACGCCCGCCGCGGCTGCCAGTACCGCTGGTTCAACCGCGGCTACGCCGATTTCGATGCATTCCTGCAGCAACTCTCGTCCAAACGGCGCAAGGAAATCCGGCGCGAGCGCCGCCGCATGACCGATGCCGGCGTGGCCGTCGTCGTACGCCGCCCGGATGAGATCCCGGCGGCACTGTGGGACACGCTCTACGCATTCTATGACCGCACCTACGCCATCCGCGGCCAGGATCCGTATCTGACCCCCGCATTCTTCGCCGAGCTGACGACGCGCCTGCGCGATCAGGTGTTGTTCTTCATCGCCTACCACAACGACCACCCCGTGGGCATGGCCTTCATGATGCGCAGCGCCGACACGCTGTACGGTCGTCACTGGGGCTGCGAGACCGATTACCACAGCCTGCATTTCGAGACCTGTTACTACGCCGGCATCGAATACTGCATCGAACACGGGCTGGCCTGCTTCGATGCCGGCGCCCAGGGCGAACACAAGATACGGCGCGGTTTCGAGCCGGTCGCCACCTGGTCCACGCATGTGATCGCCGATCCGCGGCTGGAACACGCCATCGGCGACTTCGTGGAACGCGAGGCCGCCATGATGGCGGACTTCGAGGCCGAACAACGCCAGCGCTGCAATTTCGAACAAGCACCGGCGACACCGCCGTGAGTGGCCTCCGACTCTACTGGCTGGACCCCAACCAGCCGGACGGCGCATTTCCCGATCCCGAGCTGGCCCTGGAAGAACCCAACGGCCTGCTCGCCATGGGCGGCGACCTCTCGCCCCAGCGCCTGCTTCGCGCCTATTCGCTCGGCATATTCCCCTGGTACAACCCGGACGAATCCATTCTGTGGTGGTCGCCGGACCCGCGTACCGTATTTCCCACGGACGGCGTCCGGGTCTCGCGGCGCTTTCAACGCACGCTCGCGCGGCCGGACTATGCCGTATCGCTCGACCACGCGTTTTGCCGCGTCATCCAGCAATGCGCCGCGCTGCGTGCCCATCGCGAAGGCACCTGGCTGGGCCCCGAAATGCGGGCGGCCTACATCCGGCTGCACGAACTCGGCCATGCCCATTCGGTCGAAGTATGGCGCGAGGGTGAACTCATCGGCGGCCTGTACGGCGTCGCCCGCGGGCGCGTGTTCTTCGGCGAATCCATGTTCAGCACGGCCACCGATGCCAGCAAGATCGCGCTGACGTGGCTCGCGCGCCAACTCCATGCCTGGGGTTATCGCTATCTCGACGGCCAGGTGGGTTCACCGCATCTGTATCGCATGGGCGCGATCGACATCCCGCGCGCGCATTTTCTGGATGCCATCCGCCAGCCGGAACCCGCCGCGCCCCCCGAATGGCCCTGGCATTTCACCATCGACGCGCCCCGGGACCCGGCGCATCTTGAAAAAAACCAGCGCACCAATACATCACGTACCAACTAAGCCATTGATGCGCCGGTCGCTTAAAACCGGGGCGCGAGCCGCCGTATCCACAGCGCGATTGAACCCCGCGCGCACATGGCAGATAATTCGGCGCGTCAAACCGCGCAGAGCAAGAGATCAGGAGCTAATGGCAAAAGAAGACCACATCGAGATGGAAGGCACCGTCGTCGAGACGCTGCCCAACACCACATTCCGCGTGAAGCTGGAAAACGGCCACATCGTGACCGCCCACATCTCCGGCAAGATGCGCAAGCATTACATCCGAATCCTGCGCGGCGACAGCGTCACCGTCCAGATCACCCCCTACGACCTCACGAAGGGGCGCATCACCTACCGCGGCCGCTAACACGGCCCGCAAGTGACGCGTTGCGTCACTCTCTGACGCCTGCAGCATCAAATGGCGCCCTGGCGTTCAGGCCAACATTCTGATTACACTGCGATTCCCGACTGGCACAACTCGTGCTTCCATATGCGTGCGTCCAGTCGACATGACTATTTTTAGCACTCAAGGGGGAACCCGCAATGAAGAAGCAACAAGGCTTCACACTGATCGAACTGATGATCGTGGTCGCGATCATCGGCATTCTCGCGGCGATCGCTATTCCGCAGTATCAGAATTATGTAGCTCGATCCCAGATGAGTGAAGCACTCAGCTTGGCCAGCGGACTCAAGACCAATCTGATGGAGTATTACTCGCAAAACGGCTCTTGTCCGACGAACAACAGCGATATGCACGCTTCGGCTGCTACCAACATTAATGGCACCTATGTAGACAATGTCACCGTAGCGACTGGTTGTAAGATCACTGCCACCATGAAGTCTAGCGGCGTTTCCTCTGGAATAAGTGGGAAAACGCTAAGCCTGCAAGCAGGCGAAGGCTCGGGAAGCTCTTTTACGGCCTTCGGGGGAAGTAGTGGCAGTGCAACTGGAGGTAGTGTCCAGTGGCGTTGTACTAGTGATGCAAATTCTAAATACCTCCCTGGATCCTGTACCAGCACGGCCAGCTAGCCTGCTGGTTACTTGACAATAATTTTCCAAGGCGACTGATCTGATCAGTCGCCTTTTTTATTGTGATGAAGTAGTTAAACCCGAAAACCGGATTAGTTAGTGGCCAATGGGCACAACGGGGGATAAAGGGGTCAGATACATTAGCTCTAGTCCTGATATAGCGGGGATAAAGGGGTCAGATACATTAGCTCCAGTCCTGATATAGCGGGGATAAAGGGGTCAGATACATTAGCTCCAGTCCTGATATAG